>DATLTP010000218.1:0-15170 GCA_035533535.1 Bacillota bacterium | reverse complement strand
AGGGTGACATCCACGCCCTTGAGCCGCCCGGCGACGAGCCAGGGCAGCGCCGCTTGGGCAAAGGCCTGCTCGCTCGACTGCTCGGCGCGGAGCAGGGAGAGGGTGGCCCGCTCGGAGGCCAGCTCGGTCTGGGTGGTGGCGAACTGCCGCTCGATCTGGACGGCGGCGGCGGCCTGCCAGCGCGCCAGCACGGGCCCGCCGCGGGCGGCCCCGACCAGCAGCCCAATCGCAAACGCGGCAAAGACGGCAGCCAACGCGAGCGCGTGCGCGCGCAGGTCGATCACGGCAGGCGCATCCGCAGCTCGATGGCCCAGAGGGTCAGCAGGCTGTGGGTGGCCGGCTGTAGCCAGGCCAGCAGGACGGCCGGGATCGTGGCGGCGGCGAAGATCAGGGGCAGCCAGCGACCAATCCCGCGGGCGCCGTAGAGCAGGCTGGCGCCCTTGGCGTCCAACAGGGCATGGCCGACCTTGAGGCGGACCAGGAGGGTGCTGGCCATGCCGGCCCGCCCCTTATCCAGGAAGTCCGTCAGGCCGGTGTGGGCGCCGACCAGCACCAGGGGGCGGGCGCCGGCCTCATAGCAGAGCCGGAGCGCCAGGTCTTCGCTCGTGCCGGCAGCCGCCAGGGGCCATGCGGCAAGACCCAACGCGCGGCAGCGCCGCAGCCCCGGCGAGGACCCGTCGGCGTATGCGTGGGCGATGCGCAGCGGGCAGGCGGCCAGGGTGGCGTCATCGACGCTGTCCATGTCGCCCACGATGAGATCCGGCCAAAGGCCCAGCCGTCGCAGGGCGCAAGCGCCGCCGTCGACGGCAACCAAGCGAGGGCGCTCGGTCCGGATGTACGGGCGGAGCTTACGGAGGTCCGCCTGGAAGCTGGGCCCGCGGGCGACGATCAGGGCGGGGCGCCCGCGCAGCCCAAGATCGACCCCCAGCGGGGGCAGGGGCGCCAGGATGCGCTCGGCCTCCCGGATGGCGTGCGCCAGGGTGTTCTCGACGAACTCGGGCAGCCGGTGCTCCAGGCCGTCCTCGGCCGCCCGCAGCCGCATCGCAACCTCGGATGTGGTCAGGGCATGGCCCCGCGCGACGACCGCCGGCCCGCGGCGCACCTCGCCGCCGTCCAGATCGATGCGCTCGCCGTCCACGAGGCGGCCAAGGCAATCCTCGCCGAGGCCCTCCACCACCTGCACGCCGGCCGACAGCAATACCTCGGCGCCCCGGGCCGGATAGCGGCCCGTCAGGAATGGGCCCGTGTTGAGGACGGCCCGCACCCCGGCGTCGGCCAGGCCCTCGGCCGCGACGGCGTCCATGTCGGGATGGCAAACCAAGACTGCGTCGCCCGGACGGCAGCGGTGGAGGAGGGTCTTGGTGCGGGGGGCCACCCGGAGGCACATGCGCATGTCGTGCGTACCATGCCCCTTTTGCCCCCCGCACCCAATCAGAGGCGCAATTCCATGCGGAGCTTGTCGGCCACCATGGCGATGAACTCGGAGTTGGTCGGCTTGCCGCGGTCGGAGTTCACGGTATGGCCGAACAGCTTGTGGATCAGGTCGACATTGCCGCGGCTCCAGGCCACCTCGATCGCGTGGCGGATGGCCCGCTCGACCCGGCTCGGGGTGGTGGCGAACTTCTTGGCGATCGACGGGTACAGCTCCTTGGTCACGCCGCCCAGCAACTCGACGCGCTGCACCACCAGGATGATGGCCTCGCGCAGGTACAGATACCCCTTGATGTGGGCCGGGATGCCGATCTCGTGGAGGACGCCGGTGACCTCGATGTCCAGGCTCCGGCCCTCATGCACCGCCACCCGCGCCCCGCCGACCTTGACGATCTGGCGGATGCGCTTGGCCAGCACGTTCAGGTCGAAGGGCTTCAGGATGTAGTAGTCGGCGCCGAGGTCCACCACGCGCTGGGCGATGCTCTCCTGCCCGAAGGCGGTCAGCATGATGATCTTGGGCCGGTGCTCGAGGCCGAGGGCGTTGACCTGCTCGAGGACGCCCAGGCCGTCCAGGTGCGGCATGATGATGTCCAGGATGATGACGTCCGGGACCTCGGTCTGCAGCATCTCCATGACCTGGCGGCCGTTTTGGGCGGCGCCGACCAAACGGAAGTCCGCCTGGTTCGAGATGTACTGCCCGAGCAACTCGCAGAACTCGCGGTTGTCGTCGGCCACGAGTACCCGGATGGGGGCGGCAGCGGGTGCGGGCACGGCCATCGGGGGGAACACCTCCTAGTGGAGCGGTGTGGGTTGGTATTCCACCCCCCCGGAATCATGTCCTCCCCGGCGGCCTGTGGATAAAACGTTGATCTGTCGGGGGTTTTCGCGCCAGGGGGCCGGATACGACGGCGTCAGCCGCCGCTATGCAGCAATCCGGCTCCTTCGGCCATCCAGATCGCCAGCACGCCGTAGCCGCGTGTGGGGTCGTTGACGAAGACGTGGGTGACGGCGCCAATCAGGCGTCCGTCCTGGAGAATGGGGCTGCCGCTCATGCCCTGGACGATCCCGCCGGTGGCCTGCAGCAGCCGGGGATCGGTGACCTGCACCACCAGGCCCTTGGCCTCCGGCCGGCCCTGCGGCACCACGCGGACAATGTCGATGGCGAAAGGCTGTACGCGAGTGCCGGCGATCACCGTCAGCATCTCGGCCGGCCCCGTCCGAATTTGGTCCTCCAGCGCGATGGGCACGGCCCGGGTCGAAATCCCGCCGACAGGAGTCTGCACCAGGCGTCCGAATACGCCGAGGCTCGTGTTGGCGGCGATCACGCCGAGCGTGCTCGCATTCGCCGAGAAGAGCCCGATCTTTTCCCCGGGGTCGCCCTGCCGGCCAGGCGAGAGACCGGAGACGAGCGCCGGCACGATGCGGCCGCTCTCGAGCGGATAGGGTGCTCCGGTCGCGGCGTCGGCCACGACGTGGCCAAGCGCCGCGAAGACGTCCGCCGCCGGATCGTAGAACGTGAGGGTGCCGATCCCGGAGATCCCGTCGCGGACCCAGGCGCCGATGAGGTACCTCGACCCCTCAGGGGCTGGAAGCACGCGCAGGGTCGAGGTGCCTCCCAGCCGGCGCACGGTGAGCGTGAGGCTCCGGCCTTTCTGGCCAGCCGCTTGGATGATGGCCGCCAGTTGCTCCTTGCTGCGGACTGGCTGGCCGTCGGCGGCGGTGATCAGGTCACCGGCTCGGAGACCGGCCCTGGCGGCGACGGCGGGCGAGGCGGCGTCGCCCACGACCAAAACGCCCGCCGTGTCCAGCAGCACCCCGATGGCCTGGCCCCCGGGCACCGCCGAGATGGGCAGCAGCGCCTGCACGGTGACGGTCCGGACCGGGAGCACCCCGAAGACCTTGATCACGGCCTCGTAACGTCCCGGCTGCGTGGGTTGGACCACAATTTGGCCGTCGGCCAGGCGCTGCTCGGGCAGGTTGGCCGTGACGCTCAGGAACCCGGGCAACTGGGTGAGTGTGCGCTGGGAACGCACATTCACCCAGAGGATCTGTGGCAAGCCGAAGACAGCGCGCGCGGGCGCCGAAACGGCGCCCGCCAGGACGAACAGGGCGATCAGCGCACCGGCGGCACGCTTGACGTTGCGCAAGGCGGGGCCCCCCGCGGGGTAGCCTCCCCCGCGGGCCGCCTCAGCTTGCCGGGAAGCGGCGGCGGCCCGCCAGCAGCTCTTTGGCGTGCCGCCGCGCGGCTTCGCCGCCGCCGGACAGCATGCGCGCGATCTCGTCCCGCCGGCCCGCTTCATCCAGGCGCTCCACGGCGACCAGGGTCCGGCCGCCACGCTCGGATTTGCGGACGGCGAGGTGCACGTCGGCGAGCGCCGCGATGGTGGCCAGGTGGGTCACGCAGAAGACCTGGTGGTCTCCGGCCAGCGCGGCGAGCCGCTCGGCCACGGCGCCCGCGGCCCGGCCGCCGATGCCGGCGTCCACTTCGTCGAAGACCATGACGGGCACCGGGTCGGCCGCCGTCAGCACGACCTTCAGGGCCAGCATCGCCCGCGACAGCTCACCGCCGGAGGCCGCCCGCTGCAGGGGCCGCGCGGGTTCGCCGGCGTTGGCGCTCCACAGAAACTCCACGTGGTCGGCTCCCCGGGGCCCTATGGCTTCGGGCGAAAGCCGAACAGCCAGGTCGGCTCCAGCCATGCCCAACGCGGACAGCTCGCCGCGGACGCCGGATTGGAGGCGGGCGGCGCACGCCGCACGCAACGCGGACAGCCTTGCGCACACAGCTGCCAGGTCGTCCGCCACCTGCCTGCGGGTCGCCCGGAGGGCCGCGGCCGCGGCTTCAGCATCCTCCCACGCCGCCAGCTCAGCCTCTGCCCGCTCGCGGTGGGCCAGGATCTCCGTGGCCGTGTCGCCGTACTTCTTGCGCAGCCGCTGCAGGAGCTGCCAGCGCTCCTCCACCCGGGCCAGCTCCCCTGGCTCGAACGACAGCTCGTCCCGGTACTGGCGCAGGCTATGGGCCGTCTCCTCCACCTCGACCAGCGCGGACTGCAGCGGCTCCAGCATGGCCTGCAGGCGGGGGTCCGCGTGGGTGAGGTCGCCGACCTCGCGCAGGACCCGGCCGATGCGGTCGGCCACCGACGGGTCGCCGCCATACAATTCCTCGTACGCGCCGGCCGCGGCCCCGTGCAGGCGCTCCGCATGCTGCAGCAGGCTGCGGCGAGCTTGCAGGGCCTCGTCCTCGCCCACCTGGAGGCCGGCGGCCTCGATCTCGTCGCGGGCGAAGGTCAGCAGGTCGCGGCGGCGCTCGCGCTCGCGTGGGTCGCCGTGCAGGTCGGCCAGCTCGCTGTCCAGCTCCTGCAGGCGGCGGCGGGCAGCGGCGATCTCGGCCAGGAGGCCTGCAGCCTCCTGCCCCGCGAACAGGTCCAGGAGCTCCCCCTGGCTGGCTGGCTGCAGCAGCCGCTGCTGGTCGCCCTGGCCGAGGACGTCGACCAGGCACTCGCCCACCGCCCGCAGCTGGGCCGCGGTGCACAGGCGCCCGTTGAGACGGCTGATGCTGCGGCCGTCGCGGGACACCTCGCGCTGCAGCAGGAGGATCCCGTCCTCCGGGGGCGGCGCGCCCGCGGCCGCGGCGGCCAGGGCTGCCGCGCCATCAGGTGCGATCGCGAACATGGCATCGACCACGGCCGCTTCGGCGCCCGCGCGCACCAGCTCGGCGTGGGCGCGGGCGCCGAGTGCCAGGGCCAGGGCGTCCAGCAGGAGGGACTTGCCGGCGCCGGTCTCGCCCGTGAGGACGTTCAGCCCCTGGCCGAAGCGAACCTCGGCGTGGTCGATCAGGGCGAGGTCGCGGACGGCCAGGGCCTGCAGGAACGCCTCAGGCGCCATGGGGACCTGCCATCGTGATGGGGGGGCCGGGGGGATTCACTCGGCGGCGAGCCGCCCAGGGGCCAGGCACCCTTGTGGCGGCTTCTCGCAAGTGGGTATGCGGGCGGCGCCCGAACGTCAAGATGCAGGCGCTGGGGCCAATCGGGTTCCGGCGGCCGGGGCCCTTCATGCCTGACCCAGGATATCGCGCAGGCGAGTCAGAAACCCCGCCACCGCGCGCTTGGGCTTCACCACCGCGAACACGACGCGTTCGCCGGCCAGGGTGCCGATCACTTCGGGCAGTTGCAGGTGATCGATGGCCTCCGCGACCGGGTCGGCCATGCCGGGGAGGGTGCTGACCACCACAATGTTCTCGCTCGAGTCGAACGCGGTCACGTACTCGCGCAGCAGCCGCACCATCCGCTCGCGCGCGACGCCAACGGCGGGCTCGCCCGACGGGGCGTACCGGTAGCGGCCGTCGCCCATCGGAACCTTGACCAGCTTCAGTTCCTTGATGTCTCGGGATACCGTGGCCTGGGTCACGGGGAAGCCCTCCTGCTCAAGGCGGTGGGCAAGCTCCTCCTGGGTCTCCACGATGCCCTGCCGCACGATGTCCAGGATCCGGGTCTGGCGCCTGGCCTTCACGGCGTGGCCTCCAAGCTACTCGCCATCCGTGGTGTCGCCCTCCGCGATCTTGTGCCGCAGCACCTCGTAAAAGCTCCAGCCGGGGCGGCGGAGCAGGCGGGCGACGCCCTGGCCGAGGCCGACCTCCAGCCGGTCGCCGGGCGCGAAGGCCCAGCCCTCCTGGCCATCCGCGGTCAGCATGATGTCCTTGTGCTCCGCCTCGACCTCGACGCTCACCCGCTCCGAGGCGGAGACGACCGTGGGCCGCTGGTCGAGGGTGTGGGGGCAGATGGGCGTCACGATGACCCCGGGGACGGAGGGGTGCAGCACCGGGCCTCCCGCGGAAAGCGAGTACGCCGTCGACCCTGTGGCCGTGGCGAGGATCACCCCGTCGCCGCGGTAGCTGGCCAGCACGGCGCGCCCCACGCGGACGCGCAGGCGAAGCAGGCGGGCAAAGGGACCCTTGGCCAGCACCACGTCGTTCAGCGCGACAAGCTGGCGCTGGGTGCCGTCGGCGGCCAGGACCTCGCCGCCCAGCATCGCCCGTTGGTCAACCACGCCGCGGCCCTCCAGGAATACGGGCAGGTCGCGGTTCAGGTCGGCAAGCTCGATTTCGGTGAGGAAGCCCACGTGGCCGAGGTTGACGCCGAGCAGGGGCGGGGCGGCCGGCAGCACGGCCCGCGCCACGCCGAGCAGCGTGCCGTCGCCCCCGAGGACGATGACGAAGGCCACGTCCGGGGCCATGTCCGCCAGGGTGGCCACATCTCCGTGCCAGCCAACGACCCGCGCCAGCTCGGGCGGGAGGACCACGTCGACGCCGGCCCGGGCCAGGCGGTCGGTCAGATCCGCCCCCACCTGGGGTGCCTGGGGCTTATTGAGGTTGGCAACCAAGCCGATGCGCACGCCCCGCACCACCCCCTCCACCAGCCCGTCCATCTCCCGTTCGCCGCACATCCGCTGTGGCCCTGCGTCGGTGGAGCCCTGGCTCGACCACGGACGGCACCCAGCGGCGGATTGGACCGGTCGCCACGCGGCCGGCCCCGGGCCTGACTCTGGAGGCCAGGGTTCGCCCTGGGCCCAAGCGCGGACCCTGGCCTCCAGATCGTCCTTGGGTCGGGGCCGCGTGCAGCGGTATGCTGCGGCTATGGGCATCCCGCACGACACCACGGCGCTCCGCGGGCAACCGCCGGCTGCTGTGGGCACGATGCTCCCGTGGAGCGCCATGCGGCTACTCCGGCGGATGCGCGGGCTGCAAGCGGGTGTCGGCGCCGAGCTGGCCGGTTGGACGGCCCGCGCCGAGGCCATTCCCGACCCCGAGCTCCGGCGGCAGGCCCTGGCGAGCCTTTCCACCAAGCGCTTCCACTGCGAGGGCGGCAGCGTCTTCGCGGCCATCGCGGCGCCAGCCGCCGCCGGGGATGTGCTGCGGGCCATCGTGGCCCTGCAGACCATCAGCGACTACCTCGACAACCTGAGCGACCGGAGCCTGGCTGGAGGCGAGGTCGACCTCCGGTGCCTGCACCGCGCGTTCACGGACGCTGCGGCACCGGCCTCGCCGGCGAAAGCCGGCGCGTATTATGCGCATCATCCCCATCGCGACGACGGCGGCTACCTCGATGCGCTCGTCTCCGCATGCCGGGAGGCCCTGGCACGGCTCCCCGGCCAGGCGGTGGTGGCCGGGCCGTCGGCCTGGCTTGCCGCGCGGTATGCCGACCTGCAGTGCCTGAAGCACCTGGATCCCGACGTGCGGGGGCCGCGCCTGGAGGCGTGGGCCGCCGTACTGCCAGCGCCCGGGCTGCGCTGGTACGAGGCGGCGGCCGGCTGCGGGTCCACCCTTGGCCTGTTCGCGCTCATGGCGGCCGCCAGCCGGGGCTGTGGCGCCCAGGAGGCCCAGAGCTTGGCGGATGCCTACTTCCCCTCGGTCGGCGCGCTGCACATCCTCCTCGACTACCTCATCGACCTGGATGAGGACCGCCTGGGCGGCGACTTCAACTTTGTGGCCTGCTACCCATCCCTGGCGGAGGCCCGCACGCGGCTCCGCGCCGTGCAGGGCGGGGCACGGGCGGCGGTGGCGCCCCTGGCTGATGGGGGCTTTGGCCGGCTGGTTGTTGCCGGGCTGCCGGCGATCTACCTCGTGGACCGCAAGGTCAGCGCCCAGGGCCTGGGTGGCCTCGCCCGCAGCCTGGTGGGCGCTGGCGGTCCCGCGGCATGGGCCTTCGCGGCGGCCCTGCGGCTGCCGGCGTGGCGGCGGTCGCCGTAACGCTTCCGCCTGCTGCGCCTGCAGGGCTCAGAGCGAGCGGCCCCTTTATCCCATGGGCGTGCGCCGCCATTCTGGCGGGCGGGTGCACCGCATGGCGCCGCATGGCGGGCGTGTACACCGAAGTGGCGGGCGGCAGGCCCCGGTGGCCTGTGGGCCGGAGCGGGCCTTCCACGGTCATTCATGACGCAGCCGGTTCCTCCGTCGTGTCGCGCGCGATCCAGCGCGAAGCGCCCGCCAGGGCAAGCCACGGCGGCAGGAGCAGCAGGTAGGCGTGCGGGCCGAGGTGGTCGAGCAGGGCGCCGAACAGGGGGAACAGGCCAATCATGGCCAGGCTGAAGAGCGCGGACTGCGCCGATAGGACGCTGGCACGCAGGGCCTCCGGGGCGTGGCGCTGCACGGCCGTCTCCATTTGCGGGTAGAAGATCCCCTCGACCAGGAAGCCCGGCAGGATCGCGCCCAGGGCCAGCAGGGCCGTCGGCGCCAGGGCCGCGGCGGCCCAGGCCACGGCCAGGAGCACCGGCGTCCAGGCGAAGGCGCGGGAGCCGAGGCGAAGCCGGGGGGCCAGGAGGCCGCCCGCGCTGGAGGCCAGCTGCGTGGCGGCCAGGGAGGCGCCGACGGCGGCTAAGCTGGCGCCTTTATCGGCCAGGAGGACCTGGGCCCAGAGGTGGGCTGTCGTCGTGAGGGCCGCGTACCCGGCGGCGTACAGGGTCAGGCGCCGAAGGGGTCGCGAGCGGAGGGCGGCGCTGGCGGCGGCCCGCAGGGGCACGGGCGGGGGCGGGGTGCCGCCCAGCTGCGTGGCCAGGGTGCCGGCGCCCATCAGGACGATGGCCCGCGCGCCCATGACCAGCGTCCACGACACGCCGGCCAGCCAGCCGCCCAGGGCGGAGGCGACGGTGCCAGTCGCATCTTCAACGGCCAGCACGCGGCCGGCGGCCTCCCGGTAGCTGCCCTGCCGGCCATCCTCGGCCAGCCGGGCATACAGCAGCCCGCGGTCGGCCCCGGCGACGAACGTCGCGCCAAGGGACGACAGGGCGATCACCGCCGCGGCGGCGAGGGCGCCATGCACGGTCAGCAGGAGCAGCGAGCCGACCGCGCCCACCGCGCAGCCCACCGTCATGGCAACGGCGCGTCCGCGGCGATCGGCGAAGAGGCCCGTGGGGACCTGAGCCAGCAGGCCGGCCACGTGGTAGGCGACCTCTGCCCCGCCGACGGCGGCCAAGCTCAGGCCGCGGCCGCGGAGGAAGAGGATCCAGACGGCGGCGTCAAAGCGGGCGAAGTTCAGGGCCGAGAAGGTGAAGAAGCGGCGGCGCCAGGACGGCCAGGGTTGTGGCTGCTGCACTGCGGGGCTCCCTCCCGAGGAGGCCCCGCCCGGTGCTCTACCGCGGCTGAGGCCTCAAATTGGGCACAGCGATGCCCGGGAGGTCCAGCGCGCCACGGTGAGGCTGGCGAAAGGAAAGCAGCCGGCGGAGGTGCATGGGCTGACAATAGCGGAGGGCGCGGGCGCCGTAAAGTGAAATGGCTCGAGGCGCGGGGGCTACCCCCGCAACCGAGTGGCCGATGCCAAGAGCGACACCAGGGCAGCAAGGGCACAGAGCACGACCACGGCCACCAGCAGCCCCGGGAAGCGGTCGGGGTTTACCCGGGCGCTGGCCCGCGTCCCCAGCCAGGAGCCGCCCAGGGCCGTCGGCAGCCAGGCCACGGCAGTCCCCAATGTGCCTCGGGCCGACACGTGGGCCAACAGCGCCGCGGTGAGGCCGAGAACGAACGTCGTGAGGCTGAAGGTGGCAAGCAGCCCGCGGGACATGGTCTTGTCCCAGCGCTGGGTGGCGGCCAGCAGCGCGAGGATGGGCGAACCCATGCCCGTGGCGCCGTTCACGACGCCTGAGCCCAGGGCGACCGGGCCCGCCAGCCAGGCCTCGATGCGAGGGGGCAGCGGGCGCGGACGCACCAGAAGCCACCCGATGGCGCCGACAAGGGCCAGGGCGGGGATGGCGCCGCGCAGGTCCTGGACGGGCAGGCGCGCCAGCAGCCAGGTTCCCAGCGGCACGCCGAGCAGGCCGCCGGCGATGACGGCCGGCGACAGGACCCGCGACCACGCCCGCCGCGCCTGCAGGGCAACAGCCAGGTTGATGGGGATGCCAAGGACGAACGTGGCGATCACGACGAGGTGCGGCGGGGCGACCAGGAGCATGGCGGGCCCGAAAGCCAGGCCGAACCCGAAGCCTGCGATTCCCTGGATGAAGCCGGCCGCGAGGCTGACCAGCCAACCGGCGACAAGCCAGGACATCACCTGCCGCTGGCCGCTCCATCAGTCGGGAGAAGGCGGTCAGCGGCCATCGGCGTCGCGCTCGACGACCACACCCTCCCCCAGCTTGGCCCTGGGGTCCCAGGCCGCGCGCCCGACCTCGACGCAACGGCCGGGGAGCGGGAGCACCTTCCCCGGCGTGGCCAGGTCGCGCGGGTCGAGGGCGTCGTGCGTGGCCCGCATCATGGCCAGGTCGTCCTCGGTGAAGGCCAGGCGCATGTCCTCACGCTTCTCCAGCCCGATGCCGTGCTCGCCGCTGATGGTGCCGCCGGCGGCCACGCAGGCCTTCAGGATCTGCGAGCCCGCCGCCATGACCCGCTCGGCCTCGCCCTGGTGGCGGTCGTCGTACGCCAGGAGCGGGTGCAGGTTGCCGTCGCCGGCGTGAAAGACGTTGGCCACCACGAGCCGGTATTCGTCGGCGATCCGCGCCACCTCGCCGAGGACAGAACTCAGGCGCGACCTGGGGATGACGCCGTCCTGCACATAGTAGCTGGGCGCGAGCTTGCCCATGGCCCCGAACGCCGTCTTGCGGTTGTTCCACCAAAGCGTGCGCTCCGCCGGGGAGCTCGGCGTGCGCACCTCCCGCACCCCGGCCCGCCGGCAGATGGCCAGGATGGCCTCCGCCTCGTCGTCCAGGCCGGCCGCCGGCCCGTCGACCTCGATCAGCAGCGTCGCCGCCAGGTCGTCCGGGAAGCCGATGTGGTAGGCGCCCCGCTCGACCGCGGTGATGGCCCAGCGGTCCATCATTTCGAGCGCGGCCGGCAAAAGGCCGGCCGCGATCACCGACGAAACTGCGGCGGACGCGGCCTCCACGTTGTCGAAGAGCGCAAGGACCGTGCGCACGCCCTGGGGCAGGGGCAGCAGGCGGACCGTGGCCCGCGTGACCAGGCCCATCGTGCCCTCGGAGCCGACCAGCAGGCCCGTCAGGTCGTACCCGGCGTCCAGGTCGTGCGCCGGGCCTCCGAGCTCGACCACCCGCCCGTCCGCCAGCACGACCTCCAGCCCCAGCACATGGTTGGTCGTCACGCCGTACTTCAGGCAGTGGGCGCCGCCTGAATTCTCGGCCACGTTGCCGCCGATGGTGCAGGCGTACTGCGAGGACGGGTCGGGGGCGTAGTACAGGCCAATCGGCGCGACGTGGCGGGAGAGGTCCGCGTTGACCAGGCCCGGCTCGACCACGGCAAAGCGGCCCACCCGGTCCACGTGCAGCACCCGGCGGCAGCGGGCCATGCCGACCACGACCTCGCCGCCGACCGGCGTGGCGCCGCCGGAGAGCCCCGTACCGGCGCCCCTCGGGATGAACGGCACGCCGTGGCGGACGCAGGCCCTTACGGCGGCGATGGCCTGGTCGCGGTCGCCCGGCAGCACGGTGCAGAGCGGCGGGCCCACGAACAGCGGGTTGCCGTCGCTTTCGTAGGCCAGCCGCTCGGCGCGCTGGCGGAGGACGAAGCGGTCGCCGACGATGGCCGCCAGATCCTGCAACAGGGCGTCCGTGCTCATCGGGCTTCCGCCTGCGGACGCCGCAGCGGGACGGCCACCCTGGGCGAGCCCGCCGGCCGGCGGCCGGAGCCGGCTGTCGCGGCCGCCCAGCGCGCCGCCATTTCGCGCCTGGGGGTGCTCACACGGGTAGTGACGCCCCCCGCCTGGGGCCGACCGCTTCGCCCACCTCGGGCGCTCCCCGGTCGCCGCACCGGTCTGCTCACTGCGCCGCTCCCCCCGCCTGGTCCCCAACGCCGTAGGCCTCAGCCAGCACGCTGCAGAGGCTGCGCACGTCGACAGCGAGCCCGGCGCGCTGGGCCCCCAGCCGGAGCTGCAGGGCGCAACCCGGGTTGCACGTCACGACCGTGTCCGCGCCCGTCGCGCGCACGTTCGCCATCTTACGGTCCAGGACGGCCATCGACATCTCGAACTGGGTGAAGTTGTAGACGCCGGCGCTGCCGCAGCAGGCGTCCGACTCGGGCAGCTCAATGAGATCGAGGCCGGGCACCTGGCGCAGGGCCTGGCGCGGCTCGGCCCGGACCCGCTGGGCGTGGGCCAGGTGGCAGGGTTCGTGATATGTAGCATGGACAGATACCGGCCGCGCCGGTGGTGGCAGCGCCGCGGCCAGCTCGGAGAAGTCCCGCACCCGGGCGGCGAACGCGGCGGCGGCGGGCTCATCCGGCAGCAGGCGGCCATACTCCTTCAGCGTCGCCCCGCAACCCGCGGCGTTGACGGCGATGGGCCCCTCGGTGCCGGCAAACGCGGCCACGTTCTGCCGCGCGAGCTCACGGGCGCCCTCCTCGTCGCCGGCGTGGACGTGCAGCGCCCCGCAGCAGGCCTGCCCCTGGGGCACGGCCACGCCATGGCCGGTGACGGCCAGCACACGCACCATGTCCACGTCGTCCTGGGCGAAGAACGCGTCCTGCACGCAGCCCAGGAAAGCCGCCGCCGCTTCGCCGCTGCCAACATGTGCAGGGAGCAGGCGGCGCGCGGGCTGGCGCGAGACGGGCGGCAGCGCCCCTGCCAAAGCGGCCAGTGGGCCTGGCAGGAGCCGCGCGGCCCGGCCGCGGGTGAGCCCCGCGCGCTGGGCGAGGGCGGTGAGGCGGGCGGCGACGGCCATGCGGCGCGGCTTGGCCAGGAGTCCACGGTAGATGAAGCGGAGTCCGGGCGATGCGGGTTCGCGCAGGCGCAGCGCTGCGCGCGCGCCTTCAATGATCGTTCCGTAGGCCACGCCCGACGGACAGGCGGTCTCACAGGCGCGGCAATCCAGGCAGAGGTCGAGGTGGCCCTGCACGGCGGGGTCGCTGGCATCCAGCCGGCCCTCGGCGACCGACCGGATCAGGAAGATGCGCCCCCGCGGCGAGTCGGCCTCGGAGCCCAGCTCGCGGTAGGTGGGGCAGGCCGGCAGGCAGAAGCCGCAGTGGACGCAGGTGTCCATGGCCTGCCAGGCCAGCGGGGGCATCGGCAGGGGCTCGGGCGGCTGCACGGGATCCCTCCCCTAGATGCCTCCGACGAAGCGCCCCGGCGCAAAGACGCCGGCCGGGTCAAAGCGCTCTTTCAGGGCTCGGTAAAGGGGCAGAAGCGCGGGGTTGGCGTCCCAGGGGTCCGCGATCCCCTCCGGCGCCACCGCGCAGAGGGCTCGCCCGCCGGCGGCGCGGGCCAAGGCGGCCGCCTGGCGCCAAACCGCGTCTGTCGGCTCCTGGTGGCGGCCCCAGAGCATCCCGAAGCCCGGGCAGGCGACGCAGGCGTACCCGAGCCTGTCCATCGCCAGGGCAATGGCGGCAACCTCGCCCGCCGGGACGGAGGCCCGCACCACCAGCGGACCCTGGTGCATGTGGCCGCGGACCTCATCCCAGGCGGAGGCCGGAGCCTCCTCCACCTCAGCATACATCTCGCGCAGGCCGGCACCGCCCGCATCGACGGCCTTGGCGGAGCCTTCATAGGCGATCAGCAGCCGTCCGTCAGGCCACGCGGCCAGGGCCGCGGGCGGAACGGGCAGATCCAGGGCAGCCAGCGCGGCGCCGTGGGTCATGAAGGTGCGGCGTGCGGCCGGGAGGGGGCGGACCTTGAAGCTGCACTCCGTCAGCACGGCCAGGGTGCCTGCGGACCCGACCAGCAGCTTGCAGAGGTCGAACCCGGCCACGCTCTTGGCCACGCGGGCGCCGGCGCGAAAGGCGGTGGCCGTCCCCGCCACCGCCTGGAGCCCGATCAGCAGATCGCGCATGCTTCCCTGCGACTGCCGCCACGGCCCGAAGGCGTTGCCCGCGACCACGCCGCCCACGGTGGCCGTTTCCGGGGCGGGCGGGTCGCAGGGCACCCATTGGCCGTGGCGGCCAAGTTGCCCCTGCAGCTCCGCCCAGCGCAGGCCCGCGGGCACGGTGACGGTCAGATCCTCGGGTTCGTGCGCGATGGGCGTCATGCGCAGGGCCGTGGTCGCGCAGAGGATGGGCGCGGTGCGCAGCGGCCCGCCCATGCCGTCCTGGGTGCCGCCCCCCCGCAGGAGCACGGGCCCGCCCTCCCGCAGGAGGGCGGACACCGCCTCCGCGGTGGCCGGCGCCACGCTCCGGATGGGCGCCGCTCCCTTGACGGTCATGGCGTCACCAGCGCGTACACGCGCCCGGGCCCATGCACCCCAAGGACCAGCTCTCCCTCGATGTCGCCGGAGCGGCTGGGGCCCGTGACGAGGTTCCAGCGGGTGAGGCCATGGATGGCCTGGCCCAGGTTCGGCCGGATAAGTGTTGCTGGCACGATGAAGATGCACGTGGGCGGGAGCAGGGTGACGACGCGTCCCCGCTCGGGGGCGGGCACCAGCACGACCGTTCCCGTGTCCGCAGCCGCGGCCGTCACATCGGCGATGCCCACATCGGCGTCCTTGGCCTCGGCAGCTTCATACCCGGTCAGATCCAGTCCGTCGCAAAGCGGCGTGCCGTACCGGACAAAGGTGCGCGCACCCACCTCGGCGAGCACCTCACGGACGCCGGCCGCCACGTCCTCGGTCTGACGGCCGTGACCGCCGACGGCGGCCCACTCCCTGAGAAACCGCTCAATCATCTGTGGTCCTCGGCCCACCGTTCGCGGAAGGTCCTGCCCGCAATCGGCGGCAGGTCGCGCGAGGACGTCCAGCCTCCGAGGAGGCTTGGCGCCCGGGAGATCCAGCCGCCGTGATGCGGGAGCACGCCTTGGAGCGCTCGGCCAACCCGAAAGAAGGCATTG
>DATLTP010000217.1:0-7508 GCA_035533535.1 Bacillota bacterium | reverse complement strand
GGCCAGTCGTCCCGCGGCGCATGCGCCGTCACAACGGCGAACCCGTTTGCCAACCCGCGCTGAGTGACGGGGATCCCGGCCAGGGCAGGGCCGGCCACGGCGGAGCTCACGCCGGGGACCACCTCGCAGGGGACCGCGGCCGCTTTGCAGGCTGCGGCCTCCTCGCCGCCGCGGCCAAAGACGAAGGGGTCGCCGCCCTTGAGGCGCACGACGGCATCGCCGCGCTGCGCCCGTCCCACCAGCATGGCAGAGATGGCTTCCTGGGTGATGCGCACCAACCCAGGGGCCTTGCCCGCGTCGATCAGCTCGGCGTCCGGGCGGCACATGGCGAGCACCCGTGGGTCGACGAGTCGGTCGTAGACCACCACATCAGCCGTCTCAAGTAGCTCGCGCCCGCGCAGGGTAAAGAGTCCGGGGTCGCCCGGTCCCGCGCCCACGAGATGGACCCAACCCGGGCGGGCGCTCAATCGGCGGCCTCTACGAGCTGCGCCAGCAGGTCGTCCACGACCGCGCGGCGCCCGCCCTGGCGGCAGAGAGCGGGCAGATCTTCCCGGGACGAGACGGCCAGCCAGTAAGCCTTCCGCCGCGCGATGTCCGGCAGCCGGCCCCGGACGACCGGGCGCATGGCCCGCATGGCCAGGACAATTTGGCCGTACTCCGGTCCCCAGATGCGTGCCAGCTCCCGCTTGAGGCGTGACGCGAACGCCGGGCTGGCTCCACCGGTGGAGAGGGCGGCCAGCAGGGGGCCCCGCCGCATGACGGCTGGGGCAATGAAATCGCATTGATCCGGCACGTCCACCACATTGCAGAGGGCGCCGCGCCGCCGCGCCTCGGCGTGGACAGCGGAGTTGGTGACGGGGTCGTCCGTCGCGGCCACGACCAGGAAGGCTTCGATGAGATCACCGTCGCCGTAGCTTCGCGCGCTCCAACGCACGGCGCCCCGCTGCGCCAGCCGCTGGATGGACGGGTGCACCTCCGGGGCGATCACCGTCACGTCCGCCCCGCAGGGCATCAGGCTGAAGACCTTCTGCCGGGCCACCTCCCCGCCGCCGACGACCACGCACCGCCGCTGTCGCAGATCGAGAAACGCGGGGTAGTACGACGTCACGAGGCGGCCTCCGCGGTGCCGAGCCAGAGCTCAAGCAGGGGATCCGGCATCCGCCGGGCGAAGTCCCGGAACCGCTCGCCGTCGCGGCGGTGGAGCAGATAGCCGCGCAGCAGGCCCTCGACGCGGTCGGCGGCCTCATCGGCCGGGAAGCGGACGCCCAGGCGTCGGACGAAAGCCGCGTCCCGGCCGAGGCCGCCACCGACGAAGACCTCATAGCCCTCAGCCCCGTTGGGCATGCGCACGCCCTGCAGCCCCAACTCGGCGATCCAGTGCTGGCCGCAGGCGTTGGGGCAGCCCGTGACGTGCAGCCGCAGCGATTCGGCGGGGTACTCCGGGATGCGCCGGTCCAGCTCCGCCGCCAGGGCCGCCGCAAAGCCCTTCGTCTCGGTGATTGCGAGCTTGCAGAACTCCGAGCCGGTGCAGGCCACGGTGCCGCGCTCCACGGGCGAGGCGGACACCGGTAGCCCGAGGGTCTCGAGCTCGCCGGCCAGGGCTTCGGGGTCGCGCACACCGGGGATGATGACGTTCTGCGCGTTCGTCAGCCGCAATTCGCCGCAGCCGTACCGGTCAGCCAGCTCGGCGAGCGCATCCAACTGGTCCGCATGGCTGCGGCCCACGCGCATAGTGGCGCCCACGTAGAACAGGCCGGCCCGCCGCTGGGCGTGGATGCCCATGTGGTCGCGCGCGCCGTCAGGCGGCAGGTCTTCCGGGACTGCTGGCGGGAGCGGCGCGCCCAGGCGCGCCTGGATTTCGCGCAAAAAGCGCTCGTCATCCCAGCCGTATTGGAGGTAGAGGTACTTCATCCGCGCCTTGTGGCGGTGCTCCCGCAGGCAGTCGCTGTCGCGGAAGATCGCCGCCACAGCCTCGGCCACGTCCGCAGCCTGCGCCCACGGGATGAAGCAGTCCAGGCGGCTTCCCAGGCGGGGCGCCGTCGACAGGCCGCCCCCCAGCCGCAGCGAAAAGCCGACCTGCTCGCCCCGGCGGACCGCCGTCATGCCCACGTCGTTGATTTCGGGGTAGCAGCACCACTCGCGGCAGCCCGCCACGCAGATTTTAAATTTGCGGGGGAGGTTGCCGTAGGCCGGGTTGCCGTTCAGCCGACGGTCGATTTCGCGCACCACGGGTGATCCGTCGCAGACCTCGCCGGCGTCCAGCCCGGCCACGGGACAGCCGGTGACATTGCGGGTGTCGTCACCGCAGGCGCCCTGCGTGGAAAGGCCGACCTCGGCCAGGCCACGGAAGACCGCGGGTACGTCCCCGATTTCGACCCAGTGCAGCTGAATGTTTTGGCGGTTGGTGACGTCGGCGAGGCCGCGGCCGTGCCGGCGGGACAGCGCGGCCACGGCCCGGGCCTGGACCGTGGTGAGGATGCCCCCCGGGATGCGCACGCGCATCATGAAGCGGGGGACAGCCTGGCCGAAGACGCCGGCGCCGTCGCCCTGCGTGTAGATACCCCAGGCCCGGAAGCGGACGTCGCGGTCCTCGGGGTCGATGGCCGCGTAACCGTCGCGGGCGTAGCGCTCGATGTCAGGCAGGATGTCCCAGGGCGCCTTGGCGGCCTTGATTCGCTCATTGCGCTGGGCGGCGGACTCGCGCACGGCGGGGCCCCCTTGCTATATCCGACTATTCCGCCAGGAATATTGCATAAATGGGTGGCGCGCGTCAAGGGTAGCGACTGGGGGCCGCGGGCAGGTTAGGGGCGGGTGATGCGCCATGTCCGTCAAGGAGATCAAGCCAGGCGGCGGCTCTTTCTTCGACCACGTCGGCGCGGCGGTGGGCGCCGGGCTGCGCCGCCGGTGTCCGCAGTGCCACGAGGGGCCCATTTTCGACGGCTGGTTCCGGGTCAGAAAGCACTGCCCGAAGTGCGGCGTCATCTTCGCGCCCGAGCCGGGCGACTTCGGCGCTCTGCTGATCCCCACCGTCTGGATCCCCTATCTGGTCCTTGGCTTCGGCTTGTTCTTTCTGGAGATGGAGTTCCACCCGTCGCACCTGATGCACGGGATCATCACGGTGCTCTGGGTGTTCACCGTCTACCCGCTGGTTTACCCGTTTCTGGTCGGGGGCGCGCTCGGCATCCTCTACGCGATGCGGCGCATGCAGTAGGAGCGGGAGCAGGTTCCGTGGAAGTCCTTGGCGGGAGGGCTTTCACCTGGACGATGCCGTCGCTGCTGTCAGCGCGGACCATTCCTGGGACCACCTGAACCTGATCGCGGACCTCAAGCGGCTCTCGGGCTCGGACGCCGAGCGCGAGGGTTTCGCGCGCCTGCGCGAGCGCCTGGACATGTACGGCTTCAAGACGCAGCTCCACGACCACGACGCGTACATCAGCCTCCCGCTGGCCGCCGGCCTGCAGGTCATCGGCCCCATCACCGAGGGCTTTTACGCCATCACGCACAGCTTCAGCAAGTCGACCCTGGCGGGCGGCATCGACCTCGACCTGGTGGACGGCGGCGACCGCCTGCCCTCCGACGGGTCCGCGCGGGGTAAGGCCGTCCTCCTGAACGGGCTGGCCTCCCCAGGCGGCGCCGTGGCGGCCCGCGCGGCCGGCGCTGGCGCCGTCATCATGGCCAACCCCGGTCCAGAGATCCACGAGATGATCGTCTCGCCCGTCTGGGGCAGCCCCAGTGCCTGCACCCGGGGCAACCTGCCGGAGGTCACCGTGATCTCGGTGAACAAGGACACCGGTGCGGCCCTCCGCGGCAAGCTGGCGGCCGGTCCCGTGCGGGTCCGCATCCTGGCTGCCTCCGACACGGGTTGGCGCAAGACCAACATCCTGACCGCCGACATCGGCTCGGGCGACGACTATGTCATGTTCAGCGGGCACCTGGACTCCTGGTACTACGGCGTCATGGATAACGGCGGCGCCAACGCGGTCATGATGGAGACGGGCCGGGTCCTGGCGCAGCGGGCGGCTTCGCTCAAGCGGCGCCTGCGTCTGGCCTTCTGGTCCGGCCACTCCCACGGCCGCTACTCCGGCTCGACCTGGTATGTGGACAACGAGTTCGAGGACCTGGACGCCCACTGCGTGGCCCATGTCAACGTGGACAGCTCCGGGGCCAAGAACTCGGTCGTCGACCTGAATCCCCTCGTCATGGCCGAGGCCCGGGCCCTGGTCGCCGAAGTGTACGCGGCGCAGGGCTTTTCGGGCTGCAGCGGTCGGCCGATGAGCCGCAGCCACGACCAGTCCTTCTGGGGTCTGGGCGTGACGGCCGTGCTCGGCGGCGTGTCCACCCAGGCAGCGGGCGATGACCTGACGGCGGGGATCACCGCGGCCCGGGGCCAGCGCCGGACGGGCGGGTCCGCCTGGTGGTGGCACAGCCCCGACGACACCATCGACAAGATGGATAAGGATGCGCTGGCGCGCGACTCGCGCCTCTATGTTGGAGTCTGCGACCGGCTGTGCTCGGACGCGCGGCTACCGCTCCGGTTCGAAGACACCGCCCACGAAGTGCGCGATACCCTGAGTGGCTTATCCGAGTTCGGCTTCGACCTGCGTCCCAGCCTGGAGGCCGCGGATGCCTTCGCCAAGGCGGTTGCGGGCAAGAAGCCCGATGACCACACGCAGATGCGGCTGGCGCACCTGATCAATCCGGTGCTCTACACGCAGGTTGGTCGCTTCAGCCACGACCCGGCGATCCCGGTTGGCCTATTCCCTGGCCTTCAGGCCGCGAAGGCGCTCAAGGGCGCCGACCCCGACACGGTGAAGTTCCTGAGCGTCGACCTCGTCCGGGAGCAGAACCGGGTCGTTCACGCCCTCCGCGAGGCGGCCGCGATCCTGTAGCGGACCTGCTGGGCGTCCTCCTGCTCGCGCAGGAGGACGCCCTCTTCCACCAGGTACTCCAGGTGGGCGAGCGTTTCCGCCAAAGCGAAGCGGACGTTGTGGGGATCGTCGTGCGGACCAAAGACCACCAGTCCCACATGCCACGCGTCTGTGTTCCCGTCCGCCACAGCGTCCTTCACGATCTGAAGCCGGTTGCGGTGGTGCTCCTTCAATTCGGACACACGCAGCTGCAGGTCTTCCACCAGCTTGCGGTGGCCGGTCAGCGTCAGCTTGGCGGGCAGCGGGTTGACCTTATCCAGCGAGGCAAGATACTGCCGCAGCGGGTTGACGGTCATCCCCGGCCAGAGGCTGATGTTTGGCGTGATGCGGGCCAGGATCATGTCATCGGCCAGGAACAGGCGGTCAGACTCCGACCAGAAGACCATGAGGCCCTCGCTGTGGCCGGGGGTCCAGATCGGAAGCCACTTGCGGTCGCCGAATTCGAGCGGCTCGCCTTCGGCGATCCACGTGATCTTCGGTTGCGGCTGCACGCGGCTGCGCTGCAGCTCCTGGACGCTGGCGATGGACTGGCCCAGCTCAGGCGGCAGCCCATGGACCGAGAAGAAATCGGTCAGGCGGCTGGCCACCTGGCCAGATGACCAGGTCCGCTCCACCTGCGGGCGCTCGGTAACCGGCATGAACACCTGGGCGCCGGTCTGCTCCTGCAGCCAGCCCGCCGCGCCGTAGTGGTCCGGGTGGAAGTGCGTCACCACGATCTTCGTGATGTCCTTGAAGCCCAAACCCAGCTCCGCCAGGGCTGAGGTCCATGCCGCCTCGGTGTCCGGGGTATGGAACCCGGTGTCGAGGATGCTCGCACCGCCGGAGCCCTTGAGGACGTAACAATTGACGATGCGCAGGGCAACTGGAATCGGGATCTCGACGAGGAAAACCCCACGCGCCACTTCGTTCATGAGGCGACAACTCTCCTTACAGAGACGAGGGAAAAGGCGATCGCGCCGAGGAGCGACGCGATCGCCACGCTGCCGAACATAGCCGTGAACCCTCCGCGGGCGAGGGCAATGGTCATCAGGACGGCGCCGGCGGCCAACCCCACGGATCTGAACACGGCCATCAGCGAGAGGGCTTCTCCACCCTGCTCATCACGGTACAGGGACATCCCAAGCTTATTCAGCGGCGCCCCGATGGTCAGGGCCGTGGCAACACCGAAGAAGACCATGGCGGCAAAGAAATCAACCAGGGTGAGGTGGGGGAGCGCGAGGAGCACTCCCCCGATCACACCAGCCACCAGGCCAACTTGCAGCACCGCACGGGGGCCGATTCGGTCGACCAGCACGCCAGCCAGGCCCGCCAGCACGGCGCCCGAGAAGGCCGCCGGCATCAGCGCCACGCCGGACTCCAGGACGGAGAAGTGAAGTGCCTGTTGCGCGAGGGTGGGCACGAAAACGGCTGCCGCCAGATCATAGCCAATCAGGGCGGCGCCGATGATCACGGCAACCCCGGAGGGGTTGCGAAACGGCTTCGTATCCAGGAACGGCGTCGTGGCCCGCTGCCGCCAGAGGAACAGCGCCAGAAAGAGGACGCAGGCGACAGCCAGCCCCACCTGGGCTGCGCTCAGGAGCAGCAGCAGGGTGGCCAGGAACCCGGCGAAGCCCAGTCCGCCAAGCCAATCCGGAAGGGCATGGGTGCGCGTTTGCCCCGCAGGCAAACGCGCACCCATGCCAAGCACGATCAACGCAAAGGGCACGTTGATCCAAAAGATCGACTGCCAACCGACATATTGCCCAAGCGCCCCTCCGACGTTGGGGCCCACGATGCTGGCCAAGCCGAACACGGCCCCGAAGAGGCCAAGCGCCGCTCCGCGCCGCTCGGCTGGAAACTGATCGGTCCCGGACGCGATGGCGTTGGGGTAGACCAGGCCGGCGGCGGCGCCCTGTAGAGCGCGCGCTGCAACGAAGAGTCCGAAGTCGCGCGAAAGCGCGGCCAATAAGGAAGCGGCTCCAAACGCAGCCACGCCGAGCAGGAACAACCGTCCACGGCCGTGGCGGTCGCCTGCGGCGCCTGCAACGGCCGTGGTCGCCACGTACGCAACCGTATAGGCCGTGATCGTCCACGCCGTCCAGGTGAAGGAGACGTGCAGGCCGCGGGCGATGTCAGGCAGCACCGGGCCGAGGATGCTCGTGTCGAGCGCCCCGATGAAGACACCTGCGAGGTAGACCGCGAGGATTCGTCCGTTTGGGCGCATTTCGGCCAAAGCGACCTCCACGCGCCTGATTATCACCCCCGGCTGCCAGCGGCGCCAGGGAAGGCCGCGATTGGTCGAGAATGCCGTGGCGCAGACTACCCATTGGGGTTGTTGAGGCCTTTCGCCAAACCCGGTACGTTATTGCTTGGATTTATCAAGGTCCTGATGGGCCAGCCGTGTGAATCGGGGGCGGTTTAGGTTGCGCGGGCGGTCGTGGCGTGACCGATGGGCGGGATTGCTGGTCGTGGCCCTGGGTGCCCTGGCCCTGGCCGGCTGCGGTCAGACACCCCAGTCGGACCTCTATCCAGCCGGGCCCGTGGCCCGGACCGAACTGCAGCTGATCGGGCTCGGCTTCTGGATCATGGTCGGTGTCGGCG
>DATLTP010000216.1:0-17416 GCA_035533535.1 Bacillota bacterium | reverse complement strand
GGGCGAGGACGACCTCATTCCGGCTCACCCCCACGACGTGGAACTGGACCCGCGGCCGGCCCTCTTCGGTGAAGCTTCGGGTCTGAGCCAGCCGCCGAGCGGGCGGGGAGCGCCTGGTCGAGCAGCGTGCCGCCGAGCCCCCGCCGCTGCGCGCGGCGGGCGAAGGCGACGGCGAGATCGGCCACATGGTCGAGATGGGGCGCCCGGCCCCGAACCACCACGAGGTGGCCGGCCACCCGCGTCTCGGTCTCAGCGGCGAAGGTCGCGTCCGCATTCTCCGGAGCTGCCGCCAAGGCGGCCCGCTCCTGCGCCGGCCGGTCGGGGGCGCCCGGTACCCCGAGCGCCCCCTCCCAGGCCAGGGGATCCAGCCGTGCGTCAATCGCGTTCGTGTCGCCTGGAACCGCCAGGCACACCCGGACTGTGGCTGTGGCTGGCCGCGCGATCATGCGACGGTTCCGGTGCCCTGGGCGGCCTGCGCGTACTGCATGCTCAGGTATGAGCTGATGGTCGAGCTCTGGGACGAAAGCGACACCAGGGACGTCATCAGGCTGTCGAACTGAGCCTGCAGCGCAGTCAGTTGCGAGTTGACCACCATGTTCAGCGTGCTGTTGGGGCTGCTGATGCTCTGGGCCAGGGTCTCCTGCTGAGTGAGGAGGCCGTCGATCGAGGTCGTAACCCCGCCCTGGCTGCCCAGCGCCCCGCTCAAGAGCGTCTGGATCTGGGTGGCGACGCCCCCCGAGCCGTTCCAGAGGGCAGCGAAGGCGTTCGGGTTCGCTTGCAGCGCATTCTGCAGCGTCGTCGAGTTCAGGGCCATGCTGAACTGGTTCGGGCTGCCCACCGGTGCGGACAACGAGATGCCTGCCTGGGCGACGCTGTTCATGGTGGTGGGCTGGCCGCCGACGGTTGTGTTCAGGATCTGATTCAGCCCGTTGGTGACCGACCCGATGGTCGCATTGCCCTCGAGCGCGCCGCCCTGGCCCGTGTATTTCTGGCTGTCCTTCAGGAACTGGTTGAAGTCGCTGACGAACTGGGACACGCCAGATTGAATGCCGCCTGTATCCTGCGAGACCGTCACGGTGGCGGGGCTCGACGTGATGCCAAGCAGGCTCAGGGTGACACCGGGAATCGTGGATTTGTCCGAGTTCGTGGTGCTCGTCAGGTTGACGCCGTTGATGCTGTAGGAGGCCGCGGCGGCCACCTGAATCTGGGCGGCGACCGTGCCGTTGGTGTTGAGAACGCCCAGGGACTGCAGGATCCCGTTCGGGTCGTACCAGCTGATGGCCTGGCCCTGCGTCGAGGCCAGGTTCAGCACGTAGGGATTCAAGCCGCTCCCCGTGTTCATCACCGTAGCCGTGACGCCCGCCCCCGCGTTGTTGATGGCGGTGGCGATCTGGTTCAGGTTGTCCGAGCTGCTCACGCTGACGCTGGTGCCATTGACGGAGAACGAGCCGCTGTAGCCCAGGTTGTTCGTGCCGCTCGCCTGGCCGGCGCTGTTGTCGATCTCCGACTTGATCAGGTTGCCGACGGTCACCTGGTAGGTGCCGAAGGTGCCCTGGCCGGCGCCGGTCGCCGACACGGCGGCCGGGTCGGACGAGTTGGCCGTGATGCCCTGGTACAGGCTGGTGCCCGCCAGGCTGATGCTGTCCGCCTGCAGGGCCTGCAGGTCGCCCTTGAGTGCCTGCCAGGCCTGGATCGGCGCCGACAGGTTGCTGAGGTTCGTGCTGGCCTGCGAGAGCGGCATCTGGTCCTGGACCTGCTGGGCCTGGAACCCGGCCTGGATCGCCTGCATGTTGATGCTCGGGAAGAGCGTCCCCAGCAGTTGCGGGTTGTTGTACAGGTTGTTCATGTTGAGCGACGAGGAGGAGATGCTCATGGCTATCGCTCCCCCGTCGCGGGCAATCCCTGCAGGAGCTGGCGGCCAGCGTTCTCCCACGCGTCACGCAGGGGCGCGATGACCTGGACCAGGCTCTGCAGGCGGACGGCGTCCTTCGCAACGTTCGCTTGGCCGAGCTGGCCGGCGATGTAGTCGTACAGCGAGGCCAGGTGCACACTGAGCTCTCCGGCCTCCGGCTGCAGGCAGGCCTTGAGGGCCAACACCACGTGCTGGGCCATGACCAGGGCGTTGTGCGCGTCCTGGGGATCCCCGCGCGCGATGGCGCGCTCTGCGCGCCCAATCAGCGAAAGGACGCCGGCGTAGGCTGCCGCGGGCCAGAGCTCCCGTGGCAGCGTGTTGATCTTCGCGGTCCGGTAGGCACTGACACCCACGGCGCTCACCTCCACGTCCGCGGATGGAGGGCGCTACGGCCCCCCACCCGCGGACCCTCGATCAGACGCGCCCTCGGATTAGGGCAGCAGCTTGAGCAGCGCCTGCGGCATGGCGTTGGCCTGTGCCAGCATGGCGACGCCGGACTGCTGCAGGATCTGGTCCCGCGTCAGGTTGGCCATCTCCAGGGCCATATCGGCCTCGGTGATGCCCGCCTTGGCGGCCTGCAGATTCTGCTGGGACGTCTGGAGGTCTGACGCCGCGAATTGGAGCCGGTTCTGGTAAGCGCCGACGTTGGCTCGCTCGGTCGACAGCGTGTTGATGGCCGTGTCGATGACGGACAGGGCCGCCGCAGCCGTCGACTGCGTCGAGACGTTGATGCCCTGCATGTTGCCACTAGCGTCCGCCACCGAGGCGTTGCCTGTGCCGTTCGAGTATGCGCTGGCCGCCTGTCCGACGGTGGCGATGTTCAGGCTGTCCGTGACCAGGGTGGCCGTCCCGCTGCTGAGCGTGGTACCCGAGAAGACCGCGCCCGCCGCACCGGCGCTGCCGGCCGCGATCGTCGCGTACTGGACGAACTGGTCCGCGGATGAGGTGATGTTCGAGACGTTCGTCCCCGTGTTGAAGGACATGGCCTCGCTCACCGTCGACAGGGCCACCCCGGTCCCCGATGTGACGTTGCCGTAAAGCGTGGTTGCCGAGCCGGCGATCGTGGCTCCCCCCTGGGCGAGCCAGCTCGTCGACTGTGTGGGGTTGAGCTGGACGGAGACCGTGTACGTGGTCTGCCCGCTCGCCGCCGCCAGGCTCACATTGCTGGCCGTGGTGAAGGTGACGCCATCCAGGAACACGGTGGTGCTGCTTCCGATGAAGGTGGCCAGGGTGGTCGCGCTGGTATGGGTCGAGTCCGTATAGGTGATGCTGGTGACCGTCGTCGCGCCAGCCGTTGTCGCCACCTGGAACACCACGTTGTCCGCGCTGGTGCCGTTGTAGGTGCCCGCGATGGTCGTGAAGGCGGTCGCCGCGCTGCCCACGCCGGCCATGGTCGTGGTGGCGTAGCTGGTCGCACTCCAGGCCGTGGTGTTCATCTCGAGCGAATACGAGCCAGTGGGGAACCCGGTCGCGCTGATGCCCTTCGAGTTTGTGATGTTGTCCGTGCCGCTCAGGGTGGCCGTCTGGCCGCTCACACCGAGGGTGTAGGCGTCCGCCGCCGACAGGCTGATCGACAGGGTCTGGTTCTGGTTGGCGCCGACCTGGATGTTCTGGCTGGTGTAGCCGCCGCCCAGGAGATTCACGCTGTTGAACTGCGTATTGTTCGTGATCTGCGTGATCTCGCCGGCGTACTGGTTCATCTCGGTCTGAATGTTACTCAGGTCCGTCGAGTTGTTGGTCGCTGTGGCGGCCTCGGAGGCCAGCGACCGCATCGACTGCAGGATGTTCTGGATCTGGCCGAGGGCGCCGTCGGCGGTCTGCAGCAGCGAGATGCCGGACTGCGAGTCCGTATACGCCTGCTGCATGCCGTTGATCTGGGTCATCATCTGCTGGCTGATGGCCAGCCCGGCCGGGTCGTCGGCCGCGGAGTTGATGCGATTGCCCGACGACAACTGCTGCAGGACCTGGGTCAGGCTCTGCTGCGTGTTGTTTAGATTCTGCCACGCGTTGAGGGCTGCGACGTTGGTATTTACATACATGGTCTCTCGTGTCACTCCTTTGACATCCGGGCTGCGCCGCGTCCGGCGGCGTCTTCGAACGAGGGGCCTAACGGTGCCGCTGTCCAGCGACCATCCCCCTTCGCGGGTTCGGCCGGGTCTGCTCGATCGGCTGCGGCGCAATCGCCGCCGGTTGGGGGGTAGGCTCCTCCAGCCGCACGAACAGGGTCTCCCCGCCCTGATCCCACTCATAGGACTCGACGGCCGTCATGCCGTCCAGGACCCCGTGTCCCTCCCGCTGGAGCTGCTCCAGGATCAGCCGCACCATGACGCGCCCCGTGACGCCCTGCATGGCCGGGCGGCTGAGCAGGACATCCATCCGCCGCTTGTCGGCTGACGGGATCTGGACGAAGAAGGGCACCGCCTTTGGCACGGCCTGCAGGAGCCCCGGCGTGACCCAGGTGTGCTGGCCCATGATGTGGTCCAGGCGGAGTCCGGCGTCCGCGAAGAGCTTGAAGCCCAGCGCCTGGACCTGCTCGCAGAACGGCACATCCTCCCCGAAGGGGTGGTCGCCGAAGCGGGCGCCGGCCTCGAGCACGGAGCGCCGGATCAAAAAGCAGGCGCCGGTGATGTCGACTTCCAGCAGGCCCTCGTCCGGCAGGCCCCGGATGTGCTCGTACGCCGGACCGCCGCTGGTCGCCGGGAAGGGCGCCCGGCGCATGACGTTGTGCACCCGCAGGCGCTTCGGCAGGCTCCAGAACTCGTCGTTGCAAAGGGTGGCCGCCACGACGTCCTTCTCGGCGGCCAATAGGCGCACCAGGGCGTCCTCCGGCAGCATCAGGTCGCAGTCGACCGAGAACAGGTAGTCGTATCCGCCGGCGAGCGCCTTTTCCACCAGCGCGTTGCGCAGGCGGGCCAGGTACGGGTAAATCTGGGTGCGATTCTGGGCCTCACGGGTCGAGGTGACCGGAGGCTCCTCCGGCCAGCTTCCAACCTCCACGTGCAGCCGCCCGGCCATGAGGTCGCGGAAGCGCTCCAGCATGGCCTCGCAGCCCTGCGGGTCCGGCCCGTTGGGCAGGAAGTAGCAGTCCAGCTCCACGCCCGCCGGGATCGTGAGGGCGGCCACCCGGTCGAGGTAGGCCGGCAGGACCCAGCCGCGGTCGCGAACCGGCGCCGCCAGCAGAATTCGCTTCCTCGCAGCCATGGCAGGCGAAGGCCATGCGTTTCCGGCGTCCATGGCAGGCGAAGGCCATGCTGGATGCATTAGGCAGCCCCTCTCCAGGCGGCGCGCCAGCTGTCGGCCCAGAGCCGGGCAGCAGCGGTCTGTTGCAGGTGCTCGCTCCGCGCCCGGTCCCATTCCCCACCCAGGACGGCGCGCAGGGTATCCGTCAACTCATCCGGCGTTGTGGCCAGGGTGCCTCCGAGCCGCGCGGCGGCCGGTAGGCCGGAGGCGACCACGGGCTTGCCCGTCGCCAGCAGGTTCCAGAGCTTCAGGGGCTCGGCGGCCTTGGCCGTGTCGCTGTCGGCCCGGTACGGGATCAGGGCCGCGTCGCAGGCATGCACGTACGACGGCAGCAGGGGATAAAAGCGCTCGCCCACGCAGTGGATGTTGTAGAGGGCGTCGGCCTGGAAGTAGTCGACGTTCTCCACCGGCCCGACCAGCAGGAAGTGGGTCTCGGGCATGGCCCGGGCTGCCGCGCACAGCGCTGGCACGTCGACCCACTCACCGATGCGGCCGATGACCGCCACCCGCGGGTGGGGGAGGACCTCCGCCGCAATGGGCTGCTGCTCCGGGCTGGTCACCCAGTGGCTGAAATCGCAGGCGTTCGGCACCAGGCGCGCATCGGGCCGGAGCGGCCGCACCCGGGCGAGCAGCTCCTCCGAGGCGCACCAGACCTCGGTGGCGGCGGCGCAGGCATGCGGCCACTGCGGCCGCCAGGCCGGCAGGTCGTCAATCACATCGAAGATCGTCCTGGTCGCCTTCAGGCGCGGGGCAAGCGCCAGGTGGGCCGGGTCGTTGCAGTATAGGACGGCCTCGGGCAGGTCGGCCTGCTGGAGCAACTCGAAGTTGTGACAGACGTAGAAGCGCTCGCCGACCGATTCCATGGCGCGGTCGTTCCGCCGCGTGAAGTTGCAGAAGATGACGCCGTGGCCGGCCCGGGCCGCCTCCCACAGGAGGTGGTGCGGGCGCTGGACCATGCGGTGCCAGTCAAAGGTCGGCGGGTACACGATCAGCGCCAGGGCGGACTCCTCCTCACGCTACGGTTGTCCCATGTTCTTTATCGGTGCTCTGCGCAAGGTGTTGAACGGGGCCCCTCAGTGCGGCGCCGTGACGAGCCAGAGGGCCAGCAGCGCGGCAATGATCAGGGTCGGCAGCACCGGGCCGGGGGACAGGAGGGCGCCGGCGGCCACGCCAAGGGCGGCGACCAGCAGCCACTCCCGGCGCCAGGCGCCAGCCTTGGGCGCTGGCCGGGCTGGGGCCCGCATCGGCAGCGAAGGCGGATTGCGCCGGCTCAGCTCGATTTTGTAGAGGCAGTACATCAGCCGGTCGACATCGCGCGGCTGCGCAGCCGGCCAGGACAGGGCCAGCTCGCAGCGGTCGACGGTCTCCATCCGGCGCACCAGGGTGACGGGGAAGGTGAAGGCCTCGCCGAGGACCTCGAACTGGATCTCGCCCGTGGCGCCGATTTCAACCCCGAGGTCGTGGCCCTTGCCCACGAACAGGAGACCGCCGCCGCCGATATCGCCGGCCTGGCCTGGGAGCGGGCCCGTCTGCGGTGTGCTGAGCACGCACGGCGTGAGCGAGGTCTCGAGGCGAAAGTGGCGTCGGCGCGAAGCTTGGCTGACTCCCGAGAGCAGGGCGGCACCCTCCCGGAACCTTATCGTGCCGGCCCGCAGCGCGGGTGAGAGCGGGGCGTGCGGATGCGCGCCCCGTCACTATTTCAACTTGTTGCGCGACCCGGCGCGGCTGGGTTCGGGACTTGCGCGCAGCATGCGCTTCGGCAGCATCTGCTTCTGGTTGATGCAGAACATGCCCAGAACCAGGACCCCCGCCGCCAACGCCGCCGAACCGAAGAACATGGCACCTGGGCCCGCCGGCGCCGCCTTGCTGAACGCGGGCGGACCCAGGGCGGCGCCGAAGAAGCGCGCCGTGCCATAAAGCGAGGTCACCATGCCGCGCTCGGAGGCCCCCGTCGCGCTCGTGATCATCGTGTTCAGCGAGGGGAGGACGAGGCCGTTGCCCAAGCCCATGCCGGCGATGGCGGCAGTGAACGGGACGATGCTGCGGTGGACGAAGAACATGACCACGAACGAGGCCACGATCAGGCCCAGGCCCAGTGTCACGGTCAGCTTCGCCAGGCGGGCCAGCCGCTTGACCAGCACGGTGCCCGAGACGTAGCTCGTGGCAGCCATCACGGCGACGGGGATGGCGATGACCAAGCCCTTGCTGACGCCGGAGATGGAGTAGGGCGGCGCCTCGATGATGTCGGCGAAAAAGCTGAGCACGCCGAAGAGGAAGAAGATCGGCAGGGCGCCGGTCAAAAAGGAAACGATGAGCGTGGCGGCCTTCTTGTCGAAGACCTTGCCGAGGTCGCCCATGTACTGGTGCAGGCTCCGCTTGCGGGTCTCGGCCGGGATCTTGGGCTCGTCGACCAGACGCCAGACCAGAACGGCCGAGGTCCAGGCGATCACCGGGTAGAGGTAAAACGGGGCGAACCAGACGAGGATGCCGAGCGCGGCGCCCACGATGGGGCTGACGACCTTGCCGACGCCGTTGCTGGCCTCCAGGAGGCCAAGGGCCCGGCTGCGCTCGTTGCTCTGGAAGAGGTCGCCCGCGAGGGCCATGGCCACCTGGTAGGTGCCCCCGGCGCCGATGCCCTGCACCACCCGCCCCGCCAGGATCAGGCCATACGGGGAGCTGTGCAGCCACACCGGGGCAAGGCCCGCCAGCAGGCCCCCCGCCCCAAAGACGACGAGGGACGGGATGATGACGGCCTTGCGGCCGATCTTGTCCGACAGGTAGCCGCCGATGGGGATGATCAGCCCCGCTGCGATCGAGAAGACAGTGATCAGCAGGCCGACCTGCAGAAGGCTGACGTGAAGGCGCTTCTGCATGTCGGGCAGCACCGGGATGATCATGGAGTTGGAAAGGACCATCACGAAGGGGACGGATGCCAGCGCGGCGAACGGAACCCTGGCTTTCGCCTCCACCTGGCCACCTCCCGGCAACGGTCCCTAGCATGGCCGTAGGGCTCTGGCGCCATGCGGCACGCCGCCGCAGCAGCTTTGGGCGGGGCGATGACCGGTCGACGCCTCAATAGGGGCTTTTCTTGGGCCGCCATCCGTGGCAACGTGCGGATGGGGCCACCTGCGGCTGGGGACTGGTCGGCGGGTGGCGACCCGCTGTGCTCGGGCCTCCGCCACCGTCCCTGGTCCGGTTTGTTGGTCCCAGCCGGTTGGTCGTGGCTTTTGGTTGGGTCTCTCGCTCTGGTTCGCTTCCGGTTCCGGTTCCGGTTCCGGTTCCAGCTCCGGCTCCGGCTCCGGTTCCGGTTCCGGCTCCGGCTCCGGCGCACCGAAGCGGGGGATCGTGGGGTTGTCCGAGGGGAAGATCGCCCGCCAGCAAGTGCGCGCCCGAACGGCCCGGGCTGGGGGAGCCGTGCTGCCGCGGGCCGGCGTCGGGCCGGCTGAGCCCAGGCTGCGCATGGCGCCGCCCGACCCGGAGCCGGCGCTGGCCAGGGCCCCCCGCTCGTGGCTGCTCGCCCTTGCCTTCCTGGTGGCGCTGGCATACGCGGGGCTGCACACCTCCTTCTTCCTCGTCCGTCAGGTGCAGGTCTCAGGCCTCGTCCAGCTGAGCCAGACCGAGGTGGCGGCCGCGGCCGACATCTTGCCCGGGACCTACCTCTGGCAGGTGCGTCCCTGGACGCTCGCCCGCCGCCTGCTGGCCCTGCCTCTGATTCAGGCGGTCCACGTGCGCATGGTTTGGCCGGACGCAATCATGGTCGCCGTGACCGAGCGGCAGCCAGTGGCGCTCTTGGACGTGGGCGAGAGCGCCGATCTCGAGGTCGGCGCGGATGGCCGCGTGATCGCCCTCGCCGTGGCGCCTGGCCAGAAGCCAAGCGGCGGGCTCCTGCCCGCGCCGCACGTGCCGCTGATCCACGGCGTGGCGGCCGCAGGGGCCGTTCCTGGCCAGGTGGTGCACGACCCAGCCCTGGTGGATGGGCTGTCCGTGGCGCAGGGGCTGGGCGTCCAGGGCCAGGCCCTGCTCGGCAGCCTCACCGTCGACGCGCAGGGGCAGGTGACGGCGCACCTGACCTCGGGGCTGGACGTGCGTTTTGGCGACGGCAGCCAGGCCCGCGCCAAGACGGAGGTCCTGCTCGGCTTGCTCCATGTGATCGCCAGCCGCGGCATCAAGGTCGACGAGATCGATGTCGCCTCGCCGACCGCGCCAACCGTGCATGAGATCCTCCCGCGGCCCCCGGCGATTGCGGCCTTCGCCCAGACGCCAAGCGCCAGTGGCCCGGTCAGCGCCCAGGCGACGGCGACTGCCGGGCCACCAAGATCCGTTCGCGCCCAACCGACACAACCTGCCACCGCATCTGCCAAGAGCGGGCACTGATCCAGGCGCCGGCGACTTGGTGGCTGCCGGTCCGGCGGCACCAGGCCGCGCCCATCTGACCGATCGCAGGAGGCTGGGCCGCGCTTTCGTCCCGGCCGAACCCAGCCGCTGCGGCCCCACCGCCACAAACCGGCTACCCGTCGCGAATGTTCGCAATGGGCCGCGGGAGACGCGTCTTGTTCCGGCTGTCGACAGAGCGAAGTCCCTCTTGTAGTTACGCGTCGGGCGATGACGATCCCTGAGCCGTCATTGCAGCATCTTGTCGTGCATCGGCTCAAAGGAGAATGCCGCCGGGGACGGGAATCCCCTAGGCCATTCGGGGCGGCCGCGGCTTCCCCACCTCCGGTGGGCGGTGCTGGACCTCTCGCCGGTGAGGCCGGGCGGTTCACCGCCTCCTGCTTGCCGGAGTTCCTGCCTGTGGGGCGTTCCGCCCCCGGGGCTGTGCCTGGGGGTGCGTTCATGGCGGAGCGTCCCGGCCTTTACGCCGTTGACCTCGGCACCAGCAAGGTGCTGGCCCTGGCGGCCGAGTTGGGTGCGGGCGGCGAGATCCACGTCACCGGCGTCGGCCTGGCCCCTTCGGCGGGTGTGCGGCGCGGGGTTGTGGTCGACTTGGCCGCGGCCGCGGAAGCAGTGGCGGCGGCTGTGGAGCGGGCCGAGCGCATGGCGGGACGGTCGTTCGGCGAGGTGGTCCTTGGGATCTGCGGCGGGGCGGTCGCCTGTGCCACCGAGCGTGTCGGGGTTGACGTCTCGGATCCGGATGAGGTCACGGCGCAGGATGTCGCCCGGGTGCTCGCGGCGGCGCGAGAGATCGGGCCGGGGGAGGGCCGGGCGCTCCTGCACTCGATTCCTCGCCACTTCGTCCTGGATGGCTTCGAGGGCGTGCGACAGCCCGTTGGCCTGGCTGGGGGCCGCCTCGACCTCGAGACCCTCGTGGTGACCGCGCCGTCCGGGGTTCTGCGCAACGCGGTGCGCACGGCGGAACGGGGAGGCCTCACGGTCGCCGAGGTCACCCTGAATGGGCTGGCGGCGGCAGAGGCCGTGACGACCCCCGAGGAGCGGGCGCGCGGGGTGATGGTGGTCGACGTCGGGGCCGGGTGCACCGATGTCGTCATCCTGGTCGATGGATTTGCCGTATACACTGCGGTGGTGCCGGTTGGCGGAGACCTCATTCGCAACGACATCGCCGCCGGGCTGCACATGAGCCTGGGCCGGGCCGAGACGCTCAAGGTCGAGCAGGGGCTGTGCGATCCCGCGCTGGTCGAGTCGGGGCGGATGCTGGAGATCGACCCGGACGCGGGGCCCCACGGCTCGACCGTGTCCGAGGCTGAGTTGGTGGAAATCGTTTCGGCGCGGGCGGATGAATTGCTCGGCCAGGTCGCCGACCAGTTGCGGCGTTCGGGCTGCGGGCGGGACATGGCGGCCGGCGCCGTCCTCACGGGCGGCGGGGCCCGGCTGCGGGGCCTGCCCGCGCTCGGGATGCGGACGCTGGATCTCCCTGTCCGGACAGCTGCGCCCCGCGGCTGCGCCGATGTCAATGACCTGCTGGGGTCGCCCGGGTGTGCGGCCGGCGTGGGGCTGTTGCAGCTTGCCGCGGCGGGGTTGCAGCCGGCCGTGCAGGAGGCCGCGGCGACGGGGCCACGGCGCCGACGGGGGTTGTTCGACTGGTTGGGGCGCCGGCGCTGAGGCGGCCCAACCAGGAAGGTTGCTGCGCAGTCTGTCCCGAATGGTTGAAGGCTGTGATCCGAGTGAGTCCGGTCCGGTCCGGGGGGAGGGGCGGCTGTGCTGGAGTTCGATCTGGATGAGAACCGCTTCGCCGTCATCAAGGTCGTCGGTGTGGGCGGGGGCGGCAACAACGCAGTCGACCGCATGATCAAGGCCGGGCTCAAGGGCGTCGAGTTCGTGACGATCAACACGGACGCGCAGACCCTGGCCATGTCCGACGCCAACGTCAAGATCCAAATCGGGGTCCAGCTCACCAAGGGTCTGGGCGCCGGCGCCAACCCGGAGATCGGGAGCAAGGCCGCCGAGGAGAGCCGCGATGAGATCAAGGAGGCGCTGAAGGGCGCCGATATGGTCTTTGTCACAGCCGGGATGGGTGGCGGCACGGGCACCGGCGCCTCGCCGGTGATCGCCGAGATCAGTAAGGAGTGCGGCGCCCTCACGGTGGGCGTCGTCACCAAGCCCTTCACCTTCGAGGGCCGCCGGCGGATGAGCCAGGCGGAGAAGGGCATCCAGAACCTGCGTGCGCGGGTCGACACCCTGATCACGATTCCCAATGACCGGCTGCTGCAGGTCGTGGAGAAGCGGACGTCGATCATGGACGCCTTCCGCATGGCCGATGACGTGCTGCGCCAGGGCGTGCAGGGCATCAGTGACCTGATCGCCGTGCCCGGGCTGATCAACCTCGACTTCGCCGACGTGAAGACGATCATGACCGAGACCGGCTCGGCCCTCATGGGCATCGGGGTCAGCAAGGGGGAGAACCGGGCGGTCGAGGCGGCACGGGCCGCCATCAGCAGCCCGCTCCTGGAGACCTCCATCGAGGGCGCCCGCGGCGTCCTGCTCAATATCACGGGCGACGCCAACCTCGGCCTGTTCGAGGTCAACGAGGCCGCGGAAATCATCACGGCTGCCGCGGACCCGGAGGCCATGATCATCTTTGGCGCCGTGATCGATGAGCGGTTGCAGGGCGAGATTCGCGTGACGGTCATCGCCACCGGATTCGACAACCGTCCCGGGCGGGTCGAGCCCATCGAGGATCTCGACATCAAGCCCTTCGCGTCGGACGAGCTGGAGATCCCCGCCTTCCTGCGCCGCCGCCAGGGGGCCGGAGGGTCGGAGCGCCCGGCGCCGCCCGCCCCGGCGGAGCGGCCGTCCGAGCGCGAGCGGCGCGAGCGCGGCCGGTAGGGGCAGGGCCCTACGAGTCCCGAGGTCCAGCCCACCTGGGTATGCAGCAAGGCGCCCCGGCCAATAGCGGCCGGGGCGCCTTTCGCGTTCGGTTGGGGGCGGCCGTTGGGGGCCGCCCCCCAGTTGGTCACATCGCGGCGCCGCAGCCGGCGCGGCGCTCAGCCGTCCTGTCGGGGCTTGCGGCTGGCGCGGGCCGCGACCTGACACGTTTCCCGGCACGGCCGCCGTTATACTGGGCGCGCCCCGGACATAGCCTCCTCTACACCTGCACTGCACGGGAGAAGACCGTGCAGCCGTGTCAAAGAGGGCAGTCCGTCCTGGGGGCGGGGGGCGCCGCGTGGTCGTTTACCTGGACCTGCTCTTCCTTCTCAATGCCCTGGCGGACTACGTGCTCCTCTTTGTCGCGGGCACGCTGGCCGGCGCCCGCATCCGTCACGGCCGCCTGGCCGGCGCGGCCCTGCTGGGGGCGCTATATGCCTGTGCCCAGCCCCTCGGCCTCCTGCCGTGGGCGTATGCTCCGGCTGGCCTGCTGACGGCCGCTGTCCTCGTGCTGGTTGCCGCCTATGCCCCCGTCCCCTGGCGGCAGGGCCTGCGCCTGCTCGCTGCGTTCTTTGGCGCGGCCGTGGCCCTGGCCGGCACCATCTTCGCCCTCGTCTTCATCCGCGCGGAGGGTGCCGTGCCCTGGTGGGCCCTGGCCCTGCCCCTGCTTACTGCCCTGCTTGCCGCCAACCGTTTCGGCCGGGCAGCCCTGCGCCGCTGGCGGGGGGCCCCTCCGGACCTGGTGGCGGTGCGGGTGGCGGTGGCGGGCCAGAACATCGATCTGATCGCGCTGGTCGACACGGGCAACCGCCTCCGCGACCCGCTGGGTGAAAGCCCCGTGCTGGTCATCGAGGCTCGCGCCCTCCGCGGCCTTCTGCCGCCGGACCTGCTGGCCTCGGCGGCAGCCCGGCAGCCGGCCTGGGCGGACATCGCCGCCGCATGGGAGGGGTCGCCCTGGGCGGATCGCCTGCGCCTGATCCCGTACAGCGCCCTTGGCAGTTCGGGTGGGCTGCTGGTGGGCTTCCGGCCCGACCGCGCCGTGGTGGCGGGCTGGCCGGTCGAGCCGACCATCGGCCTCTCCGCGGTGCCTTTGGACCCCGACGGCCGCTACCAGGCCCTTTGCCCCGCGGCCCTGCTGCAGCCCGCGGCGAGGGCGTCCTGATGGCGCGGCTGCCACGGACCGAGCCGCCGTCGGAGCCGCCGTCAGAGCCGCGCTCCGGCCGCCTGCGGTCATGGCTCCTGGCCGTGCGCCGCCTGGCGCTCCACGTGCGCCTGCGCCTGCTGGGCCTGCCCGCGCGCAGCCACCCCGTCCACTACCTCGGCAGCGGCGAGGCCCTGCCGCCGCCCCTCTCCTCGGCCGAGGAGGAGCAGCTGCTGACCCGCCTGGAGGCCGGCGCGGACTTGGAGGATGTGCGCCGCCAGCTGATTGAGCGCAACCTGCGCCTGGTCGTGTACATCGCCCGCAAGTTCGACAACACGCGCATCCCAATCGAGGACCTGATCTCGATCGGCGCCATCGGCCTGATCAAGGCGGTCAACAACTTCGACCCGCGCAAGCGGATCAAGCTCGCCACCTTCGCCAGCAAGTGCATCGAGAACGAGATCCTGATGTACCTGAGGCGGAGCCAGCGCATCAAGGCCGAGGTCAGCTTCGACCAGCCGCTGAAGGTGGACTGGGACGGCAACGAGCTGCTGCTGGCCGACGTGCACGGCACCGAGCCCGACATGATCTTCCGCGGCATCGAGGAGGAGGTCGACCGCGTCCTCCTGCGCAAGGCGCTGACGAAGCTGTCGCGCCGCGAGCGCCGCATCGTCGAGCTGCGCTTCGGGCTGCGCGACGGCCTCGAGCGCACGCAGAAGCAGGTCGCCGACCACCTCGGGATCTCCCAGTCCTACATCTCGCGCTTGGAGAAGCGCATCATCCGCCAGCTGCGCCGCGAGATCAAGCGCATGGAATGAGGTTTGTGAGGGCGGGCGCGTGCGCGCCCGCCCCTCAAATCACGCGCTGTGCAGCCCCGCGACGGCGGCTGGTATCGCGTCGGCAACCTCGGTCGCCAGGAAACCATACGGGCCGATGCGCTGGCTGCAGATGCGGCCGGCCTCCGCCACCAGGTAGGCCCCGAGCTGGGCCGCGCCTTCGGACGAGCAGCCGAGGGCCCACAGGCCGGCGATCACGGCGGCCAGGACGGTGCCCGTGCCGGGGGTGGCCAGGCCCGGCGAGCCGCCGCAGTCCACCAGCCGGCCCCCGGCCGTGGCCACCAGGGCCGGGCCGCCCTTGAGCACGAAGGTGGCGCGCCAGCGCCGGGCCATCTCCAAGGCGGCGGCGGGACGGTCGCCCCGCACCTGGCCGACCCCCTCGGTCAGAAGGCGCGAGGCCTCGCCGGGGTGGGGCGTGAAGATCCGAGGGCCGGGGAACGGGACCGGGGTCCCCTGCAGGGCCTTGATGGCGGCGCCGTCGGCCACGACCGGGCGCACGCAGCCCTTCAGCAGCTCATCCAGAAAGTCCGTCGAGCCCGGAAGGTCATCGAGGCCGGGCCCGGCGACCACCACGGCGCGCCAGGCGTCGGCGCGGAAGGCCACGTCATCGGCGGCCGTGCGGCTGAAGTGGCCGCCCACCCAGCCAAAGGGCAGGACCAGAACCTCTGGGACGGCGACGGCCACGGACCGGACGAGGTCAGGGTGCGTGAAGACCGTGACCCGGCCCACCCCGGTGCGCAGGGCGGCGCGGGCGGCCAGGATCGCGGCCCCGTCCATGCCGGGCGCACCGGCGACGACGACAACGCGCCCGACCTCGGCCTTGCTGGCCGCCCCCTCGCGGGGGGGCAGCAGGGTTCGGGCCACGCGGGCGTCCAGGTGCTCGGCATCGGCCATTTCGTCATCCCTCCCGGGCGGGGGCTTTGACACGCAGGCAGGAAACCCCTGTTCCAAGGGGAACAGCAGACCACGGGGGTGCCATATCGCCATGGCCCAGCTGCGCCTTTACCTTGTCCCCGCCGGCATCTGCGACCTGCACGAGTCCGTGATCATGCCGGAACACTACCAGGAACGCCGGCTGCGCGTGCCGATCTGGTGCTACCTCATCCAGACCGGCGACGCCAACATCCTCATCGACACCGGCATGCCGGCGACGGCCCTGGACGGACCGCTCTTCCCCAATGATCGGATTATCCCGGTCATGAGCAAAGAGGACGTCATCACGGCCCGCCTCGCGGCCATGGGCCTGCAGCCCTCGGACATCGACCTCCTCGTCAACAGCCACTGCCACTTCGACCACGCCGGCGGCAACTACCTGTTCCCTGAGCACACCATCACCCTGCAGCGCGCCGAGTATGCCCTGATCGAGAGCGGGCGCTACAAGGCGCCCTACCTCGGGGACATGAAGAAGGTCAGCCTGCTGGATGGGGATGCCACCCTGGCGCCGGGGGTTGAGGCCATCTTCACCCCGGGGCACGCGCCGGGGCATATGTCGTTCCTGGTCCGCCTGAAGAAGGAGGGGCCCATCCTCCTGACGGTCGATGCCTCGTATACGGCGGACACCTTCGCGCCGGATAAGCTTGGCGCCATGCAGGACAAGGCTGCCGGGGCGGCGAGCGTGGTGCGGCTGAAGGAGATCGCCGCGGCCGAGGGGGCCAGGATCTTCTTCGGGCACGACCTCAAACAGGGCGCCGAATGGCGCAAGGCGCCGGAATACTACGACTGAGTATTGGTTGGAGGCCGACACGGAAGTGTCGGCCTCTCTTTCGGGGCTGATGCCACTGGCCCTCACCGACCGCGAGGGCCACCCCGACGCGGTGGAAACGGCCCTGCGCCTCGGCACCCAGCCCCTGGTGCACGTCGTGGGCCGCCTGCACCAGAGGGGCGACCTCATCGCCCGGGCGGCGTTGCTGCGGAACTTCCTCCTGATGGAGGGCGCGCCGGACACCGTCAGCCTCGTGCGGCAGTTTGCCGCCCGTCTGCCGAAGGCCCGCCTCGGGGTGGTGGTCAACCCCTTCCTCACGGGCGAGCTCGAGCGGCTGCATGCCAAAGTGGCGGCTGGCGCCCACTTCTATGTGGCGCAGGCCGGGTGGGACGACAGGGCATACCAGGAGCTGCTGGCCGGGGGGCCCAAGATCCCCGCGTTGGCTTCGGTGCTGTGCGTCGGGCCCAAACTGGCCCGTGCCGTGGCGCGGGGAGAGATTGTCGGCGTTCGCCTGCCGCCCGGCCTGGCGACCGACCACCCAATCGAGCGCCTGGCTGAACGAATCCGCACGCTGCTGACGATGGGGTTTTCAGGTGTCCACATCGCGGGCATCCGCCGGCCGGAGACGGTGGAGCGGCTGCTCGCCCTCCTGCAGTAGACGAGTAGAAGGAAGGCGACGAGGTGCCGACGGATCAGGAAATCGCCGCGAGCGTTCCGGTTCAGGACATCCGCGAGGTGGCCGGCAAGATCGGCCTCTCCGAAGACGACCTCGACCTCTACGGCCGCACGAAGGCCAAGATCCGCCCCGAGGCCGCGGCCAAGGCGGCCGGCCGGCCGCAGGCGGGCTACGTGGTGGTCACGGCCATCAACCCCACCCCGCTCGGCGAGGGCAAGACCGTGACCTCGATCGGCCTCGGCCAGGCCATGAACCGAATCGGCCACAGGACCATCACCTGCCTGCGCCAGGCCAGCCTGGGCCCGGCCCTGGGCATCAAGGGCGGGGCGGCCGGCGGCGGGCGGTCGCAGCTCCTCCCATCCGAAGAGGTCACCATGCACCTGACGGGCGACATGCACGCCGTCACCGCGGCCAACAACCAGTGCGTGGCCATGGCCGACGCCCACATGTTCCACGGTAATGAGCTGGGCCTGGCGGACATCCAGCTGCGGCGGGTGCTCGATGTGGACGACCGGGCCCTGCGCCAGATGGTCCAGGGGCTTGGCGACGGCAACGGGCCCCTGCGCCAGACCGGCTTCGACATCACGGC
>DATLTP010000215.1:0-5608 GCA_035533535.1 Bacillota bacterium | reverse complement strand
CCCCGAAGACCTCGGCACCGCCGTGACGGTCCAGCGCATGGCGTTCGGCAACCGGGGCCCGGCCTCGGGCACGGGCGTGCTCTTCACCCGCGACCCCGCCACGGGCAAGCCTGGGATGGTCGGGGAGTACCTGCAGCGGGCCCAGGGCGAGGACGTCGTGGCGGGCCTGCGCACCCCGGAGCCGATCGCGGCCCTGAGGAGGGCCAACGCCCCGGCCTTCGCCCAGCTGCAGGAGGTGTGCGCCCGGCTCGAGGCGCACTACGGCGACGTCCAGGACATCGAGTTCACGGTCGAGGAGGGCCGCCTCTTCCTCCTGCAGACCCGCGCCGCCAAGCGGACGTCCCGCGCCGCTGTGCGGATCGCCCATGACCTGTGCCTGGAGGGCAAGATCGACCGTGCCGAGGCCGTGCGCCGCATCGAGCCCGGCCAACTGGCCCAGTTGATGCACCCCACCTTCGCCGGCGACCTGCCCGCGCCCATCGCCCAGGGCCTGGCCGCCTCGCCGGGGGCCGCCGTGGGCGAGGTCTGCTTTGACCCGGACGAGGCGGAGAAGCTGGCCCGCCAGGGTCACCGGCTGGTGCTGGTGCGCCAGGAGACGGCGCCCGACGACATCCACGGCATCGCCGCCGCTCAGGGCGTGCTGACGGCGCGGGGCGGCATGACCTGCCACGCGGCCATCGTGACGCGGGGCATGGGCAAGCCGTGCATCGTGGGCTGCGAGGCCCTGCGCATCGATGAGCGCGCCGGGACCGCGCGGATTGGTGGGCAAACGGTGCGCGCAGGCGACGTGATATCGCTCGACGGCGCCACGGGCGCCGTCTATATGGGTTCCGTAGAGGTCGGCGATCCCGAGCTGGGCGCGGAGTTCGAGGCTGTGCTCGGATGGGCCGACGCCATCCGCACCATGGGCGTGCGGGCCAACGCCGACACCCCGGCGGATGCCCTCCGCTCAAGGGCCCTGGGCGCCGAGGGCATCGGCCTGGTGCGCACCGAGCACATGTTCATGGCTCCGGAGCGGCTGCCCGTCGTCCACCGCATGGTCCTGGCGGAGACCGACGCCGAGCGGGCAAGCGCGCTGGCCGATCTCCTCCCTATGCAGGAGGAGGACTTCCTGGGCATCTTCCGGGCCATGGCCGGCCTGCCGGTGACCATTCGCCTGCTCGACCCGCCGCTGCACGAGTTCCTGCCGAAGCTGGATGTCCTGACGGGTGAGGTGGCGACCCTGCGGGTCTCCCACGGCTCACCCAGCGAGCTGGCGGAGAAGGAGGCGCTGCTCCACAAAACCCGCGCGCTCGTCGAGGTCAACCCCATGCTGGGCCACCGCGGCTCGCGCCTGGCCGTCACGTGGCCGGAGATTTACGAGATGCAGTGCCGGGCCATCCTGCGAGCCGCCGCCCGCCAGGCGCAGGAGGCGGTGCCGGCGCGGCCGGAGATCATGTTCCCCCTGATCGGGCTGGCCTCCGAAATGCAGGCCATGAAGGCTCTGTTCGAGCGCGTGGCGGCCGAGGAAGGAACGGGACTGCAGATCCCCATCGGCGCCTGCATCGAGGTCCCCCGCGGCTGCCTGGTCGCCGGGGACGTGGCAAGGGACGCCGAGTTCTTCTCCTATGGCACCAACGACCTGACGCAGACGACCTTCGGCTATTCCCGCGACGACGCGGAGGCCAAGTTCCTGCACGCCTACCTGGGCAAGGGCCTGCTGGCCGCCAACCCGTTCGAGACGCTGGACAAAGAGGGCGTCGGCGAGCTGATCGCCATGGGCAACGCGCGCGGCCGAGCCGCGCGCCCCAAATTGAAGATCGGCGTGTGCGGCGAACAGGGCGGCGACCCGGCCTCGATCGTCCTCTTCCAGGAGCTTGGCCTGGACTATGTGTCCTGCTCACCGCCGCGGGTGCCGGTGGCGCGGCTGGCCGCGGCCCAGGCGGCGCTGAGGTCGTCCTGAACCATGGCGGTGCGCGTCGCCGCCAGGAAGCCCTGGATGGCGGCAAGCTCGGGCGAGTGCATACGGGCACAATGGCGGTGCGCTGTCGCCGCCAGGAAGCCCTGGATGGGGGCAAGCTCGGCCGAGTGCATACGGGCACCATGGCGGTGCGGTGTAGCCGCCAGGAAGCCCTGAATGAGGGCAACCTCGTCCAAGTGCATGCGAACATCTCCTGTTTGAGGGCGGGGGCCCTGTCCGTTGCCTCCACCAAAACCCGGCGGCGGTCGCGCTCGTGCGGCCGCCGCCGCACCTAACCCGCGCTCTCCAGCCGGTCCAGGGCCGCCTGCTGTTCCCCCTCTGGCGGGAGGTCGGGGTGCTCTGACGCACGCCTGTTCCCCCCAGGGCAGGAAGCCCGCCCGGCGGGGGCGAATGCGGGCCCTGCGGGGGGGAGCGGGCATGGCGGCGGCGGGGCGCTGGTCGGACGACTTCGTGCGTCAGGTCCGCGAGCGGGCGGACATCGTGGCCGTGGTCGGCGACGTGGTGCAGCTGCGCAAGGCCGGCCGCAGCCTGATGGGCCTCTGCCCCTTCCATGAGGAGAAGACGCCGTCCTTCACCGTCTCGCCCGAGCGGGGCATGTTCCACTGCTTCGGCTGCCAGGCCGGCGGGGACGTCATCAGCTTCGTCATGCGCCAGCAGGGGCTTGACTTCCGGGACGCCGTCCAGCAGCTGGCGGAGCGGTTCGGGGTGCCGCTGCCCCTTGCCCCGCGCTCGCCGGCCGAGGAAAAGGCCGCCGCCCAGCGGGACCAGTGGCTGCACGCCTGCCAAGTCGCGGCCGCCTACTTCGAGCGGGCATTGCGCGCGGAAGCGCGCCCAAAGGCCTATCTGACGGGGCGGGGGGTCAGCGAGGGCAGCGTGGAGGCATGGCGGCTGGGGTATGCCCCGGCCGGTTGGGACGGCCTGGCCACGGCCCTGCACAGGGAAGGGGTTGCGGCGGCCGTCGCCGAGCACCTCGGCCTGATCGCGCCCCGACCCAGCGGGGACGGGCATTACGATGTCTTCCGCGACCGCCTGATGTTCCCCATCGCGGACGAGCGCGGCCGGGTCATCGGCTTCGGCGGGCGCACGCTGGCGGACGATGCCCGCAAGTACATCAACTCGCGGGAGTCGCCGCTCTTTGCCAAGCGGCGGGTCTGGTACGGGCTGCACCTGGCGCGGGCGGCCATGCGCTCGGGCGGGCGGGCCATCGTCGTCGAGGGGTATCTGGACGCCATCATGGCCCACCAGCACGGGTTCACGGGCGCCGTGGCCTCGCTCGGGACGGCGCTCAGTGCCGAGCAGGCAGGAGCCGTGGCACGTTATGCGGAAGAGATCGTGGTTGCCTACGACGCGGACGCCGCGGGCGCCGCTGCGACTTGGCGCGGGCTGCAGCTGCTGCAGGGCACGGCCGTGCGCGTGAGGGTGCTGGACATGCCCCCGGGGCGCGACCCGGACGAGTGGCTGCGGGAAGCCGGGCCGCAGGCGTTTGCGGCGGCGCTGGACAACGCGCGGCCGCTGCTCGAATACCTTGTTGGGTCCATCGTGGCCCGGGCCGACCTCGCGCACCTGGGCGGGCGGCTGGCGGCGGCGCGGGAGCTGGCGCCGCTGATCGCGCGGACGCAGGATCCGGCCGAACGGGCGACGTACGTGGACTGGGCCGCCCGCCGCCTGCTGCTGGACGATTCGGCTGTGCTGGCCGAGCAGGTGAGGCGGCATTTGACAGAAAAGGGAGAAGGGTATAGAAACAGGTCCGACTGGCACCCTACTACCGTCCCGCCGCCGGGACGGCCGCCTGTCTTGCAGCCGCGCCGGGCGCCGTCCGGCGAGGTGCGGGCACAGGAGGGCATCCTGGCGATCCTCGGCCGCCACGCGGCGCTCCTGGGATCGGCTGTGAGCGATCTGGCTCCGGCTGACTTCGACGCGGGGGAGCGGCGCGCGCTGGCCGAGGCGCTCTGGGAGTTTGCTCCGGCGGCAGCCGATGGGCTGGCGCCCCTGGAGCACCTCCTCAACGGGCCACTTCAGGAGCCGGCGCGGGGCTTCGCCGCGCGGCTGCTGATGGGCGAGGAGTGGGACGGCGAGCCCGAGCGGCTGCTGGCAGGATGTGTGGCTACCCTTCGCCGCGTCCGGCTGCAGGAGCAGCTGGACGCGATTCGCGCTTCTCAACGGCGCCTGGAGGCGGCCGGTGAGGCCATTCCCGACCCGATGGTGCAGGAGACCCGGACTCTGGAACGGGAGATCGCGGACTTGAGAGGGAGAGCCTCCGGCCGGACCCCGGCCGGAGGGAGGAGCGGCCATGCCTAGCGAGAGCGACGTCGCCAAACAGATGCAGGAAGTCCGTGACCTGATCGACCGGGCCAAGAAGAAGGGCTCGATCAGCTACACGGAGATCATGGATGCCCTGGAGGACGTCGACCTGACGCCCGACCAGATCGACGGCATCTACCGGACGCTCTCCGAGATGGGCGTCGAACTCGTGGGCAGCCGCGAGGATGCCGAGCTGGCCGCGGAGCCAGAGGCGGACGAGGACGGCAGCGAGCCGTCCGAGCGGGCGCCGGAGGCCGCCGAGCGGGACGGCTTGGCGGACGCCGACCTCAGCGTGCCCGACGACGTGGCCATCGATGACCCCGTCCGCATGTACCTGAAGGAAATCGGCCGCGTCTCGCTGCTTTCTGCCGAGAACGAGGTCGAGCTGGCCAAGCGGATCGAGGCGGGGGACGAGGAAGCCAAGCGCAAGCTGGCCGAGGCCAACCTGCGCCTGGTGGTCTCCATCGCCAAGCGCTACGTGGGCCGCGGCATGCTCTTTTTGGACCTGATCCAGGAGGGCAACCTCGGCCTGATCAAGGCCGTGGAGAAGTTCGACTTCCGCAAGGGCTTCAAGTTCAGCACCTATGCCACGTGGTGGATCCGGCAGGCCATCACGCGGGCCATCGCCGACCAGGCGCGGACCATCCGCATCCCCGTGCACATGGTCGAGACGATCAACAAGCTGATCCGCGTGCAGCGCCAGCTGCTGCAGGAGCTGGGCCGCGAGCCGACGGCGGATGAGATCGCCAAAGAGATGGGCATCGACGAGGACAAGGTGCGCGAGATCCTCAAGATCGCGCAGGAGCCGGTCTCGCTGGAGACCCCCATCGGCGAGGAGGAGGACAGCCACCTCGGCGACTTCATCGAGGACGAGGAGGCGCCCGCCCCGGCGGAGGCCGCGTCGTTCTCGCTCCTGAAGGAGCAGTTGGAGGGCGTGCTCGACACGCTCACCGACCGCGAGGAGGAGGTCCTGCGCCTGCGCTTCGGCCTGGATGACGGGCGGGCGCGGACGCTGGAGGAAGTGGGCAAGGTCTTCGGCGTGACGCGGGAGCGGATTCGGCAGATCGAGGCCAAGGCCCTTCGCAAGCTGCGGCATCCGAGCCGGAGCAAGAAGCTGAAGGATTACTTGGAGTAGGGTGTTGACTGACATTTAGAATGGCACCAGGGACATTGAGACTGGCACCAGCAACACGACATGGCACCAAGGGCATCGCTGTCGACTGACGCTAAGAACTGAACCATGACGTTGGAGTCCGAGCTGAGTGACGTCAGGAACTGAACCAAGAAGCCGCCTGGGATGGCGGCTTCTTGGTTGTCGAAATGCCTAGCCGGGAGCGACATCCTCCG
>DATLTP010000214.1:0-11095 GCA_035533535.1 Bacillota bacterium | reverse complement strand
GCCTCACGCGGCGGGCTCCCGGGCCCAGCCTGACCTTCCCTCACCCCGGCTGAACTCACGGCGTTCCCGGGGGCGCGGAAGATCAGCACGTCCTCGTGGACGATCAGGTGCCAGGGCTCGCCGCGGGCGCGGGCCTTGCGGGCGGGCGTGAGTGGTCACCTCACCGGGCAGGTCACGCAGCCGGCCCCCGGTGATGGGGCTGGTGGTGATGACGGCGAGGACTCCGCCGGGGCGCAGCGCCCGCTCACACGCCGCGTACACGTCGCCGGCGCCGCTGCCGCTGCCGGGGGTGGTGACGGCGAGGGCGGCGCGTCCGGCTTCGCGGCAGGCCGGGTGGAGCAGGTAGGCCGTGGTGGATGTGCGGGCGGTGGCGAGCAGTCGGTAGGTGAGCGGCAGGTCGCTGCCGAGGGCGTCGGTGACGTCTTGCCAGGCGTCACCGCACAGGCCGAGCGCGCGGCGCCGGGCGAGTGCCGCCGCCGTGAGCACCACATGGGTGCGGGCGTCCGGGACGACGACGACGTCACCCTCGCTGCTGAAGCTAGTGACGACCGCCCACGCGCACACCGCACAGTCGGGGGCCGTGGCTCCGGGGGGTTCGGGCAGGTGCGGCCAGAGGCTGAGCGGCACCCCTCCGCCCGGCGGGCGGGGAGGCCGCGGCCGGCCCGCGGTGGGCCGGCCGGTGGTGGGCGGGTCTGAGTGTGGCATTGGCGGGTGGCCCCACGGCCACCGCGTGTTCCGCTGACACCTCTTAAATCCGGTTTTCGTGGCCCGATGTGAAGGCGTCCGGCGTGACTTCCGGCTGACTTCTCACTGACCCCACCCCGGCCTGGGACAGAGACCCGAGGTCAGCGGAGGGTTTGACCTCGCTCGCGCCGGGCCGCCCGGGGTGCGCCAGGCCCGGTCCCGCAGGTGCCGACGCGCTCGTGTCCTGGGCGGGTCAGCGGGAGGTCAGCGAGGGGGCAGCCGCAGGTCGGTGCGAGGTCCGCCGCAGGTCAAGACCACCTGGCTTCCTGAGCGTGCCTGATCCAACGCCCATCCTCTGGAGGCACCGATGCCAGCCGGCACCACCACCACTCACCCCGCCCGCCGCACCGCCATGCCGGAACCGCCGGCCGCGCTCGCGGACACTCCCGCGGGGTGGGAGCTGACGCCGTTCGACGCGGCCGAGTCCGCGTTCCGCGCGCTGACCACCGGCCCCCGCCCCCTCGCTCTCCACGGCACCGCCACCGCCCCGGACCTGCCCGCGCGGCTGGTCCCGCTGGGCGAAATCCGCGACCTGCTGCTGCACCCCGCCACCACCGCCGCCGCGCGGAACCGGGTGTGGGCCGAACTCATCCGCCGCGCCCGCACCTGCGGACCGGCGTGGGTGGTCGGGCTGACCGGGGTCGCGCTGCCCGGCCTGCGCCGCGCCACCGCGAAGATCACCCCCGCCTACACGGGCGAACTGGGTGACCTTCAGGCCGAGGTGCTCGCCGGGTTCCTCGCGGCCATGCGCGCCCTGGACACCTGCGATCTGGACGTCGTGCCGCTGGCCTCACGGCTGTGTTGGGCCGGCTACCGCGCCGGGCTGGCCCACGCCAGCGCGAACGCCAGGCACGCCATGGGCCGGCGGCCTCTGCCCGAGGGGTACGCCACCCCGCCCCCGCCGTGGGGCCACCCCGACTTCGTCTTGGCCGCCGCCGTCAGGCGAGGGGTGCTGACCCAGGCTGACGCGGACCTGATCGGCCGCAACCGCCTCGAACGCGTCCCCCTCGCCAGGCTCGCCGCCGAACGTGGCATCAGCCTGAGCGCGCTCGCCCAGCACCGCCAGGTGGTGGAGGCAGTACTGGTGAAAGCCATCCGCGATGGCGACCTCAGCACCGCCTGACAGACAGCGGGGCACCTGGCCTCCCGGCCAGCGGCCCAGTGCGGCCCAGCGAGGGCGGAGGTCAAATGACGCGCTGACCTGGGATTCCGTGTCCAGGTCGGCCGGAGGTCAGCACAAGGTCAGCCGGAAGTCACACGCGGGTGCTTCAGAAACACCCCCGGAAACCGGATTTATGAGGACGCGGTTCCCCACCAGCCGGCACCAGCGGCCGGGGGGCGGGTGGCCCCGGGGGGCTGGACGTCACCGCGCCCGCTGACACCTGGCCCGCGTCGAGCCCCGCACAGGGAGGAGACGCCCCACGCCCACCCCCCGGGGCCACCCCGCCACACGAACCCGTCCGACCCGAAGGAGACAGCCCAGTGACACCCTCCCCCCGGCCACGCCAGCGCGGCCACCCCCGCCGCCGGGCACGGGCCAGCCGTTCCCCGCTCCAGCCGGCCGCCGCGCCACCCCTGCTGGCGGTGGCCGTGGCGCCGGTGCTCGCCGCCGCCTCGATCAACCAGGTGATCTCCAACACCACCGCGTGGATCGTCGGCATCCTCGCCGGGCTCGCCACCCTGTTCCTCACCATCGGGGGCCTGCGCTACCTGATGGCCGGCGGTGACCCCAGCGAGGTCGAGCGCGCCAAGGTCGCGCTGCGCTCCGCGGCGATCGGCTACGGCCTGGCGGTCCTGGCACCGGTCATTGTGACCATCCTGAAGTCCCTGGTGGGCGGATGACCATGCGACTGCTGCTCGCCGCCGCCCCGTCCCCCTCACCGTCCCCGTCTCCGGCCGTTCCGGCGGCGCAGCCGGGGTGTGGCTGGTTCGACGTGGGCTGCCAGGTGCAGCACGCGATCAGCGGCTGGTTCGCCTCACTCGCGGCCGGGGCGGTGAACGGGCTGCTGCGGTTCACCGGCCAGGTGCTGCTGTCCTCCCCCGTGGCGGCGGACCTGCCGTCGGTGCATGGCATGTGGGCCGGGTCGCTGGCGATCGCCGACACCTGCTTCGTGCTGTTCGTCCTCGCCGGCGGCGTGATCGTGATGACCCACGAGACCCTGTGGACCTCGTATTCGGCGAAGGAGATCCTTCCCCGGCTCGTGCTCGGCTTTCTGGCAGCGAACCTGTCCCTGCCGCTGATCGCGGAAGCCACCTCGCTCGCGAACGGCCTGTCGGGCGCGCTGTCGGGGCAGGGGGTGACCCCGGGGTCGGCGGCGAACGGGCTGGAGAACACTCTCAGCGCCGCCGAGGCGGGCGGGGGGCAGGGCGGCGGGGTGTTCGTCATCCTGCTCGTACTAACCGCGGCGGTGCTCATCGTCGTGCTGGCGTTCGTCTACATCATCCGGCTGATGGCGCTGGTGCTGCTGACCGCCGCGGCGCCGCTGGCGCTGGCGTGTTACGCGCTGCCGCAGACGGCGTTCGTCGCCAGGTGGTGGTGGCGGGCGCTGACCGCGTGCCTGGTCATCCAGGTCGCCCAGGCCCTCGTCCTCACCGCCGGGGTGCGGGTGTTCTTCTCCGCCGGATGGCTGCCGCTGAGCGGGCAGGGCGGCGGGACCGTGCCGGTGCTCCTCACCATCTGCCTGCTCTACATCATGATGCGCATCCCGTTCTGGGTGTCGCGGCCGGTACTGACCCCGTTCGGGTCCAGCCCCATCCGCAAGGGACTCAAGTTCGCGTTCTACGCCGCCGTGCTGTCCCGCGTCCAGCCCCTCCTCGCCGCGGGCGCCGCCGCCGGGGGCGGCAGTGGAGGCGGCCGGGGTGGCCCGGCGCGGCGCCCACCCAACGGCGGGTCACGCCCCGGAGGCGGCAGCGGAGGTGGCGGGGGCGGGGGCAGCCGTCCCCGGCGGCCACCGCCCGGCGGGCGGCACACGGGCAGCCCAAGTCCCAGCCAGGCAAGCAGTCCCGCGGCCGGAGGGGGCAGCCAGCCGTCGGGGGGACGGCCACGTCCGCCACAGCCGCCACCCGGTGGGCCACGCCGGCCGCCTGGCGGCGCGCCCCGGCCACGGCCGGCCCGCCCACGCCCGGCGGCGCCCACGCCGCGCACAGCGCCACCCCGGCCCGCACCCCGGCCACCGCGGCCGGCGCCGGGCAGGCCGCCGCCCCGTGCCGCCACGGGCGCGGCTACGTCGCGAGCCATCCCGGCGCGACGGCCGCCAGTCCAGCAGCGCCCACCACTGCGCCCGGCCACGCCGCCCCCGCGCGGTCTGGCCACACGTAGAGCAGGAGGTAACCGGTTGTGAGTTACGACCAGTCTCCGGCCACGCCGATCCCGGCGGACATCGAGCGGCCGGACAAGATCCTCGCCGGCCTGACCGGCCGCCAGGTCGCCATCCTCGCCGCCGCGTTCGCGGTCCTGTGGGTGGCGTTCGAGGCCACCCACAGGTATGTGGCGCTGCCTGTGTTCGCGGGAGCGGCGGCACCGGTCGTGGTGGTGGCCGTGGTGCTCGCGACCGGGCAGCGGGACGGGCTGAGCTTCGACCGGCTGCTGCTCGCCGCCTGGCGCCAGTCACGCTCACCGCGCCGTCTCGCCCACGCGCCCGAAGGTGTCCCCGCCCCGCCCGCCGTGCCCGGCGTCAAGCCACCACCTCCGCCAGCCGCGGCGCGTTCGCTGTTCGGCGGGATCACCCCGGAGGGGGTGGTTGAGGACGCCGATGGCGGGGCGGTGGTGGTGTGCGCGGTGTCGACGGTGAACTTCGCGCTGCGCACCCCACCGGAACAGGACGCGCTCACGTCGGGGTGGGCGCGGTACCTGAACTCGCTCACCGGCCCGGTGCAGGTCGTGGTCCGCGCCGGCCGCGCAGACCTCACCCCCGCCGTCACCGCCCTCCAGGAGGCGGCGCCGGGGCTGCCGCACCCGGCGCTGGAGGAGGCCGCGCTGGAGCACGCCGCGTTCCTCGCGGAGCTGGCGGCGACCCGGGACGTGCTGACCCGCCAGGTGCTCCTGGCTGTCACCGAACCCACCCCCACCCGGGCACGGGGAGGCGGGGCGGCGGGGGCCCGGGTGGCGCAGCGGGCGGGTGAGGCCGCCCGGCTGCTGGCGGGCGCGGACGTGACGGTCAGCGTCCTGGACGGCCCTCAGGTGACCGCGCTGCTCGCCGCGGCCACCGACCCTGCCGCCCCCATCACCGCGGCCCGGCTCGCGGTGCCGGGCCAGCCGGTCACCAGCCCAGGAGGTGCCACATGACCCGTCTGTTCACCCGCCGCCAGCCCGCCCCGGGGCGCGCGGCGGCCGAGGGGACGCCTGGGCCACCGGATGTCGAGGTCGCGGCGCGGCATGTGCGGGTCGGCGGCGACTTCTGCGCGACGCTGGCGGTGACCGGCTACCCGGCGGAGGTGTACCCGGGGTGGCTGGAGCCGCTGCTCACCTACCCGGGCCGCCTCGACGTCGCCCTGCACATCGAGCCGGTCCCCCCGGCGGTGGCGGCGGATCGGCTGCGCCGGCAGCGTGCCCGGCTGGAAGCGGGCCGCCGGACCGGCATGGAGCGCGGCAGCCTGGATGACCCGGAAACCGAAGCCGCCGCCGCGGACGCGCGCGACCTCGCCTACCGGATCGCGCGGGGTGAGGGGAAGCTGTTCCGTCTCGGCCTGTACCTCACCGTCCACGCCGCCAGCCAAGACGACCTCGCGGAGGAAGTCGCGGCGGTACGGGCGCTGGCGGACTCGCTGCTGCTGACCACCGCCCCGGCAACGTTCCGCACGCTGCAGGGCTGGGTGACCACCCTCCCGGCGGGTGCGGACCTGCTGAAGGTGCGGCGGACGATGGACACCGCCGCGCTCGCCGCCGCTTTCCCCTTCACCAGCCCCGACCTGCCCCGCGACCCCACGAGCAGCGAGGCGCTGCCGGGCATTCTTTACGGCGCGAACACTTCCGGTCCTGGGCTGGTGGCGTGGGACCGGTGGGCGTGTGACAACTACAACTCCGTCACCCTCGCCTGCTCCGGTGCAGGGAAGTCCTACCTCGCCAAACTCGAAGTGCTCCGCAACCTCTACCAGGGCACCGCAGCGTTCGTCATCGACCCCGAAGACGAATACGCCCGCCTCGCCCACGCGACCGGCGGCGCCTACCTCCACCTCGGCGCCCAAGGGGTGCGCCTCAACCCGTTCGACCTCCCCCACCACCACAGCGGCCCGGTGCGGGCCGACGCGCTCGCGCGCCGGGCGCTGTTCGCCCACACCGTCATCAGCGTGCTGCTCGGCGGGCAGCCGGGACCAGCCGAGCGGGCGCTGCTGGACAAGGCCATCATGGCCGCCTACCACCACGCCGGCATCACCAGCGACCCCCGCACCTGGGCGCGGCCCGCGCCGCTGCTCACCGACCTGGCCGCCGCGCTGCGCGGTGCGCGGGACCCGGCGGCGAGTTTGCTGGCGGACCGGCTGACCCCGTTCACCGAAGGCACCCACGCCGGGCTGTTCGACGCCCCCACCACCACCCGCCCCGACAGCCACCTCGTCGTGTTCTCTCTCCGCGACGTCGCCGACGAACTCCGCCCCGTCGCCACCCTCCTCGCACTCGACGCGGTGTGGCGGCAAGTCAGCGACCCAAGCCAGAGGATGCGGCGGCTGGTGGTGGCCGATGAGGCGTGGCTGCTGATGCGTGAGCCCGAGGGCGCGAAATGGTTGTGGCGGATGGACAAGGCCGCCCGCAAGCACTGGGCCGGGCTGGCGGTAGTCACTCAGGACGCCGAGGACGTCCTCGGCTCGGACCTCGGCCGCGCCGTCATCGCCAACGCCGCCACCCAGATCCTGCTCCGCCAGGCCCCCCAGGCCATCGAACTCGCCGCCGACGCCTTCCGCCTCAGCGCAGGCGAACAGGCGCTGCTGCTGGCCGCCAGGCGCGGCGAGGGCCTGCTGGCCGCCGGGCCGTCCGCCCGGGTGTCGTTCCAGGTACTCGCGTCCCCGGCCGAGCACCTGCTGTGCACGAGTGACCCGGCCGAACTCGCCGCCCTGGAAACCAGCGGCGGCATCCCCGCGACCCAGGACGCCACTGGCGACGGCTGGCTGGCCAGTGAGGAGGACGACCTGCTGTGAGCGCACACGCCACCGGCCCGCTCGGCCGGTTCCTCACCCACCTTCTGCCTTCACGACCCACCTCGCCTGGGCGCTGCTTCACGGCGCGGCCGACTGGGCTCCGGCGCTGGTCCCGGCCACCGCGGTGGCCGCAGTAGGGGTGGCACTGCTGGTGGGGCGGGTGCGCGCTGCGCGCGGAGGCGGCGCGGCTGGCGGTCGCGTACCCGCAGGCGCCGCTGTCGGATCTGATCGCGGACATCGTGTTGCTGCAGGACACCACTTTCACGCTGCTGGAAGGCCGTCAGCGGCCACGCGAGACCAGGGATCTGTACATTCTCGGGGCGCTGTTCTCGGGGATGCTCGCCAAGGCGGCACATGACGTGCGTGACCCCTACACGGCGATGACGCACGCGCGGACAGGGCTGCTGTGCGCGCGGAACGCCGAAAGCGCCCCGCTCGCGGCGTGGATCGGCGGGATTCAGTCGCTGGTCGCCTTCTGGGCTGGTCGGCCGCATGAGGCCCTCGCCTACGCGCAGGCCGCCGCGGCTGAAGGTGGGACGGGCACGGTCGCGGTGTGGCTGGCGTCCTCCGAGGGGCGCGCGTGGGCCATGCTCGGCAATGAGGCCGACAGCCTGCGGGCCATCGAGCGGGCTGATGACCTGCGTGAGCATGTTCAGGCCGATGAACTCGACGCGCTCGGTGGGATGTGCCTCTTCACTACAGCCCGCCAGCTCTATTACGCGGCGGACGCGTGCGCGAGCCTGCCTGACCCGGCCGGGCGGGCGGGCGTAATGCACGGGCGCGCGGAAGCGTACGCGGGGCAGGCGGTAACGGCGTATGAGTCCGCTCCGCCGGCGGAGCGGTCGTTCGGGGATGAGGCTGGTTCCCGGACCGACCTGGCCATCGCCCGGGTTCGCGCTGGCGATCTGGAAGGGGCGCGGGAGGCGGCCACCCCGGTGCTGGACCTGCCGGTCACGCAGCGCATCAACGGCGTGGTGCGAAGCCTGACCAGCGTCCACCGCGCGATAACTGCGTCCGCCACCGACTCCCGGGTGGCCGGCGATCTGCAGGAAGAGATCGAAGCGTACTGCCGGACCCCAGCCCCCGCCTTGCCACGCTAGCCATATCACGAACCTTGGAGACCAGCCCTCATGCATCCTGTTTCGCTCGCCGCAGACCGCCTGAGGTTGCGCGAGTTCGCTCCCGGGGACGCAGGGGCGCTCCAGAAGGTCTATGGCGATCCCGACACGACCCGTCACCTGAGCTTTGAACCCAGGTCAGCCGAGCAGGTGCGGCGTATCGTCACGGCGGCGATCGAGTCCGCGTCGGCGCCGGAGCGGGTGGAGTACATGCTGGCCGTGGCCGAGGACGCCACGGGTGAACTGGTCGGCGCGGCAAGGCTCGCGCTGGGTGAGTATGAAAGCGCCCAGATCGGTTTCGCGCTGCGGCCTGACCAGTGGGGAGCGGGCAAGGGACAGGAAACGGTGCGGCTGCTGCTGCGGCTGGGTTTCTCCGAACTCGGGCTGCACCGGCTCTGGGGTGCCCGCAGCCCGCTGAACGAGGCGTCAGCCCGGACGATGCAATCGGCCGGGATGGTCGAGGAAGGCCGTATCCGCGGTCACCTGTTCACGCGCGGGGCGTGGCGGGACTCCATCGTCCACTCAGTGCTCTCGGATGAATACGCGGCCGCCCAAAGCGCGGCCAGGCGATGACGGGGACGGAATATGCGACGGCACGGGCGGAGATTGGGCTGGCCATGCTGGAGGACTTCGAGCGGAACCGGGTCGACTCATTCTTCAAAAAGATCACCGGGAACCTCGCCGTCGGCGATCCGGTCTCATCCCTGGTCATCACCCACTTACTGCCGGAACGGCCCAGCTTCCTGCGGGCGGTCGGGCGCGTGTCAGACCTCCGCGCGGTCCTGCCCAAACCGAAGTCGGTTGACCCGTCAGCCCACAAGACCGTGACCGCCCTGTTTCCCTGCGACCCGCTCAACCGTGATCAGCTGAGCGACGCCGAGACCAGCCTCGCCTACCTGGAATCCCGGGCGGCCGGCGAGCGCCTAGTGCTGATCGACATCGGCGGGTACTTCGCGCCCTCGCTCGCCTCACTGTGCGCGTCGTTCTCCGGAGAACTGGTCGGTGTCATCGAGGACACCGAGAACGGGCTGCGCCGGTACCTGGACCTGGAGAAGCTGCCGTGTCCCGTCTACAGCGTGGCGCGCAGCCCGCTGAAGTCCCCGGAGGACTACCTCGTCGGGCAATCGATCGTGTTCTCCGCCGAGGCACTCATCCGCTCACGTGGTGACGTGCTGCCCGGCCGGCCCGCGTGCGTGATCGGGTTCGGCCGCCTTGGCAGCAGCATCGCCCGGATGCTGCACACCCGGAACATGCACGTCACCGTCTATGACGACGACCCCATCCAGCGCGCGCATGCCCTCGCCCACGGCTTCCAGACCGCTCACACCCGCGCTGACGCCATCCGCGGGGCGGGCATCGTGGTCTGCGCCACCGGCAACCTCGCGCTGCGCGAGGACGACTTCGCCCGCCTCGCCAACGGCGCCTACATCGTCTCGGTGACCTCCTCCGATGACGAACTGGAACTAGCCGTGCTCGATGAGATGTACCACCGGGAGATCGTCGTCCCCCACATCACCCGGTACGCAACCACGGGCCACTACTTCTACGTGCTCAATGACGGCAACGCCGTCAACTTCCTCCACGGGGCTTCTGTCGGGGCGTTCATCTTCCTGGTTCAGGCGGAAATCCTGGCCGCCCTCTCAGAGCTAGCCCGCCAGCCCCACGAAACCGGCCTGCACGAAGTCAGCGCCGACATCCGGCGGCTCATCGCCGCGACCTGGCTCACCTACTTCAACGGACGGCCATGACCATCACCCCCGACACCATCACCGCGACCGTGACCGGCTACCTCGCCAGGTACCCCGCCGAAAAGGAACGCCTCGCCCGGCTGCTCACCGCCCTGGACGACGGGCTCGTTGTCACCTCGCGCGCCGAGCAGACAGGACACATGACATGCGGCGCGGTCGCGCTCGACGAGCATGGCCGCGTCCTGCACGTCCACCACCGGGCGCTGGACCGCTGGCTGCTGCCCGGCGGCCACGTCGACCCCAGTGACACCAGCCTGCCAGCCGCCGCAATCCGCGAGCTTCAGGAAGAGACCGGACTGAAGATCGACCCCGGCTCCGTCGGCGTGATCAGCCCGCTCCCCCTCGACCTCGACATCCACCCCATCCCAGCCAACCCCACCAAGGGCGAACCCGAGCACTGGCACTACGACTTCCGCTACCTCATCCCCACCCGCCACGACACCATCCGCCTGCAACAAGACGAGGTATCCGGCTTCACCTGGAAACCCGTACCATCCATGACCGCCAGCCTCCTGCGCGACAAACTGGCCACCTTCGCATAGCCGGCCCGCCGGATCGGGCGGTGTCAGGCCGCGCTGGCGTGTAGGCGAACACGGTGTGACCCCCGGCTAATGAGGGAACTGGCAGACCAGCTATGGTTATCGAATATATGTTCTATACTCAGCTCTCGTGACCGCAGAGGGTACTGATCGGCTGACAGTCGCTCGGATCATGGCCGTCGCCCACCGATACGCGGGCGCTCGCCTCCTAACCGACGCCGACCATGTCGACGCCGTCACCGAACTCAACGAGGCGGCCAAGGGGCGAGCAGACTTGCTGGCACTGTGCGCGGGCGTCGCCGTCAGCCTCCACGATCACCACCCCGGCGAAATCCAGCACCTGCGAGCCGCGCAGCTATGCGTCGACGCTGGCGGCGACACCCACCAGATTCCCCACTGGATCGAGGCGGGACGCCACCCCCGGTTACGGCAGTGGGCACGCGAGCTGTGGCATCCCAACGTCGCGAGGGAGTCAGAGCCGCTGCTGGCGGCGGGTCCAGACGTTTCCCTTCGGCAGGCCGCTCACGCAGGAGCGCCAGTCCAGGCTGACTCGGCACACCCGCGCCCCAGGTGAGGGAACGGGCACGGGCGGACAATGAGCGGACGGACCATCCATCTGAGGCCCGGGGCCCTGCCGCCTGAACCTCCCCCGCGTCCTCGGGCATCCGCGCAAGTGTCTGAAGTTTCGCACTTTTGAGGGTCAGCGGCTGCCCGGGAGCGGCGCGGATCGGGCGGTTCGCGACACGTCCCGGCTTGCGGGGTTTAGTGCGTGATCTTGGAGGGTGAAGGCGGAAGCATCGGCGGTGATCATGTCCGC
>DATLTP010000213.1:0-3970 GCA_035533535.1 Bacillota bacterium | reverse complement strand
GGTCGATCAGCGAGGTCTTGGCCGTGGTCCCGCCCACGTCGATGCTGATGACGTTGCCGAGCCCCAGGGCGGCGCCCACGGCCCGGGCCCCAATCACGCCGCCCACCGGGCCCGACTCCACCAAGTGGATTGGCTGGGATTTCGCCAGCTCGAAGGTGTGGGTGCCCCCGTTGGACTTCATCACATTGAGTTGGCAGCCCATGCCCTTTTGGCGCAGGGCCGCCTCCAAGTCGGCGAGGTAGCTGGCCGTGACCGGCTGCACGAACGCGTTGAGCACAACGGTGCTGGTGCGCTCATACTCGCGCCACTCCTGGGTGATCTCGCAGGAGGTGCTGACGAAGACGCCGGGCAGCAAAGCCCGGAGCAGCTCCGCGCAGGCCCGCTCGTGGGCTGGGTTGGCGTAGCTGTGCAGAAAGCAGACGCCCAGGGCCTGCAGCCCCTCGGAGCGGACGTCCTCGGCCACCGCCCGCACCTCGTCCTCGTGCAGGGGGGTGACCACCTCGCCCCGGTAGTCCAGCCGCTCGGTCACCTCGAAGCGGTGCTCGCGTGGCACAAACGGCGGCTGCTTTCGAAAGCGCATGTTGTAGATGTCGGGGCGGTTGGCACGGCCGATGGCCAGCACATCGCGAAAGCCGCGGGTCGTGACCAGGCCCGTGCGGGCGCCTCTGCGCTCCGTCAGGGCGTTGATTACCACCGTGCAGCCGTGCACGAAGTGCTGCACCGCCTCAAGCTGAAGCGGCGTGTGGGCGATGGCGTCGAGGATGCCCTGGCCAAAGGCGGGCGGCGTGGACGGCGCCTTGGCCAGCCCGACCGCGCCCGTCTCCTCGTCCACATAGACCAGGTCCGTGAAGGTACCGCCGATATCCGTCGCCAGTCGCATGCGCCGACCTCCCGCGTGCGCGCCGGCAAAAAAAGGCCGGCGCCTGCCTCAGCTGAGCCGCTGGGTCGTCATCCAGAGGGCGCGCACGGTCGTCTCGGTCTGGTTGCACCAGAGGTGGGCGGTGGTCGAGTGGAAGTGGATGGTGTCGCCCGGTCCGAGGTCGAACTCGTCCTCGCCAAGGTGGAAGTGCATCGTGCCCTCCAGGATCATGCCGAACTCCTCGCCCTGGTGCCGGTAGGGGCCGTCCTGGATCTCGCCCGGCTGCATGGTGACCAAAAAGAGGTCGGCCGTCCGGCGCGGGAACTCGCCGCTCAGCCGCTCGTAGCTCAGGCGCGAGCCCTCCACGGCCATCAGAGGCCGCTGGCTGGCCCGGGTCACGGCCGAGTTGGCCCTGACCTGGGGGAAGAAGACGGCCGCCCCCACGCCCAGCTCCTGGGCGATCCGGTGCAGCGAGGTGATGGAGACCGAGCACCGCCCGCGCTCCAGCTGCGAGAGGAAGCTGGGCGAAAAGCCGGTGCGGGCCGCCAGTTCCTTGAGGGTGTACCCGCAGGCGAGGCGGTGCGCGCGGACGGTGGTTCCAACCTCGCTTGCGGGCGATGTCCTCTTGGATCGTGCCGCCATCTGGGCGCCGGTCCGGGAAGCGGAGTTAAGTTCCATTGAAGTGCCGCTGTTCGACGGGGCCTGGATGGATCCTCCTGCAGAAACAGCTAACTTCACAGGAGATCTACCAGCCGCAGCCCGGTATCGAGCACCAGCATCATCAGCACCCGGTCGCGCATGTGTGGCGCGGTAAGGTGGACCCGGGTTTCAGAACACGGCGGGGGTTCGGGATGGCGGCTTGCTGACCTACCGAACGCTAGTCCTTGTCTTCGACACCGCAATCGGGCCCGCGAACGGTCAAAAGGGATTCGGTGGCCACTAAGCCGACAGCCAAATCAGGCGAACATGTGGCGCAAATCGCCAGCTTGGTTCGGCGCGATGCGGGCAGGGTGCGGGGGCGGCTTATACGAACATGACGTTAGGCTCGAGGGGGTATGCGCAAAGCCGCCGAAGTGAGTCCCAATCACGGAGTCATCGGTGGCCGTCTGACGGACTGTCGAATTAGGCGACGCATAATCGACGAAACCCGCATCACATCGACGCTTCCCGACATATGGCAGGGGCTGGAGTGACGTTCAGGAGGTCACAGGTTCAAGTCCTGTACCGCCCACCATCCCCTACAGCCACAAGGATTTGCGCAAACGGGGTAGTGCATAGCATTACCCCGCTTTGCATGGTTTGCACCCAATTGCTCAGCATCACGCGGTTTCGCGAGGGACGCCCGATCCGGGAGAATGCGGTGGTGTGACGGGCGCCGCGCCCAGGGGCGCCGCTCCGACGATGCCAGCCAGGCTGGCGGTGCCCCAGAGCAGGGCGCCCAGTGCCATGCTCACCGCCTCGTGCAGCGCCAGCATCACAGGGGACAGCCCCGTCGCCAGGAGCAGGATGCCCAGCGCCACCTGGACCCCAAGCGCCAGGAGCGACCACCCCACCCAGCGCTGGACGGCGGCCGCCATGCCCGGCACCTGGCGCAACACGGCGATCACGCCACCCGCGAGCACCAGCGCCGCCACCCAATGCCACAGCCCGGCCCCGAAGGCGCCGCCGGCGTGGGCGAGCGTGCCCAGGCACCCGCCGAGGCCCGCGCAGGCTGTGTCGAGGTGAGCCAGGTAGCTTCCGAAGATGGAGGTGACGCCCGCCCAAATCGCCAGGAACCAGAGGACCGCCGAGCCGCCGCCGGATCTGGACACCCCCGGCCAGCTCAGGCGCAGGGCTACGGTCAGCGCCACATCCAGCAGGAGCAGGGCAGCGCCTTCGTGCACGGCGACCAGCGCCGCAGGAGTATTCGTGAGCACCACAAGTCCACCGAGGACAACCTGGAGGGCGAGCGTGCAGACCAACGCGGCTGCCAGGCGCCGCGACCGTGACCACGTCAGCGCCGCCAGCGCCACCACGAGCACGCTGGCGACCCCGGCCAGCATGCGGTGCGTCCATTCCACGATTCCGTGCAGGTTCCCGGGCGGCAGCAGATGCGACGCGCAGGATGGCCAGGAAAGGCCGCACCCGAGGCCCGAGTCGCTCGCGGTCACGATCCCGCCCACAACAACCAGGACATACAGCACTGCGACCACAAGCCATGCGAAACGCGCCAGGCGCCCCCCGAGCCCCAGAAGCCCCACCCTCCGCTGGGGGCCATGGTGACGTACCTGGACGCTCCTCGACCACGGCCGATCGGCGCGCCCGGAAGGGTCCGAACGGACCTCCGCAGTGGCGGGCGCCGCCTGACTGGGCGAAGTGGTTCGTCCAACGCGGCATCTCGGACAAAACGGTGGCTGGCTGGCGGCCACGCTCTGGGGTCGAGGGCGGATAATCCGGCCGACGGGCTCGCCGACGCCCTCCGGCAGTTCGGCTCCGCGGATGTGGTCTGCGGGGCCAGGGCCAAGGAACGGGACGCCCCGACGCGGGACATCGGCCAGAAGCGGGCTGCCGTCACCAAGCTGACGGCCGAGAGGCGAAAATATACCGCGGGCCTCGATGCGGTCGCCAGGCACGGGACGAGCGAGGTTGCCAGCGCCAGGGCGGCGTGCGGATTCCGGAGGAAGGCGGACACCCATTCCGATAAATCGCGGACAGTGATTCCGATAAATCCCGGACAACCGTTCCGATAATTGCCGGACACCCATTCCGGTGATTGCGGACAGTTGAAGCGGCGCGGAGAGACCATCCTGGCTGAGCCCGTCGAACCACCTCCCCATTGGGGAAGGGGACGATGGCGGGCTTGGCACGACGGAGGTTGTCGATGCGCCAGATTAGAGATGTGTTGCGGCTGTCGCTTGGCCAGAACCGCAGCCTGCGCGAGGTGGCCGAGAGCCTGGGCATCGGTCACACGACGGCGGGTGACGTGGTGCGGCGGGCCCGAGAGGCCAGTCTGAGTTGGCCCCTGCCCGACAGCTTCGACGACGCCGCGCTCGAGCGGCGGCTTTATCCGGGCAACCAGGGCCGCCCCCACCAGCGGCCGGAACCGGATTGGGGCCGCATGGACGTCGAGAT
>DATLTP010000212.1:0-2890 GCA_035533535.1 Bacillota bacterium | reverse complement strand
GGCGCCGCGGTGGCGACCGCCGCCCCCGCGACCAGCAGCGCGAAGGGCGCACTGACCACGCGTGCCGCCAGGCCGACCAGCGGGCCGCCCAGTCCCACGCCGGCGTCGAAATAGGCGAAGAACAATCCCGCCGCCGCGCCGTGCCGGGATGGATCGACCCGTGACAGGGCGAGTAGGCCCAGCGCCGGGACCGTCACCCCCTGGCCCAGCGCCAGCGTGAGCACGGCGAGTACAGCGAGGGATTCGCTGGTCGTGACGGCGAGGGTGGCCAGCCCGGCCCCGGCGACCAACGCGCCGCCAATCAGGGTTCGGCCTGCGCCCAGGCGGTCAGGCAGGCCGGAGAACACGGTCCGGCTGGCGATGACGCCAACCCCGAAGATGGGCACGACGATGGCCTCGATGTGGATGTGATGCGCGGCGGCCGCCGTGGCGCCGAAGGAGAGCAGGGCGACGTAGCCCACGTTGACCAGTAGGAGTCCCAGCCCTGGTCGCAGGGTCAGCTTGACCAGCGAAGCTTCCGACCCACGCGGCGCGACCTTGAGCGTGGAACCGCCGGGCCTCACCCCCCGCGCGCCGCCCTGCGTTGCCGCCACCAGCCCGCCGAGCACCGGCAGCAGGATGGCCATGACCCAGAGGAGGTTCATGTGGATCCTGGGGGCGATGGCGTCGGCCAACAGTGGACCGACGGCGAGGCCGGCATAATTGGCCAGGCCGATGTGGCCGAGCGCCCGTCCCCTGCGGGCGGGACCGGCCAGGGTCAACAACCACAGGACCGCGGAACTCATCATCAGCGCTTCGCCGCAGCCCACGATGAGCCGGCTGGCGACAAGGTCCACCGGGTTCGGGATGAAGGCGGGCGCCACGGCGACAGCCATCAGTGCGGCTCCGCTCAGCATCACCGGCATCGGGCCGTGCCGGTCGGCGAGCCGGCCTCCCACCGGGCGGAAGAGCGCGCCGGTGAGGGACGGGGCCCCCACGGCCAGGCCAATGGCGACCGGTCCGCCGTGGAGACGCGCGCCGACAAACCAGGGCAGAGCGCGAAGGACCGCCCCCAGGGCCGCGTAGCAGAGCACGGCCGCACCCAGGACTGCCAGGTAGGGGCCATCCACGGGCGGAGCCACCGCGCGGCCCGGTTGCAACGGATTGGACGCCCGCAATCACGTTCACCCCTGGGAACCGTAGCATCGGAACGCTTCGGCGGCGGCCGAAGCATCGGGTGATAGACTTGCCGCATGGACGGGGACGCGGATATCGCGCACGTGGCGGCGTTGTTCGGAGACCCGACCCGGGCGCGCATGTTGTTGGCGCTGTCCGACGGCCGGGCTCTGCCCGCAAGCCTGCTTGCGCAGGAGGCGGGCGTGGCGGCCTCCACGGCAAGCGAACACCTCGGGCGATTGACGCAGGCGGGGCTCCTTGCCGTGGAGTCATGGGGCCGCCACCGCTACTACCGGCTGGCCGGCGCGGATGTGGCATCGGTCGTCGAAGCCCTGGCGCGGTTGGCGCCGATGGCACCCGTCCGATCGCTGCGGGGCTCGGATCGGCTGCGCGCCCTGCGGCAGGCCCGGACGTGTTACGACCACCTGGCTGGCCGGCTCGGCACCGCCCTCATGGAAGCGTTGCTGCGGCAGGAGATCCTCACCGGCGGGGACGGCCGCTTTCACCCCGAGGCGGCGCGGGCCGACCGTCTTTCCGCCCCGGGGCGGGACATCGACTACCGCCTCACCACCCACGGGGAACGGCGCCTACGGGAGTTCGGGGTCGACACGCGGCCCGGGGGCAGGCCGTTGACGGTGCGCTACTGCGTGGACTGGAGCGAACAGCGGCATCACTTGGCGGGAGGACTCGGCGCGGCCCTCCTGGCGCGGCTGGCTGCCCTGGACTGGATCCGGCGAGCGCCCAGGGGGCGGGCGGTCATGCTGACGCCTGCCGGCGCGCAGGGGCTCCGCGACGTGTTTGGTCTTGGCGATCTGCATGGCGAGGTCGAGGCGCCTGCGCTCTCCGGCCACGCTGCGCCGCCGGAGGTGGCGGAATGATGCGCGTCTTCCTCGCCGGAGGCAGCGGCGTCATCGGGGTGCGGCTGATCCCGCTGCTGGTCGGGGCCGGCCATGTGGTCGCCGGCATGACGCGTTCCCGCGGCAAGGCGGATGCGCTGCGCTCGCTGGGGGCCGAGCCGGTGGTATGCGGCGTGAGGGCACGGCCAACCTGCTGGCGGCTGCCAGGGCGGCGGGCGCCCACGGTCTCATCGCGCAGAGCGTCGCCTGGACCCTGCCGGGTGACGGTAGAGCCGCCGTCATGGACCTGGAACGCCAGGTGCTCTCCGCCAGCGGGGTGATCCTGCGCTACGGACAGTTCTACGGCCCGGGCACATACTTCGGTTCGAACCCACCGCTCCCGCCCCGAATTCGCGTCGACGAGGCCGCACGACGAACCCTGGCCGCCCTGGATGTTCCGCCAGGGGTAATCACGATCGTCGAAGAGTGACGACCGAGTAACGGAATCCGAGCGCTTCGCTCGGCGGAAGCGGTCGGAAGGGTTGCCGCAAAAGGCCCGGAGTGTCAGCCTTCCGTGCGGGCCAGCCGCCGCAGCGTCAGCCAGGCCCCCACCTCACACGCGGCCGCGAACGCCACCGTCACGCGCCCCGCCCCCGTATGCAGAAGAGACGCGCGGGCTCCGGGTAGGCCCGTCTCCACCAGGTAGGCAGCCAGCGGTACCAGGAGCATGACGATCACCACGATGCCGTGGCCGGCGAGTTCGGCCCTCCGGCTCAGATACAGCTCCCGCCGTCTCCGCAACGCTTCCGCCAGGCGGGAGAGCGTTTCCGGGCCGCCGCTACCGAGTTCCGCCGCCGCACCGGCCAGCCGGGCCACGAGCGCCAGGTCCCGGCGGCCGC
>DATLTP010000211.1:0-3464 GCA_035533535.1 Bacillota bacterium | reverse complement strand
TGAGCGCGATGCCGAGGACGCCGCTCGCGAACGTGCCCGTCTGGCGCGCGGCGCTGTGCGCGACCCGGATATGCGAGAGGCCGTCTTCGCCGTGCTGCCGGAGGCCGTGCGCCGGGCCTCCGGCGACGGGGCGTACCCGTTCTCCGCGCGCAGCCTGTACTACCAGGTCCGGCCGCTGCTCCAGGCGCACACCAGCAAGGACCTGGACTACGGCTACTTCACGCCTGCGTTGTTGACAGAATACCAGGAGCGGCACGGCCCCATCCCCGGCCTGTACTACGACCCGCGCGGCTACCTGCTGGAGCCGCACACCGGCAAGATGGTGCAGCTCGGCACCCGCGACGTGGAAGCCTATAAACCCCCGGAGTGGTTATACAACAAGGTCCTGTTCGTGGAAAAAAAGGGCCTGTTGCCCGTCCTGCACGTCGCCAAGATCGCCGAACGGTTCGACATGGCCATTGCCGCGGGTGAGGGCTACGCCTGCCGTGCGGCCAAAGACCTGCTGGCCGCCGCCGAGCGCACGGGTGCCGTCACGGCCCTGGTGCTACATCACTGTGATCTGGACGGTTTCAACATCAGTCGCACCCTGCGGGGGGCGACCCGCACGAGCCGCCAGACCGTGAAGGTGCTGGACCTGGGGCTATCTTTGGCGGACGCATTGGCGGCTGGGTTGGAACCGGAACGGGTGACGCGCAAGAAGGCAATGCCCGCGGGGCTGACCGCTGAACTCACCGCCGAAGAACTGGACTTCTTGCGCGGCCGGCGGGTGGCTGGCAGCTGGGAAGCCCGGTGGGTCGAACTCAACGCCTTCACGTCGGGTGCCCTGGTCGCGTTCATCGAATGCAAGATCGCGCAACACGGCCTGACCGCCAAGGTCCTGCCGCCGCAGGAGGTCGTCGCGGCCAAGGCGCGGGAAGCGGTGGCCGCAGAGGTCGAGGACGCGGTGACCGCCGAGGTGGCGCGCCTGCTGGACCTGGATGCCCTCGCCGCCCGGCTCAGCGAACAAGCGGTGGCCACCATGGATATGGCCGCTCTTCACGCCAGCGTCCGCGACGGGCTCCAAGACAACCCGCCCGAACCCTGGGATGCCATCGCCAGCGAGCAGGCGGTCGCCGCCGTGGACTTCAGCGGCGTGGGCGCCGCCGTTCGCGAAGCCCTTGGTACCTCTGCCATCGGATGATGGCACAGTCCGGTGTGCGGAACGGCGGCAGACGGTGCGCGCGACCTTGGAGGCGGGGCGCATCAGCCGGGCGGAGGCCGCGGCGGCTGGATTGCGGGTACGCGACGATCCTGCGGCTCCTCAACGGCGGCGACGGTGCTTGTTCTTCTTCCGCTTCGGCCGTCTGACGCGTGCCGGGCGCTCAACCATGGCCGGCTCCGCCGCCGCCTCCAATGCCGCCGGCCCAACCCGTTCGACCTCGGCGCGCACCATGGCCGGGAAGGCGACCCTCCAGGCGAAGGCAAGGACGCCTTGCCAGAAGAACCGCATTGCCCACAACCGCGGCCGCCGCCACCACGCCGTGGCCCGGAGAAGCTGCCGCCAGTCCTCCCGGTCGTCCGGCCACTCCCACAGGGCACGCGGCTCCGGCCCGCCACCTCCAGCCATGGCCACCTCCGCAATGGGGGTCGTCGCCGTACTGTTTCCTCCCGTGTACTACACCGCGCGCGGCAACCTCCGCAAGGACTCCGTTTCGGGACGCCCACCCCCCGCACGGGGTAAGTGATTCGCGTATCACCGCCCGAGGCAACAATGCTTAAACTTTCGCCCGCTCCCGCACGGGCAGGGTTCGTTCCGTCCGACCTTCACACCGATCCGCATGGGCTCCGGGGGCACCAGCAGGCGCTCCCACTCTTCCAGCCGTTCCGGCTTGTTCGGCTCCACTCCGACGATGACCTTCCAGTCGTGCTGCGCGGCCACACGCAGGATGGCCTCCGCCTTTTCAAGCGTGCGGACCCGGATCACCGCGGGCCCTGCGACGGTTCCAAGCCGTGCCCGTGGCGCCACTCCTCTCTCCGGCTCCGCCGTCAGCCCGGCCGCGCGGGCTCGTGGATGGCCGGTTCCCTGCCGTTGCCGGTCGTTGGCAATGGGCGGCTCCGGGTGCATCAGCGGTCCGGCCGACGACTCCGGGCGGCGCAGCGCTGAGCGCGTGAGGGCGTAGTGTGCCTTGATGCGCTCCCCGTAGCCCTGCTCGGCGATGGCGCGCCGCAGTTCATTCAGGACCAGGGGCGCCAGGCGGCTCTGCGGCGCCGGCTCCTCCTCCGGTCCATGCGGGTCATCGTCGGCCCAGCACCAAGAAAGCACCGCGACCGGGGGGCGCGACCGGGGGAACGCCGCCTCCCCCGGCCGACGAAAGGCCACATTCCAGAGGACCACCTGGCAATCGCAGTCCGGGTCCGGGCAGTAGAACTCCAGGAAGGCGTAGTGACCCTGCGGCAGGGCATGCCCCGCCGGCATGAAGAGTTGCAGCAATTCTCGTCGGGCCAGGTCGGGGCACAGATCGCCGAAGGATGCCATTTCACCTGGCACGTAGCCGTCTGGACCCGGTCGTCTGCGCACAGTCCGCCTCCTATCGGCCCGCGGCGGGCGCTTCATCCGATGCGGCGGTCTTGACGGCGGCCTGGACGCGCCGCAGCCAGTCCATCGCCCCGGGGGTGCCTGACCACAGCGCTCCATTGGACTCCCAGTAGTCGTATGCCTGGTCCGCCCCGCCTACCGTGACGGCGCCGGGGAGGTGGCGACGCGGCGCGCGGTGCTTCGTCTGCAGCAACTCGGCCGCCACCAGCGGCAGGTCGGAAACGGCGTTCCAGAGCACATCGTCCGCCGCGTCGACGCGGCCGAGGCGGAACAGCGGCAGTGCGTGGCCGTAGATCGTCTCCGCGAAGGAGTCCTCGGGGTACTTGTGGGCGAGATCAACCGCCTCCTCGTTGGCGTCCGCTTGCAGCAGCCAGGTCATGGCGACGCAGCGCACGCCCCGGTTGTCGTTGGGGTTGAGCGCCAACAACTCGCGGGCGTAGTCAAGCGCCTCCTCGCGAGCACCGACCGCCTCCCGCACGTGCATCCAGCTCGCCAGGCAGCGCAGGAACGGGCGGTTCTCCAGCCACCCCCACTCCAGCCGGTCGCGCCCAAGCTGGAAAGCGCGCGGCGGGAAGGCCGCGCGCCCAAGCTCCAGTGCGCCGCGCCACAGGTCCGCGGCTTCCGCCGCCTGTCCGCGGTGGTGCAGGAACCCGGCCAGTTGCCAACTCGCGTCCAGGTGCTCGGGTACGCGTTCCAGCACGCCGCGCAGACCACGCTCGGCGGCCGCACCCTTGCCGGCATTGTGGAGTTCCAGCGCCTCGTCGATGGCCTCGTACTCGTCCCAGAAAGCCCTTGGCCAGCGGAAGCGCCACTCCTGCTCCCCGACGCGCTCCAGTTTCCGCACGGTTACGCCTTCACCCCGATCCACGAGACTGTGCCGGTGGACCTT
>DATLTP010000210.1:0-30592 GCA_035533535.1 Bacillota bacterium | reverse complement strand
GCACTCACCGGGGTGACACCACCTTGGCCCGGCGCCCGAGGTCCCACGGCAGCTCGCGCCGTCAAGCCATCGGCGGAACGCCACGACAAGCCCCCGGGTGGCGGCGGCCCGGCCACAACGGATGATACACTGCCTCGGACGGCCGGTGGGCAGCCCTGGCAGGTCCTATTGATCGGTGGAGCGAGTGGGGTCAGCAACACAAGCATGAGCTACCTTTTCGCCGCCCGGCCACGGCCGCCGACAGCGCCGTGGACGCCCCGTCGGGCTAGCGCGGGTACTGCCCCGCTTCCAGCATGGGCCCGAGCACCTGCGCCGCGCGGTCGGCGCCCCGCAGCTCCGCGTCGGCGGGCACGCCCCGGCCGCCGATCGCCAGCAGGAGTGCGGCCGGGCTGAGCTGTTGGTTGAAGCGGCCGCCGTCGGCGTAGAAGGCGCGGCCCTGGTACGGACGCAGCAGGCCGGGATGGGCGCGCTGGGCGGCGGCCGCGACCTGGATGGCCCAGGCGGCGTTCTGGCGCCAATTTGGCTCCGGCAGAGTCTGGCTGTCGCCGACGACGATCATGAGGCGCGCCGTCGGCGCGCCCTCGATCTGGGCTGTCAGGGGCTCGCCGGCCGGCTGGTCGGCATGAACATCCAGCAGCACGCGCAGGGTCGGCCACCGCGCCATGAGGGCCTGCACGGCCGCCTGCGCCGCCGGGTAGGGGTCAACCCCGGTGAACGGCGCCGTCAGGTGCACGACGGCGATGCCATACCCGCTGAACAGGTCCCGGGCAAGCTCGCTGGCCACGACCCCCGCAGCGGGGTCCGTCTCGTAGACCAGCACCAGGGGGTGGACGCCCAGCACCATCACCGGGCCGGCGCCGGGCGCGTCCGTGGCCAGGGGGTGGTGTACGGTCTGGGCGAGGTTATCAGGCGGGCTGGGCGGAGCCGGCTGCGGCGCGGCCGCGGGGACCTGGGGCGCGGCGGCGGCGAGGCCGAACCCTGGCAGCACGGACCGCAGCAGCGCCACGGGGCCATCTGCGCTTCCGGTCGCCAGCCAGGCCAGGATGTCGCCGACGGCCAACCGCGGTGCTCTGCCCGCGACCAGGGGCGCAAGCCCGGAGGTGGACGCCGCAGCGGGCACGGCAGACACGCCAAGGGCAGGCCCAGACCCGGGCAGGCGAATAGCCAGCAAAAGGCCCAGGAGGGCCAGGCCGAAGTAGCCGGCAAGCGCGCGCCACGGCAAAGGGCTGTCCACCCCCCACGCGCACAGAGCCTATGCGCGCCGGCGGCCGCCCAGAACCGGCTACCGCAGCTCGGTCGGGACGAAGGCGTCAATCAGGCCAATGATCAGGGAGGCCAGCAGGGCGCCGACGATGCTCACGCTCATGGTCGGCACGACGAACTGGGCTCCGTAGATGACCGCCGCGCCCACGATGAAGCCCACGATTCCCCGCCCGGCAGGCGACACGCGCCGTCCGAAGAGCGCCTCGATGATCCAGCCCAGCACGGCGATCACGGCCGCCGCGATCAGGGCGTTGACGAAGCCGACCAGGTGGAAGCCGGGCAGCAGGAAGCCAAGGAACAGCAGGACCAGGGCGGCCACGACGAAGCGCACGATCAGGCCGAGTATAGCGAGCCCTCCTCGAATGGCCAGCCTGCCCACTCGTGGGCGTGGGTATGTGGGCTGGCTGTGGCGGCTGCGGCTGTGATGGTCACGCCAGGCTGCGTGTGAAGGCCGCGTGCCTGTGGCTGCGCGCTTGAGGCCATGCGCCCGAGGCCGGCGTGCCTGCGGCTGCCTGAGGCCGCTTGCCTATGGCTGCCTGAGGCCGCTTGCCTGCGGCTGCGCGTTTGAGGCCACGCGCCCGAGGCCGCGAGCCGTCGCCGCAGACGGGACGGCGTCGCTGGTTCCGCGGGCACGAGGCCACGCCAAGCTGGCCGGCCGCTTCGACACGGACCGCCTTTGCGTGCCCAGCCGGGCTCGTGTATAGTAGGCGGGCAAACCCGGAGGTGGCGGTGGAGTCATGGCAAACATCAAGTCGGCCATCAAGCGTGTGGAGATCGCGGAGGCGCGGGCCAAGCGCAACAAGGCCGTTCGGTCCCAGGTCAAGACGGCCGCGCGCAAGGTCGTTCAGGCGGTGGCTGGCGGCAACACCAGCTCGGCGGACGAGGCCCTGCGCGGCGCGATGAGCACCATTGACCGCGCGGCGAGCAAGGGCATCCTCCACCGGCGGACGGCCGCTCGCAAGAAGTCGCGTCTGGCCAAGCGCATCAACAAGATGGGGGCCTGAGCCCGGCGGCTGGCCCAAGCGTCAGGCGCCGGCTCGGTGTCGGCGCCAGCCTTGGGACACTGACCGGCATCAGGTCTGCACGTTCATATTGCGGCCCTGCTTGGGCGCGAGCCCTGCTTGGGCGCAAGCCCCATGCGCCTCAGCCGCGATCGCAGCGCATCGCCGTGGCCTCAAACCAGCCCTATCCCCGCACCGCGGGCCGAACCCGGTCCGCCCCAGCGCCAAGCAGCCGCGCCACCACGCCCGTCAGGGCGGACTGGTCGTCGAGCCGGCCGGACTTGATCGCCCACTCGCTTTCCCACAGGGCCTCCAGCGCCGCCTCCACGTCCGCCTCGCCAAAGCGGCGGGCCTGAGCCAGCAGGCGGCGCGCGACAAACGGTGGCAGGCCAGCGGCCGCCACCAGCCGGTCCGGACCGCCGCCCGCGGCGAGCACATCCCCCGCCTGGGCCAGCAGCCGCACATGGCGCGCCAGCAGGGCCATCAGGCCGAGCGGCTCCTCGCCCTGCAGCCGCAGCTGAGAAAGCAGCGTGAACGCGTCATGCGCCCGCCCCTCGCCAACAGCGTCCATCAGTAAAAAGACGCTCTCCTCGCGGGATGGCGCGACCAGGGCCTGCACGTCCTCGGCGCCGACCTCGCCGCCCACGCCGACGTAGGCCGCGAGCTTGCCGAGCTCCTGGTCCAGCAGGTCCAGGCTGGCGGGCACGCGCGCCACCAGGGCCGTGGCCGCCGCCGGGTGGAGGCGCACGCCGTGGAGGGCAGTGGCTCGCGCCGTGCACCATCGCGGCAGCTCGTCGACCGGCGGCGGCATGGCGGCCAGCACGGCGCCCACCTGCCCCAGGCGCTTGACGATGCGCCGCCGCCCGTCGGCCGGCGCCTGCGAGCGGAAGACCACCACCGTATCCGGCGGCGGGTGGTCCAGGTAGTCCATCAGCGGCGCCAGGGGATCGGCCTTGCCCTTCTTGCCGGCGCCGCGCGCCGGCGCCTCCTCCTCGTCGCCGGCTTCCGCGCCGCCCTTGCCACGCGCCGCCGCGAACCAGGGCGCGTCGTGGACGAGCACCAGCCGGCGCCCGATGAAGCTGGGCGTCAGGGCTGCCCCAACCACGTCGGCGGGCTGCACCCCGGTGCCATCCAGGTCGGCCTCCACGGCCTCGCGCAGCTCATCCGGCACCAGCGCCGCGCGCAGCGCATCGACCACCGCCCGCTGCTGCAGCCCATCGGGGCCCGCCAGCAGGTAGACCGGACGCCAGCGGCCGGCCGCCGCCTCGGCTGCCAGCCGCTCATATGCCAGGCTCAACGCAGGGCCTCCCCCAGGCTGGCCGCCGCCAGCCCACTCGCGGCCGGAGCCGGGCCCAGGGCCAGGCCCAGGGCCGGAGCCGGGCCCAGGGCCGCGCGCATGGCGCAACGCCCGTCACAGGTTGGCCAAGCTCCGCGTGGTCGCGGCAGGATGCGCGGCCCGGCTGGGTGCGCCCCGCAGCGAGCGCCGCGATCTGGACAGCTCACATCGCGAAGGTGCGCACGATGTCACCGCGGCTGATCACGCCGACCAGGCGCCCGTCCCCGTCGACCACCGGCAGCAGCTTGACGTCGCGGGCATGCATGCGGCGGGCCGCGTCGGCGACGTCCTCATCGGGGGAGGCCGTCACGACCTGCCGCGTCATCAGCTGATCCACCCGGTAGGCCGTCACTTCCTCGAGCTGGCGCTCGATCACGTGGGGACCCGGGATGGAGAACTCGCCGCCGAGGATGTCGATGTAGAACGGGATCGAGACCTGGCGGAAGACCCGCAGGATGTCGCCCTCCGTCAGGATCCCCGCCAGGCGGCCATCGCCATCGACCACGGGCAGCCCGCTGATGTGGGCCGCCGTCATCTGCTTGGCCGCCTCGCGCAGGCCGGCTTCCGGCCGCGTCGTCTGCACCTGCTGCGTCATGACCTCCGAGACCTTCAGGGGGACCACCTCACCGACTACGATTGTAACCCGCCCGCCTCAGCGGCCGAGCGCCCAGGTCAGAGCCGCCGCGCCAACCCCCGGCCAGCGCCGGGCGGCTGCCACCCAGGCGCCCATCCCCCCGTAGAGCACGTGCCGCAGGCCGGCCAGCGCGCGAAAGCGCGCCAAGAGATCGGACTCGGCGGCGCGCGCGTAGGCGGAGAGGTCCCCCGCCAGCACGGCTGGCGCGGCCAAGGTCCCGCTCTTCACGGCGTAGTGGATGCCCTCGCCGAAGATGGGGTCGGCAAAGCCCCCGGCGTCGCCGATGCGCAGGATCCGCCCCCGCACCAGGTCGTCCGCGCCAAGGCTCCCGCCGACGGGGATGGGGTGGCCGCGGCGGATGCGGACGGGCAACGCCGACCACCCCGCCGCGGCGATGTAGCCGTCCAGGGCGGCGGGCAGGCCGCCCGGCCGCCGGGCCCAGCTGGCGACGCCCACCGAGAGGATGTCGCGCTTGGGGAAGGTCCACGCGTACCCGGCCGCCGCAGCGCTGAAATCTCCGCTGACGGCCGCCATGCGGCCGTCGCCGACCAATTCCGCTTCCACGGCCGGGATGAAGCGCGGCGCCCGCCCCGGAAAGAGCCGGGCGCCCAGCGACCCAGCCGCCAAAGCGGCGTAGCGCGCCCGCACGCCGCGGCCGTCCGTGAAGCCAACCTCGACGCCGTCCGCGCCGTCCTGCAGCGCCGTTACCCGCGTGCCCTCGCGCAGGGTGGCGCCGGCGGACACGGCCGCCTTCACCAGGACCCCGTCGAATTCATCGCGCATGACCAGGGCCAGTTCGGGGCCGCGGCTGCGCATATCGGCGTGGCGGCCGCGGAAGTGAAGGTCGGCGGCGGCGACCCGCCAGCGGATGGCGCCCGCGGCCTCGGGCGGCAGGTTGGGCCAGGCTTTGGCCGTGACGCCGCCGCCGCAGGGCTTATAGCGCGGGAGCGCCTCACGCTCGATGAGGATGACCCTGGCACCAGCCCGCGCCACCAGGCGGGCCAGCGTGGATCCGGCCGGCCCGGCGCCGATGACGGCCAGGTCCCAGGACGGGGTCAAGAGCGGTCGGAGCCGGCGGTGCGGCGCGGCAAGAGCTGAACCACGCGCTCGGAGCGGAGCGCCCGGGCGGCCAGGTAGGCGAAAGCACCCGCCAGCAGCAGGGCGCCGAGCGCCGAGAAGCCGAATCGGGCCCAGAGGGTGGCGGCCGCGGCCCCGAAGCGCCAGGCCAGGAACTGCCACGTGGCTGTCCAGGAAAGGGCGGCCAGCGCCGACCAGGCGAGGTAGTGAAGGAGCGGCATGCGGGCCATCCCCGCCACCAGGATGGCGGGTGTGCGCACCGGACCGAACCAGCGGCCGATGAAGAGGGCGCGCCCCCCATACCTGCGCACCCAGTCCTCGCCGCGGAGCAGACCCGAGGGCGGCAGGCGCAGGCGCTCCAGCAGGAAGCGGTGGACGTAGGGCCCCGCCCCAAAGGCCAGGCGGTAGCCGATGAAGTTGCCGAGGACATTGCCGGCGGCGCCAGCGAGGACCAGGGGCCAGTACCCGAGGCGCGCGTGCATGATCAGGGCCCCGCCAACCAGGAAGAACGGTTCGAAGGGAACACCGGGGATCCCGATCCCCTCCAAGGCGAGAACGAGGAAGATGGCCGCGTAGGCCACGGGGGGCGGCAGGTGCATGAACCAGGCCTGGAAACCTCGCACGTGCACCCTCCTACACCCGCGCGGGTCCCGGCTCCCGAGCCCATTGTACGCCCCTGCGGGCCGCCCAGCGGCCCACGGGAACTTTGGCGCCACGATGCGGCTTGCGCCAGCCGCCGCCGCCAGCGACGATCCGGTGCTCGGGGCCGCCGGCCAGATGGCGGCGCGCCAGTTCGCGGGTCCAGGCGCCGGTGCCGCAGGCCAGCCCGGCGGTCGGGCACCTCGACCAGTCCGGGGCTCACGCCGTCCGCGGTCTCAAAGGTCACCCGACAACCAGGTTCACCAGCCGGTTCGGGACGGCGATGACCTTGGTGGCGGGCCGGCCGCCCAGAGCCGCCTGGACCTTGGCGCTGGCCAGTGCCGCCGCGCGGACCTCGTCCTCCGGCGCGTCCACGGGCACCTCCACCCGGTCGCGGACCTTGCCGTTGACCTGGACGACAACGGTCACGCGCTCCTGCCGCAGCTGATCCGCATCGGGCTCTGGCCACGCCTGCAGGTGCACGCTGCCGGAACCACCCAGGCGCCGCCACATCTCCTCCGCCTGGTGGGGCGCCATCGGCGCGATCATGCGCGTCAGGGCGCTCATCACCTCGCGCAGCAGCTCGCCGCTGTTGCCGCCGGCGTCCCGGTAGCTGCCCACCTCGTTCAGCAGGGTCATCAGGGCGCTGATGGCCGTGTTGAATGCGAATCGGTCCATGTCGCCGCTCACGCGGGCGATGGCCTGGTGCAGGGCGCGGCGCAGGCCCGCGTCGGCGGGGTGGGCGCCGCCGCTGGCGGCCGCCGCGTCCAGGCAGCTGCGCCACAGCCGCTGCTGGAAGCGGACAATGCCCTCGATCCCCCGCGAGTTCCAGGGGCCGCCCTGGTCCCAGGGCCCGATGAACATCAGGAACATCCGTACCACGTCGGCGCCATAGCGCGCCACCAGGTCGTCGGGGTTCACGACGTTGCCCCGTGACTTGGACATCTTCTCGCTGTTCTCGCCCAGGATGATCCCCTGGTTGCGCAGCCGCAGCGCCGGCTCGGAAAAGCTCACCAGACCCAGGTCGCGCATGGCCTTGGTGAAGAAGCGCATGTACATCAGGTGCAGGATGGCGTGCTCAATGCCGCCGGTGTAGGTGTCCACCGGCAGCCACTGGTCGGCCGCCAGCCGGTCGAAGGGCGCCGCCTCGTCATGCGGGCTGACATAGCGGCACATGTACCAGGACGAGTCCACGAAGGTGTCCATGGTGTCGGTCTCCCGTCGCGCCGGCCCCCCGCACTGCGGGCAGGTGGTGTTCAGGAAGGCCTGGTCGTGCAGCAGCGGCGACTCCCCCGTCGGCCGGAATTCCGCATCCGGCGGCAGGATGACGGGCAGGTCGGCCTCGGGCACGGGCACAATCCCGCACTTGTCGCAGTAGATGACGGGGATGGGCGTGCCCCAGTACCGCTGGCGGCTGATCAGCCAATCGCGCAGGCGGTATTGGACGGTCCCCCGTCCAATGCCGCGCCGCTCCAGTTCGTCCGCAATGGCGTTCCAGGCCGCTTCGGAATCCAGGCCGGTGTATGGCCCGGAGTTGACGACCTTCCCATCCCCGGTATAGGGCAGTTCCCCGCCCTCGATGACCCGGGGGATGGGCAGCCCGTAGCGGGTGGCGAAGTCGAAGTCACGCTCATCGTGGCCAGGCACGGCCATGATGGCTCCGGTGCCGTAGGTCACCAGGACGTAATCCGCAATCCAGACGGGTATGGGCTGACCGGTCATGGGGTGCTTGGCATAAGCGCCCGTGAAGACGCCCGTCCGCTCCCGGGTGGTGGACATGCGCTCGGTGTCGGATTCGCGGGTGGCCTGGGACGTGTACGCGGCAACCGCCTCCCGCTGCTCCGCCGTGACGATCCTCTCGACCAGCGGGTGCTCCGGGGCCAGCACCGCAAACGAGCAGCCGTACAGGGTGTCGATGCGCGTGGTGAAGACGTCGAAGCTCTCCTCGGCCACCTCAAACCGGAACTGGGTCCCTTCGGACCGGCCAATCCAGTTGGTCTGCATGGCCTTGACGCGCTCGGGCCAGTCCAGCCCGTCAAAGCTCAGCAGCTCGTCCGCATACTGGGTAATGCGGAAGAACCACTGGTCCAGGTCCTTGCGGATCACGGGCGTGTCACAGCGCTCGCAGCGGCGGTCCTCGCCGACGACCTGCTCGCGGGCCAGGGTGGTCTGGCAGGACGGGCACCAGTCAACCGGCGCGTGCTTTTTGTAAGCCAGCCCCCGCTTCAGGAACTGCAAGAAAAACCACTGGTTCCAGCGGTAGTATTCCGGCTGACAGGTCACAACCTCGCGCGCCCAGTCGAACATCGTTCCCATCGTCCGCAGCTGCGCGCGCATGCGGTCGATGTTGCCCATGGTCCAGACGCGGGGGTGGATGCCGCGCTTGATGGCCGCGTTCTCCGCCGGCAGTCCGAACGCGTCGAAGCCGATTGGGAAGAGCACATCGTGGCCGCGCATCCGCTTGTAGCGCGCGTACGTGTCGGCGGGCGTCATGGCGTACCAGTGGCCGACGTGAAAATCCCCGCTCGGGTACGGGTACATCGTCAGCATGTAGTACTTGGGCCTGTTGCCCGCCACCGGTGTGCGGTACATGTCGGCGGCCACCCAGGCCTCCTGCCACTTCCGCTCCACCTGCGCGTAGTCGTAGCGGCCCTCGTCGGTCTCCACCCGCTCCCCGGCCACCGCCGCAACTCCTCCCTGAACTGCCGACAAATGACAAAGAACCCGCCCCATTGCTGGGGCGGGAACATCCCGCGGTACCACCCTGCTGCCGGACCTATCGGAATGAATTGGTGGAGGTAAGCGGGATCGAACCGCTGGCCTCGTGAATGCCATTCACGCGCTCTCCCAGCTGAGCTATACCCCCACGCAAACCTTGCGGTCCGCTTTGGCGCCCGTAACGTGGGCGATGCCGGTTCCGGCGCTTCTACAACGGGTGAGTTCGCTGCGCCGCCCTGCCGGCTTGCACCGCCCGCCGGCTCGCTGCTGAGGCGCCTGCGCCGCTACTGCTCCCGCACGCCGTTACCCTATACGATTCGCGGACGTTATTATAGCGCCGCCTGGGCCACGAGGTCAACGCGGGACGCGTCGCCCCACAGACGCTCGAGGTCGAAGTACTCGCGCACCTCGCGGTGGAACACGTGCGCCACCACGTCACCGAGGTCGAGGCAGATCCAGCGCGCCTCGCGGTAGCCCTCCATGCGGGCTGGGCCGGCCTCCGCCATGATGGCGTCGGCGATGGCCTGGACCTGCAGGGTGCTGCCGCCGCTGCAGATGACGAAGTGGTCCGCCACGATCGAAAGATTGGCGAGGTCCAGCGCGACGACGTCCAGCGCCTTCCGCGACTCGGCCGCCTCGACCACTGCTTTGAGCTTATCGTTCAGCCGCAATCCGGCAGACCGCCTCCTGATCAGAGCATATCGCGGGTCAGCATTTCGTTCCACGCCCGCAGGGCGTCCAATGCGATGCGCTTCCTGCGCCCGAGCAAGTGCGTCAACGTGGCCGCGATGGCGCTCAGGAAAGCTGAGCGCAAATCCCGCAGCGCGAGTTCGTGGAGTCCGGGGACAATGTCGTGAGCGGCCAGGTCTGCGATGTAGACGGCGGCATCCAGGGCCGTCATGTCCGGGTGGCCCACCGTGTGGCGGGCAATCGCCGCGAGAACGGCCTCGTCGGTGAGGCCAAAGTCGCGCTTCAGCAGAACTGCTGCCACGGGCCCATGCCAAGTCGCGGGAATGTCCATGTCGCAGCCCGCGTCGCGGGCAATGGGCAGCATATCAGCCTCCGGCATCTCACGCGCAAAATCGTGAAGCAGACCTGCCAGTCGGGCCCTGCCTTCGTCAAGGCAGTGGCGCGCGGCAATTTCGCCGGCAAGTTGCGACGTTGTGAGGCTGTGCTGGTAGCGAGCGGCGCTGGTGCGGGAGCGCACCAGCGCTTCCCAATCAGGCAAGGTAAAGCTTGTGCTCGTGAATGTAGGCGGCAACGGCGGGCGCGACCATGCCGGTGATCGGCTGACCGGCTGCCACCCGCTCGCGTATGGCGCTGGAGGAGACGTCGATGCCGGGGATCTCCACGTACGTAGCATACTGCACGTCGGGCCGCGGCACGCCAGGCCGCGTGACCGCGATGAAGTGAGCGAGCTTCGGCAGCTGTTCCCACTCATGCCAGCTCGGCAGGTCGCGGATGGCGTCCGCGCCGCAGATGAAAAAGAGATCCGGACCGCGCAGGGCGCGCAGGGTGTCCACCGTGTACGACAGCCCCGGACGGTCGAGCTCGAGGCGGGACACCGTGAAAATGGGCTCACCCGCAGTGGCCAGCACCGTCATTTCGTACCGGTGCTCGGGGGCGGCGTGCCCCTGCTTGTGCGGGGGCACGCCAGATGGCACGAACAGGACCTGGTCCAACGCCAACGCCGCGGCCGCCGCACGCGCGGCGGCGACATGGCCAATGTGGATGGGATCGAAGGTCCCACCGAGGACACCTAAGCGCATCTAGGCCTCTGTGACCGCCATGGGGAGCAGCCAGTCGCCATCCAACTTAAGCTCGGCCTCTCCGATCCGAACGGTGCTGCCGTCGGCAGCGCCCGCCGCGAGGAGCGCCTTCGGCACTCCCGCGCCCTTCAGCCGCCGCGACAGATACTCCGCCCCCTCGGGGTTGCTCAGCTCAGTCATCGCCACCCAGGTCGCGAAGGGGCCGCCGACGACCACGAAGTCCTCACCCTCCCGGGTGATGTGCCACCGCTCTTCAGCGGCGCGCACCACCGGAACCTCCGGTTCCGGAGCCGGGATCTTGGCCAGTTCGGTCACAATCGCATCCAATAATTCATCGAGTCCCTGGCCCGTAACTGCTGAGATGGGGTAAACCGGCCATGTGGTCGCCTTCCGGAGGGCGGGCAGAGCCTCCTCCGTCACATCCATCTTGTTCGCCGCCACCAGCCGCGGCCGCCGCGCCAACTCCAGGTCATGCAGCTTCAGCTCCTGGTCGACCACGCGCAGGTCGTCGGCGGGCGCGCTCGCGGCCCCATCGACGACCTGAACCAGCAGCCGCGTCCGCTCCACATGCCGCAGGAACTCGTGCCCCAGCCCGGCGCCCTCATGGGCGCCCGCAATCAGACCCGGGATGTCCGCCACCACGAAGTCCGTCTCGTACCGGCGCACCACGCCGAGGTTGGGCTCCAACGTGGTGAAGGGGTAATCGGCAATCTTGGGACGCGCAGCCGAGATGGCGGCGATCAGCGAAGACTTGCCGGCATTCGGCAAACCCACCAGGCCCACGTCGGCAATGACCTTCAACTCAAGGTCGAGAACGCGCTTCCTGCCGGGCTCGCCCTTCTCGGCAAACCGGGGCGCCTGCCGCGCGGGGCCCTTGAAGCGGGCGTTGCCGCGGCCGCCACGGCCACCCCGGCACACCGTGACCTCGTCGCCCACGGCGATCAGGTCCGCCACCACATCGCCGGTCTGCGCCTCTCGGAGCACAGTCCCCCGCGGCACCCGGATGACCAGATCCGGCGCGGACGCGCCGTGCTGGTCCTTGCCCCGCCCGTGCTCCCCGCGTTCCGCGGCGAAGTGCTGTCGTCCGCGAAAGTCCAACAGGGTGCGCAGCTTCGGATCCACGACAACGCGAATGGCGCCCCCGGCTCCGCCGTCGCCGCCGCTCGGGCCGCCCTTGGGCACGAACTTCTCCCGCCGAAATGCCACGCAACCGTTGCCACCGGCTCCGGAAGCCACCTCGATGCGCGCGCGGTCGACGAACACGGCCGGTCACCTCGATTACAGGATGCCTTGCAACCCGGCGTGCAAAAAGGCCCCGCGCGAACGCGCGGGGCCACCGGAGCATCCGCCTGGCCGGCTACGCCGAGGGCGTCACGCTGATGTGCTTGCGCCCCTGCGCGCGCACCCGGAACCCGACGGTGCCGTGCACCAGTGCGAACAGCGTGTCGTCCGAGCCCTTGCCCACGTTCTCCCCGGGGTGGATCCGCGTGCCGCGCTGGCGCACCAGAATCGTGCCCGCGGTGACCACCTGGCCCTCGAAGCGCTTCACGCCGAGCCGCTTGGGATTGCTGTCGCGCCCGTTGCGGCTGCTGCCGCCGCCCTTTTTATGCGCCATGCTGCGCCGCCTCCTCGCCGCCCGCGGCCACGCCCGTCACCAGCACGCGCGTGCGGTTCTGGCGGTGGCCGGTCTTGCGCCGCTCGTTGGCCTTCGCCTTATAGCGGAAAACCGTCAGCTTCTTGCCGCGGACCTCTGCCAGAACGCGGCCCGTGACCTTGGCGCCCGCCACCAGCGGAGTGCCGGGGCGGAACGTTCCCTCGCCGCCCAGGGCGAGGACGCGCTCGAACGTGATCTCGGCGCCCGGGACGGCGTCCGCGCCGAGCAGCTCGATCTCGACCACGTCACCCTCGCGCACCCGGTACTGCTTGCCACCGGTCTCCACGACCGCGTACATTCCCATGACACCTCCGGACGATCAGACACAACGAAAATCCTACCGGAGGGCGGAGAGGCTGTCAACGCACTCGTGAGCGGCCCGCCCGCGGGCGCCGCCGCCCTGTTCAAGGCCACGGACGATTTGCGCCCCTGCAGCCCTGAGCCTCAGGGCATCACAGACCCAGCAGCCGCTCCGCGTTGCCGTGCGCGATGCGCTCGCGGTCGGCGGGGCTGACCGGCAGCCGCTCCAGGAACGCGCGCGCCTCCTCCATGGACGCGTAGGGATAGTCGGCCGAGAACATGATCCGCTCCACGCCCACCTCGAGCAGCAGGTTCAGGAACGGCGGAATGTAGTTGAAGCCGCTGAACGTGTAATGGACGTTTTCGCGCAGATAGGCGCCAATGGGGCGCTGCAGCCGCGTGACGCCCTGCCCCATGACGGCGTCCATCCGCTGCAGCATGAACGGCAGGCCCTCGCCCAGGTGCCCGACGATCAGCTGCAGTTCCGGGAAGCGGTCGAACACACCGCCCAGAATGGCGCGAATGACGTGGATGGCTGTCTCGATGTGCCAGCCCCAGCCCGCGATGGCCAGCTGCGCGGTGAGGGCCGCCGAGAAGTTGCCCGTGTAGGAGGTCTCCACCACGGGCGCGGGCGGCTGCGTCGGGTGGAGGTGGATGGGGGCCTTGAGGGACTGCGCGCACTCCAGAACCGGCCAGAAGTGGGGGTCGTCGAGATAGCGACCCTGGATGTGGCCGTTGATCACGGCGCCGCGGAAGCCCAGCTGGCGGATGGCCCGCTCCAGCTCGGCCGCGGCGGCATCGGGCACGGCCATGGGCAGGGCGGCAAAACCGGCAAACCGGGTGGGGTGACGGCGCACGGCCGCGGCGAGGGCGTCGTTGGTCTCCCGGGCCACGGCCTGCGCCTCAGCGGGCGGCAGCTGCTCCGTCCCGGGTGAGGTGATGGAGAGCACCTGCACGTCGATGCCCGCCGCGTCCATGTCGCGGATGCGGAGGTCGTCGAGGTCGCAGAGGCGGTCCACCAGGTTCGTCAGACCGAAGGCCGCCTCCGGGTGCGCGCGGGCGCGCTCCGCCTGGGCCTTCAGCTGGCGGCCGGGACCATCCATGTAGGCGGGCGTGGCGAAATGCTCTTCCAGGGTGATCGTGCGCATCGGTGCGTCTCCTCCCGGCGGTTCAGACGTAGTCGAGGCCGTTTGGCCAGGGCAGGTGGAGCGGTGGCGGCAGGGCTGGGTCCCGGAGCTGGCCCGCGCGGCCAAAGAAGGCCGCGACGAGGTCGGGACCGGTGGGGAGCGGCCACCCGGCCGCCATGGCCAGCACATCCGGGCGCAGCACGGCCACGGTGCCGGGCAGCGGCCGAAGCTCGGGGCGCGCACCCGCAACCCAGTCCCGTTCGGCCGTGAACAGGGTGAGCGCCCGCACCCCAAGCTGCCGGCAAAGGGCGTTCATTGTGACGGCGAGCGCGTCGCGCTCGCCCGCGAACTCGATGACGTAGCCGGTGTCCCGCGGCCGCCGGCCACGGTCCGGCACCCCCACGACCCAGTAGGCGACGGCGCGGCTGCCGGCCTCCACCACCCAGGCTGACTGCCGGCAGTGGATTGAGCGTGCGTACCCATGCGCGGCGAAGGCGCCGAGGTCGCGGAGCCAGCGCACGGGCTCCTTGGCGTGGAGGCCCGCGAGTTCGTGCAGGTCTGCCGGAGGCCGCAGCCGAAGCGCGGGGTCGCCGCCGCTTGGCGCGAGATGCCACCGCCAGCAGCAGCCGGCCGGCGCCGCCCCCGCCCGCAGGTACAGGCTGCGGTCGCCGGAGATGGTCAGGATGGCCACTCCGTCCGTCGCCAGGCGGCGCATGGCGTCCTGCACCACGGCCGTGCCCAGGCCCCTGCCGCGCACGTCCGCGCGGGTGACGACGGCGCCCATGGCCGCGGCCGGCACCTGGATGCCATCCAGCAGCACCCGGCCCCGCAGAAGCCCCGCGTGGGCCAGGATGTCGCCGTCTGGGCCGGCGATGACGCGGAGGTCGGCTGCGTTGGCCGCGGAGAACAGGCGCGGGAAGTCCTCGCCCATCGACGTGGTGTACGGCGGGCCGCGGAAGGCGGCGTCGCAGAGGGCGATGATGGCTGGAATCTCTTCGGGGCGCGCCGCGCGGGGACGATCGACCGGCGGGTGTTGCGTGCCGGCACCCCCTTCCCCGCCACCGTACCCCATTTCACCGCGACCGCCCGAGCGGCGGGCACGCAGGCCGCCAGGAACAGCGCCGCGCTCGGCACCCGGACATGCAGCCCCGGGAACTGCGCGACCAGGGGATCGGCGAGGATGGGCAGGCGGCTGGCCAGCCTGGGGGACGCCGCCCAGAGTGAACCAGCGCTGCGCACTCACTTAAGGTGCACGGCGACCACCGTCAGCCATGCCGGACGTCACCGCCCCAGGCCAGCGACGCGGCCCTGCGCACGGTCACTTCACCCACTCCCCTACCGCGACGCGCTCGCGACGGTCCTTACGCCCATGGCAGTTCGGCCGCCACACGCAGGCCAAAGCCCCACGCCACGGCGCGGACCACCATGGTGAAGCCGAGGCCGGTCAGGACGAGCGCTTCAGGGTGACGGAGTTGGAGCAGCTAGACCATGCGGGCGTGGAGGCGTTTCTGCAGGGGCGGCCTCCTACACCATCCGCCCCCGCGCGTACGTGCGGAAGGCGCGGGTGATCTCCACCTTCACCCGCTCGCCCACCCGGCGGCCAGCGCCCTCGATGTCGATGACGTAGCCCTCAACCCGCGCGATGCCGTCGGATGTGTTGTTGACGTGCGGCTCCTCCACCTTGAGCTCGATGACCTCGCCCTCGTGCACGGGCCTGGCCTGCTCCTCGACCTCGGCCCTCGTGCCGACGGCGCGCACGTTCATCTTCTCGACGTGAATCTCCTCGGCGCCCCGCACGAAGATCGTGCGCCCAACCTCGCGCTCAAGCTCCTTGAGGCTCATACCGCCGGCGCCGATCAGCAGCGCGGCGACGCTCGGGTGGACCTCCACCAGCACGGCCTCCGCCTCGCTGCTTGCCAGGATGCGGCGGATCTCCGCCCGCACGCGGCGGCTGGCGCTCTCCTCGGAGAGGACGCGGCCGCGGGCGTCGCAGTACGGGCAGGGGCGCGTCAGGAGGTCGCGCAGGCTCTGGCGGCCCTTCTTGCGGGTCATCTCCACCAGGCCCAGCTGCGTCAGGCCCAGCACCACCGGCCGGCTGTGGTCCGGCCGGCAGGCCTCCTCCAGCTCGGCAACGACGCGGCGGCGGTGCTCAGGGACCTCCATGTCGATGAAGTCGACGATGATGATGCCGCCGATGTCGCGCAGGCGCAGCTGCCGCGCGATCTCGCCGCAGGCCTCGAGGTTGGTGCGAAAGACGGTGTCGGCCAGGTCCGTGGACCCGGTGAACTTGCCGGTGTTCACATCGATGGCCGTCAGGGCCTCCATCTGGTCGATCACCAGGTAGCCGCCGCTGCCCAGCCAGACGCGGCGGCCGAGGGCGCGCTCGATCTCCTCGTCGACGCCGCGGGCGGCGAACAGGCCCGGGCCGCCTGCCGCGTGCAGCGTGACCAGGGGGCGGGCCTCCGGGGCGAAGCCGTTCAGGTACTCCTGCAGCCGCGCGTACTCCTCGGCCGAGTCGATCAGGATGCGCTTGACGTCAGGGGTCAGCTGGTCGCGCATGATGCGCTGGACCAGGCCCAGGTCCTTGTACAGGAGGGCTGGGGCCTTGCTCTTGTTGGCCTTGGCCCTGAGGGCCTGCCAGGCGCGGCGGAGCATGTCCGCGTCCTCGCGAATCTCGTCCTCGGTTCTGCCCTCCGCCACCGTGCGCACGATGAAGCCGAGGCCGCGGCCCCGCACCCGCTGGGCGATCTCCTTGAGCCGCTCGCGCTCGCCGTCCTCGCCGATGCGCCGGCTGACGCCCACGTAGTCGACGGTCGGCATGAGCACGAGGTAACGGCCGGGGAGCGTCACGTGGCGGGTGACGCGAGCGCCCTTGGTGCCGATGGGCTCCTTGGCGATCTGGACCATGACCTCCTGGCCCTCGTGGACCAGGTCGCGGATGGAGGCCTTGCTGCGCTGGCGGGGCCGGCCGCCCTCCTCGTCGCCACCCTCGCCGCCCTCGTTCTCCAGGAGGTCCTGGGCGACCTCGGAAGCCTCGGCGGAGGGCGGGTAGGCGTCATCCACAAAGAGAAAGGCGTTGCGCTCGAGGCCGATGTCGACGAAGGCGGCCTGCATCCCGGGAAGGACGTTCTGGACGCGGCCCTTATAGACGTTGCCGACGATGCGCTGGCTCTGGGGACGCTCCAGGTACACCTCGACCACGCGGCCGTCCTCGAAGATGGCCACGCGGGGCTCCGCCCCGTCGAAGCTGAGCACGATCTCCTTTTCCAAAACGGGAATCAGCTCCCGATCCCAAACGGGCCCAAATTCGGCCAACCCGTGGCGCGCACGGCGCGTCAGGGACTGTCGCCCGCCATTATACTGCACGCTCGTCACTCCCCGCGCCAAGGCCGCCGGGTGCGGGGTGGCGCTTACTGCAAACCTCGGGGGTCACTCCGGCTCGAGCAGGCGCCGGGCGGGAGCCAGCGGACCGTACCGGAGCAGCGCGGCCATCAGGGCGGCCTCGTCGGCGGTGCCAAGCACCCGGCCGTCGGCCGCCAGGATCCAGAGCAGGTGGTAGCGGCCGGGGGCGACGGACCGCAGCAGGGACTGCAGGGGGGCATCGTCGCGGACGGCCAGGGGGCGGACGGGCAGGGCGCCGCCCCGCGCGAAGACCGCCCGGCCGCGGCCCAGCAGGTCGCGCCAGGTCCGCAAGTCGGGCAGCCAGCGCTCGCGGCGGGCCCCGTCCCACGCGAAGAGGGCAAAGACGAAGGCGCTGGGGGCGAAGGTCCCAGCAGCCCAGAGCACGGCGCCGCTGACCAGGAGCAGGACAGCGCACAGGTAGCCAGCGCGGACCACGGCCAGCGTGGCGCGGCCGTACCCCATGCGCCCGGCGAGCAGGGCGCGGGCCACGCGGCCGCCGTCCAGGGGCAGGGCGGGCAGCAGGTTGCTGACGCCGAGGGCGAGGTTGATGGCCTGGTAGTAGGCGCCGAGGTGGGGGTCGAGCCAGGCATTGTCCCGCGCCCAGGTGGTGGCGCCAAAGACGAGGAGGCTGCCCAGGGGGCCGGCCATCGCGACGGCCGACTCCACGGCCGGTTCCGCGGCCGACAGCCCGGGGATCCGGGCGACCCCGCCGAAGGGCAGGATCTCGACCTGCTCCACCTCCAGCCCGAAGGCGGCCGCGGCCACCAGGTGCGCACCCTCATGCACGAGCAGCGCCACGACCAGCAGGACCACCTCGCGGCCGAGGCCGCCGGCCGCAGCCAGGGCCAGCATGACCAGGAAGAGTGGGTGAACACGGACCCTAACGGCTGACGGCTTCCTTCAGGCCCAGGTACGGACCGGGATCGACGGGCCGTCCGTCCGTGCGCAGCTCAAAGTACAGGTACGGGCCGAACTGGGAGCCGACACGCCCAGTCGTGCAGACCGATTGCCCCTGAGTCACCTGCGCCCCCGGCTGAACGAGCACCGACTCACAGTGCGCGTAAAGCGAGGACCAGCCGCCCGCGTGGTTGATCAGGACGTAGCGGCCGAGGGTGGGGCTGGCCGTGGCGGCGAGGACCTGCCCGCTGGCGATGGCATGCGCCGGCGCCGACGCCGTGGCCCAGAAGAGGATGCCCTGGCTGGGCGCCGTCTTGCCGCCGCCGCCCGGAACCAGGACCGGCGCCCCATAGGCGACCGCCACCGGGGCCGGCACAGGCGGCACCAGCTTGCCCATGGGCGTGGCGTAGGGCGAGGTGGCCGAGCCGGTGGCCGCCGGGGCCCGCGGGAGGGTTGGGCTGGCGGGCGGCGCCATCGCGGCAACCGGCAGGGCGAATCCCTGGGCCTTCAGCCAGGCTGGGAGGCCCGGAACATCGCGGGCGAGGCTGGCCGCAACGGCCACGGGGTCGTAGTCGCGGTGGAGCGTCCAGACCACGGCATCGGCGGCGGCCCGGCCCGGCAGCCCCGGCAGGGACGCCGCGGCGATGGCCACGGCCGCCAGTGCCACGGCGGCCGCGAGCTGGCGCAGGATGGGCAACTGCAGGCTGCCGGTCGCCGAAGCCCGCAACCGGCGCAGCCAGCGGGGGCTGCGCGGCCGGAGCAGTTCCGGCGGGAAGGGCTCTACTTCAGGGCGCTCGCCCACGGGCGGCATGCGCCACCAGCCGGACTCGAAGTCGGGCGCGGAAAGCGTCGCCTCGGACTCCGCCGGCGAGGCGTGGACGTCGATGACCGGACCCTCGCCGGCCGCGGCGCCGCCTTCGGACAGTGACGGCCGTCCGCCCATGGCCAGCCCTCCCTGGGTGCATGGCTATGTGGACGGCACAGCCGCTATGCGGCCAGCCGCTCGCAGGACAGTCCCGCCACCGGACCGGGCTGGTTTCGGCCCCCCCGACCATCTCCACCATCGGCGCCGCCTCGAAGGGGTTTCGCCCGCACCACCTTCCCGTGGGCCAGGCCGGCCAGCAGAAGGAGGGGGCCAGGACGGCCGGGGCCCGCGTCCCCCACAAGCCCGCGCGTCTTTACAGTTAGTTAAGTGCCCTCGCCGATTCCCCGATAAGGGAAGCGGGAGGCGCGAGCGGTATGTCGATGCTGAACCCGATTCAGGGCGGCGGGTTTCAGGCGGGCGCCCAGTCAGGCGTCCAGTCGCTGTTCCAGCAGACGATGAACGCGGCGGCCAAGGTGCTCAACATGAGCACGCAGACCCTGATGGGGGACCTCGGCTCTGGCCAGAGCCTCGCCCAGATCGCGCAGTCCCAGGGCATGAGCACCACCGACCTGGTCAATGGGATCGTCAGCCAGATCCAGTCGTCGGGGAACGCCCCCGCCAACCTGACGCAGACGGTGACCAATATGGTCAACGCCACACCTGGGCACCACCACCATCACCACCCCGCGGCGCAGAGCAGCACCAGCAGCACCAGCAGCACGACCATCACAAACGGCCAGACCAACAGCACGACCGACCCGATGCTGGCGTTCATCCAGGACGCACTCGCGGCGGCCTCACAGACGCTGAACACCGGCCCGCAGTCGCTGCTCGGCAGCCTCGCCTCCGGCCAGAGCCTGGCCCAGCTCGGGCAGGCGCAGGGTCTGCAGCCGAGCGATCTGGTGAACGCCATCGTGGGCGCGCTTGAGGGGAGCGCTGGGACGAACGGCTCGCAGCTGACGCAGTTCGTGACGAACCTGGTGAATGCGGTGCCGGGCCAACAGAGCCTCTTCAGCGCGCAGGGCTAGCAGGAGGGCGCCGACGCCAATAGTTTGGCAGAGCGTCAACGGAGCCGGCGCCCGATGGCGACGGGAACCGGCCTGGCCCCCGCGGCGCACCCTACCGATGCTTGACCCTCAATGGAGCCGCCGCTGCGACGCGGCGAGGATGACCCAAGGGTCGTGGAATTTCGGGGGATAAACCAAGGCGGCCGCCACCGGGTCGAGGAGAAGGCCGGGTTGGAGTTGGTCGTCCCCCCGCTGGAACTGGTCGAGCTCCGGGCGCGCTTGAACGAGCCTCAATTCTTCCGGCGCACTGCGGAGGAGACGGCGGTCGCCGTGGTGCTGGCCGACCTGGCCCTGCAGGGCAAACCCGAGCGTCGGCGGCGTGGTCTCTCCGCATGCTGTCCGTTCCGACCGTGACTGGCTACGGCGTTTCGAACAGGCGAGCGAGCTCTTGAACGGCCGCGAGGTGACGGCCGCAATTGCCGAAGCGCCGGCATGGGTTGGGCGGCCCTGAGTATGGGGCACTGGCAATGGGGGGCGTGGTTCTTCGGAACGGGGAGCAGGGCCTGGGTCCGGGGCTCTCCTGCTCCTCCCTTCCTGTTCGACCTACATGCGGCGCAGTCCCGCGTGCTGGGCTCGTTCGGCTGCCTCGAGCTTGAGTCGCTGGGCCGACGCTGGGAAGCCCACGGCAAGGGCCTTCTTCGCGTCGAACAGCCGCGCCCAGAGTCCAGTGGCCCAGGCGACCTCCCTGATCTCGGAGGTCAAGAGCCGCCCGCTGGCTCGGCCATACGACTCAATGAATTCGGCCGTCTGGGACAAAGTCGACTCGCCATCGGCGAAGAGCGCTGCAGCGGCGCCCACGATGGCTGGCTCCGGTAGGGCCACCGTGGAGTCCCAGTCGTCGACGGAGACCACTACGGCGTTGTCCCACCTGATGTTCTCGGACCACCAGTCGCCGTGGCCGATCACTGCCGGTAGGTCCACCTCGGCAAGCCGTTTCAATACTTGCTCAGCGAGGCCGTCGATCCATGGCGCGTCGATGCGGTTGAGATCGACGCTCACATCTGTCGGAGGCGGCCACAACGGATCGCCGGCATCCTGCCATCGAAGGAAGCCGTACTCGGGCTTGAGACCGGGAACCTCAGAAGGCGAAGGTGCGCGATCGACAAGGAGAGCCAGCAGCGCAGCCAGCGGCGCGCTCGCGTTGCCGCCGCGGAGAGGCATGCCTCCGGGCACTAGCTCTTCAGCTGACACAGCGAGCGTGCCGCGGACGATCGGTGGGACAAGCGGGCGAGGGCAGGGGAAACCCGTGGCCGAGAGGTGCGCCTGGACCATTGCGCAGCCTACAAGGCGATCTCTCCAGGGTCTCAGCTTGATGACCGCGCAGTCGCCGCCCACTACGCGCACTCCGAAGACCGCCGAGGAATAACCGCTCTCGAAGAGAACATCCAGAAGCTCGGCTCCGAGCAGGTCGCGACACAGTTCCGCTAGGTCGGTTCTGGAGACATCCGGTCGCGTCGCGCTGGCCATGCCACAAGCCTCCCATTTCCGTTCCCCGGCGGCGACCCTCGGGCACCTCGACGGCCTCGCTCGCCGAGTGCACGACCTAGCCTTCGCGCAGGCACGCCTCGATCTCCCGCGCCGCCGCCTGCAGCGCGGGCAAAAGGCGCGACACGGCTTCCGGCGGCACGCGCTCCGCCGGGCCGGCCACGCTAAGCGAAGCCACCAGCAGCCCGCCGGGCGCGAAGAGCGGGACGGCAAGCGCGGCGACGCCCGGCGTCAGCTCGCCGACCGTGAAGTCGTAGCCGCGGCTCCGGATGGCGGCGAGCGTGGTGCGCAGCGCCCCCGGCTCCACGAGGGTCGCCGCGGTGCATTGCTGCAGGGGATGCGCCAAGTGGGCCAGTTGGCGCGCCGTGGGCAGATGGGCCAGCAGGACCCGCTGCGAGGCACCGGCGTGCAGGGGTGACCGGGCTCCGACTTCGAGCGTCAGGCGTACCGAGCTGCCTTCCGTCTCCACCTTTTCCACGGTCGCCGCCGTGTCCCCCTCCATCACCGTCATGAAGACGCTCAAGCCCGTCGTCTCCGCGAGATGCCGCAGCGCGGGGCGGACCACCTCGAACCCGTGGACGCGCTGGGCCAGCAGCCCGAGAGCGATCAGGCGCAGGCCCGGCCGGTAGCGGCCGCGTTCGCGGTCCTGCGTGAGAAAGCCCCGCGCCCCCAGCGTGGCGAGGAGCCGGTGCGCGACGCTGCGCGGGATGCCCAGGGCCGCAGCGGCCATGGAGGGGGTCCACTCCGGGGTCTCCGGTGTGAAGAGGCCGAGCAGGACGAGGCAACGGTCGACCGTCTTCAGCTGGGCAGGCGGACCGGGCGGGACGGGTCGATGGAGCATGTCGGTCACCTCTGTCCCTATTATAGGGATTGATAAACACATTGTGGGATACCTGCAGGAGATGCCGCAGCGTCCGTCGTACTCCGTCCCCCAACCGCGCTGGGGCGGAAAGACGTCCTGCGCAGCGGCAGCAGTACGGTTCGCAGCAGGGGGCGGTCGGACTTGTTGACTTGGCTTCGTCGGGTAGGCGCCTCGACTATGGCCGCGACGATCCTCGCCTTCGTCGTCGCCGGCTGCGGCGGCGGCACGGCGGCGCCGGCTCAGGGCTCCGGCCAGAGCACGGGTACGGCGGCCGGCAAACTTCCCTTCGCGGGCCAGACGCTCGTTGTAACGACCTACGGCGCCACCTGGCAGCAGTTCATGCAGAACACCATCGTGCCGGCCTTCGAGAAGCAGACCGGCGCGAAGGTGCAGTTGGCCGTGGGCCTGTCGACCAACTGGATCGCCAAGCTGAAGGCGGCCGGCAAGTCGGATCCGCCCTACGACGTCGTCATCGCCAACGAGACCTACGTCAGCGGCATCCGGCCCGACGGCTACTTCGCCGACCTGCCCCTCGACAAGGTGCCAAACCTCAAGGACGTGGCGCCCCAGCTCCGCAACCCCAACGACAACGGCGTCCTCGGCCTGATCAACCCGCTGGGAATCGCCTACATGAAGGACAAGGTCAAGAACCCGCCCACGTCCTGGCAGGACCTCTGGAAGCCCGAATACAAGGGCCAGATTTGCTTGTACAGCGCCTCCAACTCGGCTATGCCAATGGTCGTGATGAACACGGCCCGCATATTCGGTGGCAGCCCCGAGAACCTCACCGTCGGCTTCCAGAAGCTGAAGGAGCTCCTGCCCTTCAAGATGTCGGACTTCACGGGCAACGTCGAGCAGTTGCTGACCCAGGGCGAGTGCTCGATCGCGCTGCTCGATTCGCCGACTTGGGCTCAGATGGTCAAGCAGGGCGTGAACATCGGCTTTTCGGTGCCGAGCGACGGCTTCTTCATCTTCGAGCAGGACATGAACGTGACGTCCGGCTCGAAGGTCAAGGATCTCGCGTACGCGTTCATCAACTACATGCTGAGCGCCCCGGTTCAGCTGGAATGGGTGAAGGGCTTCTACGAGGTGCCGGCCAACACGAAGGTGCAGATTCCGGCCGACCTGAAGAGCCTGATTCCCGTCACGCCGTCCGACCTCGGTAAGTACGTGAAGTGGGACTGGGCCTGGGTCAACTCGAACAACGTGCTGCAGACGATCGTGAGCGACTGGAACAAACAGATCGCGAGCCAGCAGGGGTAGGGTCGGTGACGAGCACCCTGGCGCTGAAGAGCGTCACTAGGCGCTTCGGCAAGGTGACGGCCGTGGATGCCCTCAGCATGGAGTTGCGCGAGGGGGAGTTGCTCGCGGTCCTCGGGCCTTCGGGTTGCGGCAAGACGACGACGCTGCGGCTCATCGCGGGCTTCGAGCGCCCGGACGGCGGTGAGGTCTATTTCGGCGACCGGCCGGTGAGCGCGCTGCCGCCCGAGCGGCGCGACATCGGCATGGTCTTTCAAAACTACGCGCTCTTCCCACACCTGACGGTGTGGCAGAACGTGGCCTTCGGGTTGCAGATGCGCCACCTGCCGCGGGTGGAGGTGGCGCGCCGCACCGCGGAGATCCTGGGCCGGGTGCAGCTCGGCGGCATGGAGGACCGCTATCCGCGCCAGCTCTCCGGCGGGCAGCAGCAGCGGACCGCCCTGGCGCGGGCGCTGGTCATCAACCCGCAGATCCTGCTGCTCGACGAGCCGCTCGCCAACCTCGACGCCAAGTTGCGCGAGGAGATGCGCTTTTTCATCCGCTCGCTGCAGCGCGACCTAGGCATCACCGCGCTTTACGTCACCCACGACCAGGCTGAGGCCATGGTCCTAGCCGATCGCATCCTGGTGATGATGCACGGCGTGGTGCAGCAGTTGGACGCCCCGGAGGCCGTCTACCGGCGGCCGGCGACGGCCGAGGTCGCTTCCTTCGTGGGGCTCTCCAACTTCCTACCGGGGGAAGTCGCCACGAGCGGCGGTGGCCTGCTGTCAGTGCAGACGCCGCACGGGGCCCTCCTCTGCCAGGGGCCCGACCTGCCGGCCGGCGCGCCGGTGCAGGTGATGGTCCGTCCCGAGTCGATACGTCCGGCCGCGGCGCCAGAGAGCGGCAACCACCTGGCGGGCGTGGTGGTGGAGCGCTCCTTCCTCGGTAACCTGACGGACTACCGGATCGAGGCGGCCGGCGCCACCGTCCTGCGCGTGCAGGTGGGCGGCGCGTCGGCGTGGTCGGTGGGCGAGCACGTGGCGCTCGGCTTCGAGCCCGCGGATGCCTGGGGTATCCCCGACCATGGCTAGGCCGCGGCGGGGCCGAGCGCTCCTGCTCGTTGCAGCGCCCCTGGCCGTGATGGCTGTCTTTTTCGTGGCGCCATATGCCAACATGCTGCTCATCAGCTTTCTCACCCCCGGCAGCGGCCAGCCGTACGCCCTGCCGTTCACGCTGGCCAACTACGCGCGCTCGGTCACCGACGCGTTCAATTGGCGCGTGCTTTGGAATACCTGCTGGTACGCCGCGCTGACGGCGGCCATCTGCCTGGTCCTCGCCTACCCGCTGGCCTACCGCTTGGCGCGCGCCCGCGGCCGCGCCAAAGCCGCCCTGCTGGTGATCGTGCTCTCGCCCCTGCTGCTGGACGTTGTCATCCGCTCCTACGGTTGGATGATCCTCCTAGCCGACAACGGTCTGATAAATCAGCTCCTGCGCAAGCTGGGGCTCCACCCGGTGCAGCTCATGTACAACGCCTTCGGCGTCGTCGTCGGCCTCACCCATGTCTTCCTGCCGTTCATGGTGCTGTCGCTGCTCGGATCGCTTGAGACGCTCAACCCCGACATCGAACTGGCGGCGAGAAGCCTCGGCGCCCGCGGGTGGCAGGCCTTCTGGCGCGTCGTCTGGCCCCTCAGCCTCCCAGGCGTCTTTGCCGGTACCGTGCTGGTCTTTGTGCTCGCGGCCAGTTCCTACGTTATCCCGTCGTTGCTTGGCGAGAACGCCGTGCTGACCATGCCCCTGCTGATCGCCCAGCGCGTGCTGACCGTGTTCAACTGGCCTTCCGGGGCCGCCCTGGCCATGTTCATGTCCGTCTTCGTGCTCGGTCTGGTAGGGGTCTACGCCGTTCTGATGAACCGCGCCATGCGGGGGCTGCGCTGATGGGCCGCGGGAGTCGCTGGCTGGGCGTGGCCGTGGGCGCCGTCTGCGTCTTCCTGCTGCTGCCGATCGTCGTGGTGATCCTGACGGCCTTCAACGCCGGCAGCTACCTCCGCTTTCCCCCGCAGGGTTTCTCGCTGCGCTGGTTCGTCAGCTTCGCCCACAACAGCACCTTCACGAGCTCGTTCCTCTTCAGCCTGGAGCTGGCGGCCCTGGCCACGGCGTTGGCCGCCGTGCTCGGCACGCTCGGCGCCCTGTTCGCGGTCCGGCACGCCGGCCGCTGGGCGAACGCGCTGCGGCTGCTGATGGTGGCGCCGCTGGAGCTGCCGGCCATCCTGACCGGCGTGGCCCTACTCATCTTCTTCTACGGCATCCGCCTGCGGACCCAGGGCCTGATGACGTTGCTGATCGGCCACACGCTCATCTGCATCCCGTTCGTCTTCCTGGCGGTGTCGGTCGTGCTGACGCATTTCGACACCAACCTGGAGGAGGCGGCGCGCTCGCTCGGCGCCGACGGCTGGCGGACCTTCCTGCGCGTGACGCTGCCGTTAATCAAGGTCGGGATCGTCAGCGGCGCCACACTCGCCTTCGTCAGCTCGTTCGGCGAGTTCCCGATCTCGCTGCTGCTGTCCGGCGTGCAGGCCACGCCGCTGCCGCTTCAGCTGTTCGACTATCTGCGCTTCAGTTTTGATCCCACCGCCGCGGCGGTGGGGACGGTCAACATCGCGCTCACCGTGAGCGTCGTGCTGCTCACGGAGCGTTGGGTTGGCCTGGAGTCCCTCTACCGCGGCGGCCGGAGGTGAGACCGGAATGAAGAGCATAGGCACCCTTACCATCGGCCAGGCGCCGCGCGCCGACGACTTGGTCACGGAGATCGCCGCCACGCTGGGGCCGGGCTATCGCGTCATCCAGCGGGGGGCTCTGGACGGTCTGGACGCGAAGGACATCGCCGCGCTGAGCCCCGGGCCCCAGGACTATGTCCTGGTCACCCTCCTGCGGGACGGTACCTCGGTGACCCTCGGCAAGCCGCGCCTCCTGCCGCTGGTACAGCGGCAGATCGAGGCACTGGAGGGCGATGGTGTCGACGCGACCCTGCTGCTCTGCACGGGGGAGTTTCCCCGCTTCCATGCGCGGCGGCCGGTGATCCGGCCTCAGGAGGCCTTGTATGGCCTGGTCCGCGGCTTGGCCGGAGCCGGGGGCCGGATCGGCGTCTTCACACCGCTGCCGGCGCAGGTTGAGCAGGCACGAAGGAAGTGGGCGGCCATGGGGGTCGACCCCACCATCGTGTCCGCCTCGCCGTACACCGGAAAGGACGAGGTGGCGCCGGCGGCCCAGGAGCTCGCGGCGGCCGGCGTCGACGTGGCGTTCCTGGACTGCTTCGGGTACAGCCTCGGCATGAAGCGGGCCGCGGCCGCCGCGCTCGGGCGACCCGTCGTGCTGGCGCGCTCGGCCATCGCGCGCGTGATGGCGGAGATCGTCGACTAGTGCATCCAGCACAGCCTTTACCATCCCTGGTTACGGGAACGGCACGGCCTACGCCATCCATGGCTACGGGTCGCGCCCTGGCGGAGGGAGGCCCCGACATGGCCCTGAGCCAGACCCTGGAGATTTTCGACCTGCTGGATCACCCGCGCGTCGACGGCGCCGCCGTGGCCGAGCACCTGCGGCGCCGCGGTCTGGAGCGGGTCGAGGTGCAGACGGTGCGGGGGGAGCAGGGGGCCACCGATTTCGTGCGGGTGGTGGTGCCGGGTACGGCGGGCCGGCTGGCCGGCGGCGGCGCCCCTACCCTGGGCGTCATCGGCCGGCTGGGCGGCATCGGCGCGCGCCCGGAACGGATCGGCATGGTCTCGGACGGCGACGGCGCCGCGGCGGCTCTGGCCGCGGCCCTCAAGCTGGGGGACATGGCGCAAAGGGGCGATCGCCTACCCGGCGACGTCATCCTGGTGACCCACATCTGCCCGTGCGCGCCCGTCCGGCCCCACCAGCCGGTGCCCTTCATGGGCGCGCCCGTGACGTCCGCCGTCATGAACCGCCATGAGGTCGAAGCCGCGATGGAGGCCATCCTCTCCATCGACACCACACGAGGCAACCGCCTGGTGAACCGGCGCGGCATCGCCATCACCCCCACGGTCAAAGAGGGGTACATCCTGCGCACGAGCGAGGACCTGCTCGACATCCTGCAGTGGGTGACCGGGCAGCTCCCGTCGGTGCTGCCGCTGACGACCCAGGACATCACGCCTTACGGAAACGGCCTTTTCCACATCAACAGCATCCTGCAGCCCGCGGCGGCCACGGCGGCCCCGGTGGTGGGGGTGGCCCTCACGGCGGAGACGGCCGTCCCCGGCTGCGCCACCGGCGCCTCGCACGCCGTGGACATCGAACTGGCGGTGCGCTTCGCCCTCGAGGTCGCCAAGGCTTACGGCGCCGGTCAGGCCGCGTTCTTCGACGCCGGGGAGTTCGCGCGCATCGTTGGCCTGTACGGTTCCATGCGCCATCTCCAGACCCAGGGCCAGGGCATCTAGGACCCGGACATCGACGCGCACGGCGGAGGTGCAACGCGAGTTTGACGGAAGCGACCGGCGGGAACGCCCAGGGCCCCGAACGTAGGAGCCGGTTCGAGCTGATCAGGATGCCGGTGCCGGCAGGGGCTGCCGCCCCGGCCCTCGATCTGATGACGCGGCACGCCTCGGTGCGGAGCTTCCGCTCCGACCCCCTGCCCGCCGGAGCGCTCGATCGCATTCTCGTCGCCGCGCAGAGCGCCCCCACCTCGTCGAACCTGCAGGCGTACAGCATCATCGTCGTGAGCGAGCCCGCCCGCAGGGAACGCCTCGCCGAACTGTGCGGCGGCCAGGCCATGGTGCGCGAGTGTCCGGCCTTTTTGGTCTTCTGTCCGGACATCCACCGGCTTCGGCACGTGTGCCGGCGCCAGAACAGGCCCTTCCAGGCCCGCTTCCTCGAGATGTTCCTGCTGGCCAGCATGGACGCGGCCTTGGCGGCGGAGAACGCCCTGCTGGCCGCGGAATCCCTCGGCCTCGGCGCCTGCTTCTGCGGCTCGATCCGCAACAACCCTCAGGAGGTCATCGACCTGCTGCGGCTGCCCGAGGGCACCTATGCCCTTACCGGACTTGCCCTCGGCCAGGTCCGCCGGCAGTCGGAGATCAAGCCCCGCCTGCCCCTGCGGGCGATCGTGCATCGCGAGCACTACTCCGATGAGCCGATGGAGGACGCGGTGGCCGAGTACGACCGGGTGATGGCCGAAACCAGGACCTACGACGGCCGCCACGTCTCCATCGCCGGCGAGCCCCCCGCCCCCGACGACCGCTTCTACGGTTGGGCGGAACACACGGCGAGGCGCCTGACGCGGCCCGAGACCATCGCAGCCTCGGCGAGCCTGCGCGAGAACCTCCGGCGCGTGCTGGAAGCCAACGGCTGGTCGTTCGCCTAGCCCCGCCCAGCCTTGCGACGGGAGTGAGCGTATTGGCAGGACCCTACCGAGTCGGGATCGACATCGGCGGCACCTTCACCGACTTCGTGCTCATCGATGAGTCGAGCGGCGAGCTGCGCATCCACAAGCGGCTGACGACGCCCGACGATCCCGCGCGGGCGGCGCTGGCCGGCCTGGCGGAACTGGCCGCGGCCGGCGGCTGCGAAATCGCCGACCTGGCCATGGTGGTGCACGGCACGACCCTGGTCACCAACGCCATCATCGAGCGCACGGGGGCGCGGGTCGGCCTGCTGACCACCCGCGGCAGCCGGGACGTGCTGGAGATGGGCCGCGAGCAGCGCTACGACATCTACGACCTCTTCCTGCAGTTCCCGGCCCCGCTGGTGCCGCGGGACCTGCGCCACGAGGTCGACGAACGGATGAGCCGGGACGGCGAGGCGTTGCTGCCGCTCGATGCGGCCCAGGTGCGCGCGGCCCTGCGAGGCCTCTCGGAGCAGGGCGTGGAGGCGGCGGCCGTCTGCTTTCTGCACGCCTACCGCAACCCGGCCCACGAGCAGGCGGTCAGGGGGATCGCGGCCGAGGAGTTCCCTGAGCTGAGCGTCAGCATCTCGAGCGAGGTCGCCCCGGAGATCGGCGAGTACGAGCGCTCGGTGACGACGGTGGCCAACGCCTACGTGCAGCCGCTGGTCTCGCGCTACCTGGAGCACCTGGAAGCAGCCCTGACCGCCGCCGGCTTCCGCGGCAACCTGTACCTGATGCAGTCCAGCGGGGGCAGCGCGTCGCCGCGCATGGCGCGCGAACTGCCGGTGCGTCTGCTGGAGTCGGGGCCGGCAGGCGGTGCCCTGGCCACGGCCTTCCTGGGCGCGTTGATCGGCCGGGACACCCTTCTGGCCTTCGACATGGGCGGCACGACGGCCAAGGCCTGCCTGATCGCCGGGGGCCGTCCCGAGGTGGCGCCAGCCGTGGAGGCGGCGCGCGTGCACCGCTTCCACCGCGGCAGCGGCCTGCCCATCCGCACGCCGGTCATCGACATGATCGAAATCGGGGCCGGTGGTGGCAGCATCTCGCGCTGCGACGACATGGGCCTGCTCAAGGTCGGCCCCCGGAGCGCCGGCGCCGCGCCCGGCCCGGCCTGTTACGGCCAGGGCGGCGCGGAGCCCACGGTCACCGACGCCAACTTGTTGCTGGGCTACCTGGATCCGGGGTACTTCCTCGGCGGGCGAATGACGCTCGATGTGGCCGCGGCGCGCGCGGCGCTGGAGCGGCTGGCGGCGGAGCTCCACCTCGGCGCCGTGGAGACCGCCTGGGGCATCCACAGCGTGGTCAACGAAAACATGGCGGCCGCGGCCCGCAACCACATCGTGGAGAAGGGCAAGGACCCGCGGCGCTTCGCCATGGTGGCGTTCGGGGGCGCAGGCCCGGCCCACGCCGCCCGGGTCGCCCGCATCCTGGGCATGGCGGAGGTGATCGTGCCACCCGCGGCCGGGGCCGCTTCGGCGCTCGGGTTCCTCGCCGCGCCCATCTCCTTCGAATTCGCCCAGTCGCTGCCCTCACCGCTGGAGGACAGCGACTGGGAAGAGGTCAACCGTGCCCTGGCCGCGATGGAGGCGCGCGGACGGGAGCTGCTGGCCGAAGCCGGGATCGCCGGCGACCAGATCCGGGTGCGCCGCACCGCTGACATGCGGCTGCTGGGCCAGGTGCACGAAATCACTGTCCCGATTCCCCTGGGCGCACTGGGACCGGCCAACGTGCCGGGCATCGAGGGGACCTTTGCGGATGAGTACCGGCGCCTGTACAGCCACATCCCGCCGGGCATCCGGACCCAGGTGCTGAACTGGCGGCTGGAGGCGGCCGGACCCCAACCGGAGGTGTCTCTG
>DATLTP010000209.1:0-11012 GCA_035533535.1 Bacillota bacterium | reverse complement strand
ACCTCATCATCGCCGACCACCACCAGCCAGGTCCGGAGCGCCCGCCCGCCCTGGCCGTGATCAACCCGCACGACCCGCTCAGCCGCTATCCGTTCCGCGACCTCTGCGGCACGGCCGTGGCGTGGCGGCTCGCCTGCGCCCTCGGCCGCGCGCCCGAAGAGGATCTTGACCTGGTGGCGACGGCCACGGTGGCAGACGTGGTGCCGCTCCTGGGCGAGAATCGCACCATCGTCCAGGAGGGCCTCCGCCGCCTGCGCGCGGGCCGGGGGCGCCCCGGCGTGCTCGCCCTGCTCGGTGAAGGCGTGCCCACGGCCCGCGACCTCGCCTTCCGGGTTGCGCCGCGGCTGAACGCCCCCGGCCGCATGGGGGATGCAGGTCCGGCGCTGCGGCTGCTTTTGGCGGAGGGGCCGGTTTCGGTTTCTGACGCCCTGGCCGCCATCGAGGCGGCTTCCGCGGAACGCCGCGAGGCGGAGGCCGCCGTGGCCGTCTCATTGGACGGCAGCAGTGCCGATCCGTTCGTCTTTCTCTACGGCGAGGACTGGCATGTTGGCGTGCTTGGACTGGTGGCCTCGCGCCTCTGCGAGGAGGCGGGCAAGCCAGTGTTCCTCCTCGGGCGTTCCGGCGACGGCTGGCGCGGTTCCGTGCGCGCCCCCGCCGGCTGGGACGCGACGGCCTGGCTGACGGCCTGTGCGGCTCACCTGGACCGCTTCGGCGGCCATCCCGGCGCTGCGGGCTTTGAATGCCGGAACCCCGAGACGCTGGCGGAGGCGCTCCGTCGCTACTTACCGTCCTCGGCGGCGGGCGGGTCGCCCGTCTGGCCGCTGGATGGCGAATTGCTGCCGGCCGAGCTCACCCTGGACACCGCACAGGCGCTCGCTGCGCTCGAGCCCCACGGCGAGGGCAACCCGCAACCGCGGCTGGTGCTCCGAGCAGCACCCGCCCGCCAGGTGCGCACGGTCGGCCAGTCAGGCCGCCACCTCAAGCTGACCCTCCAGGGCGTGGACGCCATCGGGTTCGGCCTCGGCTACGCCGCCGCCGGCCTGCAGGAAGGCTCCCGCTGGGACGTCTGCTGCGCGCTTCGCCGCGACGATTACCGCGGCAAGGCGCGGCTTCAGCTCGATGTGCTCGACCTCCGCCCAGCGGAGGGGGATTGGGCCGGCTTCCTTGCGGCCTTCCCGGACCGGCCGCCGCTGGTCAACGCCTATAAGGGCCTGCGCACCATGGCGGCGCGTGGGCCGCTGCCCGCCCTGCCCGTCCTGCCCCTGCAGTTGAGCGCCGCCGCCGGGCTCCCGCTGCCGACGGCCCGCGCGGCGGCTGCGATCTTCGGCGAGCTCGGCCTGATCGCGGGCGCCGAGTTGCGCTCGGAGGCAGTGGACCTGGCCGCCAGCCCCACCTTCCGCCTGGCCGCCCAGGTGCGGGAGCGCTGCCGTGCTATAATACTTTGAATAAAGCGAAGGCGGGGGCGCCGCGCGATGGGTGCGCGCATGGTGAAAACCGAGCCGGTCGCCTCGCTCGCGGTTCTGCTCGACCGCACTGGCGGCTTGCCGGAGCCTGACCGGGCCCTGATCCAGCATGCCCATGCGTTTGCCGAGCGGGCCCACACGGGTCAGAACCGGGTCTCCGGCGAACCCTTCATCGGCCACCCGCTGGCCGTCGCCGGCATCGTCGCCGACCTCGGCCTCGATGGGGCCACCATCGCCGCCGCGCTCCTGCATGATGTCGTCGAGGACACCGGCATCAGCCTGGACGCCATCCGCGCCGAATTCGGCGACGAGGTGGCCATGCTGGTGGACGGGCTGACCAAGCTGGCCCGGCTGCCGGTTGGCGGCCGCGCCGAGGAGCAGGCTGAGAATCTCCGCAAGATGCTGATCGCCATGGCCCGCGACATCCGCGTCATCCTGATCAAGCTGGCTGACCGCCTGCACAACATGCGCACCCTGGAGCCGCTTTTGCCCGAGCAGCGGCAGGCCATGGCGCGCGAGACCCTGGAGATCTACGCCCCCATCGCCCACCGGCTGGGGATCTTCCGCCTCAAGTGGGAGCTGGAGGACCTCGCCCTGCGCTTTCTCCAGCCGGACATCTACGCCGAGCTGGCCCGGCGCATTCCCCATAAGCGCCAGGAGCGCGAGGAGTTCGCCGCCGAGCTGATGGCGGACCTGCGCGAGCGGCTGAAGGCCGCCGGCATCGGGGCCGAGGTCTCAGGCCGCGCCAAGCACTTCTACAGCATCTACGAGAAGATGTACGAGCAGGGGCATGACCTGTCGCAGATCTATGACCTCATCGCGGTGCGGGTCATTGTGGAGTCGGTTCGCGACTGCTACAACGTGCTCGGGATCGTGCACGCGACCTGGAAGCCCATGCCGGGCCGCTTCAAGGACTATGTCGCCATGCCGAAGTCGAACATGTACCAGTCCCTGCACACCACGGTCATCGGCCCCCGGGGCGAGCCGTTCGAGATCCAGATCCGTACCTGGGCGATGCACCGCACGGCGGAATACGGTATCGCCGCCCACTGGAAGTACAAAGAGGGGTCCACGGACGACGACTTCGACCGGCGCTTGGTCTGGGTGCGCGACGCCCTCGACTGGCAGCGCGACCTCAAGGACCCGCGCGAGTTCATGGAGTCGCTCAAGCTCGACATCTTTTCGGACGAGGTCTTCGTCTTCACGCCCAAGGGCGATGTGATCCAACTGCCGGCCGGCAGCACGCCCATCGACTTCGCGTACCATATCCACACGGAGATTGGCCACCATTGCGTGGGGGCCAAGATCAACGGGCGCATCGTCACCCTGGACCGCCACCTGGAGAACGGCGACATTGTCGAGGTGCTGACGCACAAGCAGGCCGGGCCCTCAGCGGACTGGCTCGCCATCGTGCGGACCTCGACAGCCAAGAACCGCATCCGGCAGTGGTTCAAGCGGGAGCGCCGCGACGAGGCGGTGACCCGGGGCCGGGAGTCCCTGCAGCGAGAGTGCCGCCGGCTCTCGCTCGACCCCGCCCAGCTCCTGCGCGCGGACTGGCTGGAGGAGGCAATGCGGCGCTTCTCCTACCAGAGCGTCGACGATCTGATGGCCGCAGTCGGCTTCGGTAGCACGAGCGCCGCCCAGGTCGTCGGCCGGCTGCGCGATCAGTGGCGCAAGGTCGAGGAGCAGCACGCCAGGGCGGAGGCCGAGGCGCAGTCCCTGACCGAGATGCCGTCCGGGAGCAAGCGGGGCCACCTGAACCGCCGCAGCGACGGCGTGAAGGTGCGCGGCATCGACAACGTGCTGGTGCGCTTCGGCCGCTGCTGCAACCCGGTGCCCGGCGACCCCATCGTCGGCTACGTGACCCGCGGGCGCGGCGTGTCCATCCACCACCCGGCCTGCCCGAACCTGCTCAGCCACCGGGGTGAGGAGGGCCGCCTGATCGAGGTGGCCTGGGAGCAGGTCGATGCCTCCTACTACCCGGTGGAGGTGGAGATCCACGGGCTCGACCGGCCCGGCCTGTTGTCGGATGTCACGCAGATTCTGGCGGACACACGCACGAACATCATCGAGGCGAGCGCCCGCGGACGCGGGCGCTCTGACAGAGCGGTCATCGGGTTCGTGCTCGAGATTAAGAACCTTGACCACCTGGAGAACCTGCGGCGCAAGATCCTCAAGGTGCGCGACGTCTACCGCGTCGATCGCGTGCTGCGGCCGTACGCCCAGTAAGCCATGCGGGCCGTCGTCCAGCGCAGCGGGCCGGCCTGCGTCCGCGTGGCGGGCGAGGTCGTCGGCTCCATCGGGTTTGGCCTGGTGGCATTCGTTGGGGCGGGGCAGGGCGACGGACCGGACGATGTCCGCTACCTTGCCGCCAAGATCGCCGGCCTGCGCGTCTTCGCCGGGCCCGACGGGCGCATGGCCCTGGGGCCGGGGGAGGCTGGGGCGGCCATTCTGCTCGTGCCGCAGTTCACGCTCTATGGCGATGTGCGCCGCGGCCTGCGGCCCGACTTCACGGCGGCGGCCGCGCCCGCGGTGGGGCGGGCGCTCCTGGCAGACCTGGCGGCAGCGCTGCGGGCGGCGGGGCTGCAGGTCGCGGAGGGCCAGTTTGGGGCGCATATGGCGGTGGACGTGGCCGGCGACGGGCCGGTGACGATCCTGATCGATAGCCGCAGGCTGTTTTGATGACTCCTTGATGACGGCACGCTATTGCAGCCGCCGGGGGCACCATGTAATCTGAGTGCTGGCTTAACGAGGCGCCGCAAAGCGGCGTCCTCGCCGCGAAATGGGGCGATCGCCCGTCGGGGCTAGCCCGGCGGGGGAAGAGGGCCCGGGTTGGGGAGGGGTTTTCATGGTGAAGGGTACCGAGGTTCGTATGGGCCGGCGTTCCTGGCTCGGGCGCGGCCTCATGGCGGCCGTGGCGCTGCCGCTGGTCGCCATTATGCTGGCCGCGTGCGGCAATCCTGGCGGGAGCAGCACGGGCGGCGGTGGCACCACCACCGGCGGCGGCACGGCCAGCGGCGGCGCCACCGTTCAGGTTTGCAGCACGACCCTTGGCAATGTGCTCTGCGATGGCAACAAGATGTCGCTTTACACCTACAGCGCCGACTCCACCGACAAGAGCGCCTGCATTGACCAGGCCTGCACGGCCCTGTGGCCGTACCTGACGGCCAGCGGCACGCCGACGGCGGGCTCGGGCGTCACCGGCAAGCTCGCCACGATCACCACGGCAGGCAAGACTCAGGTGACCTATAACGGCAAGCCGCTGTACACCTATGTGAGCGACAAGAAGACCGGCGACGTCACGGGCCAGAACGTGACCGACTCCGGCGGCACCTGGTTCGTCGCCCGGCCGTAAGGCCGCACGAATCCTGTGAGGCGCGCGCGAGCGGGCGCCGGGGTCATCCCGGCGCCCGCTCTTTTTCTGCCTACACCAGCATCATCTTCAATCCCCCGACCAGGACGAGCGCCGGCGTGTGCAGCGCGCGGCGGGGGCAGGGTACGTCGGCGGCGGCGGGGAGAAGCCTGCTCGCGAGGTGGACGGCCGCCCTACGCCGAGACCTCCGCCCGCAGCAGGAAGCGGGCGTCGAAGCTGCCGCCCGCGAACCGGCGGCAGCAGTCGCCGCACGCATAGCCGGAGACATGGCGGCGGTAGAGGTAGCGGCGGGCGCAGACCGGACAGCGGTAGGCGTAGGTCGGCCGCGGCGGCATGGGGGCGGCGGGAGCACGCCGCGGGGCTCCCGTTCGCGCCAGCAGCGATTGGAAGACCTCCGCGTCCTCGCGGTGGGCGATGCCGGAATGGTGCAGCCACCAGTGGCAGAGCTCGTGGAGCATGATCCCCTCGGTCACGGGGGCGCCGTAGCGCTCGTGGTAGGGCCGCGAGACACGGATGGTGCGGTCGGAGGGGCGGAACTCGCCTGCCCGGTAGCGAAGACGGGCCGCCCAGATGGCGCGGCCGTCGAATGGTGTCTGAAACCACCTCCGGCTGAGGCGGTCGGCCAACTCGTGCAGGGCGGGGTCGTCCCGAAGCGTGGGCATGGTGAAGTGGAGATTTCGCGGCGAGGGCGGATTTGCCTGCCGCCACGGCGGTTCGGGGCGGCTTGCGGTGGGCCAAGTCTCCACGTAGCATAGCGGGTTAGGGGGATCGACGTGGCCCACAAATTCGGCGGCAACTGGGCGATGCTGGTCAGCGACGAGCGCCGCCGGGCGCAGCCGCCCGAGCAGATCCTCGCCCTCGTGGAGCCCAGGACCGGGGAGACGGTCCTCGACCTCGGCACCGGTCCCGGCTTTGTCGCTCTGCCGCTCGGCGAGGCGGTCGGTCCGACTGGACGTGTCATCGCCGCGGATATCTCCGCGGAGGCGTTGGAGCATCTGCGCGGGCGAGCCGCCGAGGCCGGTCTGACCAACATCGTGCCGACGCTGGTGGAGGAGTCGCTGCTGCCCCTTGGCGCGGCCTCAGTTGATGCCGCGCTCCTGATCAACGTGCTGCACGAGCTGGCCGATCCCCACACCTCCATCGCCGAGCTGCGCCGCGTGCTGCGGCCAGGCGGGCGCTTGGGCATTGTCGACTGGGACCCGGAGGCCGGCGCGGGGCGGGGGCCCAGCCCGGCGGAGCGGGTACCGTCGAGCCGCGCGGCGGAGTGGCTGGCGGCCGCTGGGTTCGTGCCTGGCAACCCGGTCCGGATCGGGCCGGCCTTTTACGGGCTGACGGCGGCCGTCCCAGCGCAGGCATAGGGGCGGCGCGGGGCGGCGTCCGCTCCGGTCACGGTGCCGCGCGGTTGGCGACGGAGGCGGAAGGTCCGCGGCCTCCGGCCCTGGCTGGGCGGCCGCTTCGCCGACCGTCCGCCACCTCAATGGTCCGCGGCCTCCGGCCCAAGCTGGGCGGCCGCTTGGCCCACCGCCAGCCACCTCACGGTCCGCGGCCTCCGGCCCTGGCTGGGCGGCTGCCGCTTGGCCCACCGTCCGCCACCCGATGCGGCATCCCCGGACACCAGCCTCGGCGCCTCGCCGCCCCGGCCGCCGCGCCTTGACATGCCCACGCGGCCCCGGATACACTCAGTCGCAATGCGATGAGGGGGCCCCGGGCGGATCCCGTTCCGCAGCAGCGAGCTGGCCACAGGTGCAAGGCCGGCGCGGACCGCCGCCCCGACACCCCCGAGCGCCGCGACAAAGCGCGGCCGTCCCCGGCGACGTTACCGCCGGTCGTGAGGTTCGGGCCCTCCCTGGGGAGGTCCCGGATGAACGAGGGTGGCACCGCGAAGCTGATGGCCTCGCCCCTTGCTTGGGGCGGGGTCTTCTTTTCGTTCCCGGGAGGTGGCTTGCCGATGGATTTGCTCGCCAGGCCCCGCGGCACCGAAGATGTCTTTCCCGAGGCGGCGGCGCGCTGGCGCGGCCTGGAGGCCGTCTGCCGCACCCTTGCCCGCCGCTACGGCTATGGCGAGCTGCGCACGCCGACCTTCGAGCACAGCGAGGTCTTTCACCGAAACCTGGGCGACACAACGGATGTCGTCCAGAAGGAGACGTACGACTTCAAGGACCGGGGCGGACGCGAGCTGACGCTGCGTCCGGAGGGCACCGCCGGCACGGTGCGCGCCTTCCTGCAGGGTGGGCTGCAGGGCGGGCCCATGCCCTGCAAGCTGTTCTACGTGACCCTCTCGGCCTTCCGCTACGAACGGCCCCAGGCCGGGCGGCTGCGCGAGCACCATCAGTTCGGCTGCGAGGCCATCGGCAGCGCCGACCCCGCGACCGACGCGGAGCTGATCGCGCTGGTGGCCGACCTCCTGCGCACCCTGGGTGTGCGCGACTTCCAGGTGCGCCTGAACTCCATCGGCGATCCGGCCTGCCGGCCCGCCTACCTGCAGGCCCTGCGGGATTACTACCGGCCCCTGCTGCCGAACCTGTGCGAGGACTGCCAGGGCCGCTTTGAGCGCAGCCCGCTGCGGCTGCTCGACTGCAAGAAGGACCGCGAGGCGGTGGCCGGGGCGCCGCAGGCCGTCGACCATCTGTGCGCGGACTGCGCGCAGCACTTCCAGGCCCTGCGCGGGTACCTCACCGACCTCGGCATCGCCCACACGGTGGACCACACGCTGGTGCGGGGCTTTGACTACTACACGCGCACGGTGTTCGAGTTCGTGAGCGGCGAGCTGGGGGCGCAGAACAGCATCCTGGGCGGCGGCCGCTACGACGGCCTGGTGGAGTCGATGGGCGGCCCCGCGGTACCGGCGGCAGGCTTTGCGGTGGGCATGGAGCGGCTGCTGGCCGTGGCCACGGCGCTGCCCGCCGCCGAGCCGGCCCTGGACGTCTATGTGGCCTCGGATTCGCGGCGCGAGGCGCTGGCGGCCTGCCAGGCCCTTCGTAAAGCGAGCCTGGCCGCCGATATGGATCCGCTCGGCAGGAGTCTGCGCGCGCAAATGCGCGCTGCCGATCGTTCCGGGGCGACCTGGGCGGTGATCCGCGACGCGCCGGAGCGCGACCGCGGCGTGGCCGTGATCCGGCCGCTCCGGGGCGGGGACCAGCGCGAGGTGGCATGGGAGCAGCTGCTGGCCGACCCGCGGGACGCGCTCAGCGACGAGGAGGGTCCATCATCATGAAGATTCATCGCGACACAGCCTGCGGCAGCCTGCGGGCATCCGATCAGGGCCGCGAGGTCGCCCTCGGCGGCTGGGTGGAGTCCTCCCGCGACCATGGCGGCCTGCTGTTCGTCGACCTGCGCGACCGGTCGGGCGTCGTCCAGGTCGTCTTCGACCCCTCCAAACAGCCGGAGCTGTTCGAGGCCGCCGAGCGCTGGCGGGCGGAGAGCGCCGTGGGCGTCCGCGGCAGTGTGCGGACGCGGCTACCCGGCAACGAAAACCCCCGCCTGGAAACGGGCGAGGTGGAGGTCGTGCCGGCCGAGGTGGAGACTTACTCCGTCGCCAAGCCGCTGCCCTTTGACTTCGCCCACGCGGACGCGGTGGACGAGGCGCTGCGCCTGCGCTACCGCTACCTCGACCTCCGGCGCCCGAAGATGCAGAGCAACCTGCGCCTGCGCCACGGCATCTTCCAGGGGATCCGCGAGTTCTACACGGCCGAGGGCTTCGTGGAGGTGGAGACTCCGTTTCTCACCAAAAGCACGCCCGAGGGCTCGCGCGAGTACCTGGTGCCCAACCGCCAGGAGCCCGGGACCTTCTTCGCCCTTGCCCAGTCGCCCCAGCTGTATAAGCAGCTGCTGATGATCGCGGGCCTGGAGCGGTACTTCCAGATCGTCCGCTGCTTCCGGGACGAGGACCTGCGGGCCGACCGCCAGCCGGAGTTCACGCAGCTCGACGTGGAGATGTCGTTTGTTGAGGCGGAGGACGTGCTCGCCCTGACCGAGCGGATGCTGATCGAGGTCTGCGGAAGAGCGGCCGGCGTCGACCTGCCCGGCCCTTTCCCCCGCGTCACGTACGCGGACGCGATGCTCAAGTATGGCTCGGACAAGCCGGACCTGCGCCTGGACCTGGAGATCGTTGACCTCAGCGCCGTGTTTGCCCACACCGGATTCGAGGCGTTCGCGCGCACGCTGGCGGCCGGCGGCGTGGTGCGGGGCCTGCGCGTCCCCGGCGGAAGCGCGCTCAGCCGGCGGGAGCTGGACCAACTGGTGGAGGAAGCGCGCCGCCGTGGGGCCCAGGGCATGGCCTGGATGGTGGCGGAAGAGGCCGGTTTGCGCTCGCCAATCGCCAAGTTCCTGGGCGAGGCCGAACTGACGGCCATCCGCGCCGAGACGGGCGCTCAGACCGCTGACGTCATCCTGCTGGTGGCCGACCAACCGGGCGTGGTTGCGGCTGTCCTCGGCTGGACCCGGCTTTGGGCGGGGGAGCGTTTCAAGCTGACTGACACCGCGGCCTGGCGCCCCTGCTGGGTGACGGACTGGCCCATGTTCGAGTGGGAGCAGACCGAGGGCCGTTGGGCGGCCACGCAGCACCCGTTCACCATGCCGCGCGAGGAGGACCTGCCGCTTCTGGAGACAGCGCCGGCACGGGTCCGGGCCATGAAATACGATCTGGTGCTCAACGGCTATGAGATCGGCGGCGGCAGCATCCGCATCGCCGACAGCCAGGTCCAGAGCCGCGTGCTGACGGCGATGGGCGTGGAGGGCGCCGAGCGCTTCGGCTTCTTTTTGGAAGCGTTGCAGTACGGCACCCCGCCGCATGGCGGCATTGCCCTGGGGCTGGACCGCATTGTGATGTTGATGGCTGGCGCGGATTCCATCCGGGACATCATCGCGTTCCCGAAGGCGGCCCGGGCAGCCGACCTCATGACGGGCGCCCCGGCGGCCGTGACCCCGGCGCAATTGCGCGAACTGCGCCTGCGCGTGAACTGAGCCGCGTTGCAGGGGGAGTCCGGTCAGTGATACCCTAAAGCCGCGCGCTCCCGGCTGTGTGCGCGACCCTGCCGGACATGTGGAACCTACACCATTTCATCGGGAGCCGGACTCCGCGCGGTGGCGTGCACACCAGCGCCGCAAGGCGCGGTGCGCCCATGAGCCGCGTGGGAGGCGCCCACCTGCCGACGGGCAGGTTCTATCGCCGGCAGGGAGCGGCATGGTGGAGAGCGCGCATGAGAGCGGATCAGTGCATGGTCCGCCCTTGACTTTGGGTGCGGAGGGGGAACGCGAGGCTTGAACTGGGCCGTGGCTGTCGCTTCCGGGCTGGCTTCCGGCGTCGAATTCGTGGAAGCCTTCACCATCGTGCTGGCCGTCGCCGTGGCGCGGGGCTGGCGCAGCTCCATCAATGGCGCCCTGCTGGGCGTCGTGGCGCTGGCCGCCATCTGCGCAATCTTCGGCATCGCCCTCATTCATCTCATCCCCCTGGCCGTGCTGCGGACCGTCGTGGGCGTGCTGCTGCTGCTGTTCGGCCTCAAGTGGCTGCGAAAGGCCATCCTCCGGGCCGGCGGCGTCATCAAGCTTCACGACGAGGCCAGCATCTTCGAGCGCGAGGTCGCCGAGCTGAGAAAGGGCGCCACCGACTGGGAGGGACTGCTCACCTCCTTCAACGGCGTTCTTCTGGAGGGCCTCGAGGTCGTCTTCATCGTGATCTCGCTGGGGGCGTCCACGCGGCTGTTCGGGTCGGCAATCGCTGGCGCGGCCATCGCCTTGGGCCTGGTCCTGATCGCCGGCGTGGCCCTGAAGACGCCGTTGCAGCGCGTCCCCGAGAACAACATGAAGTTCGTGGTCGGGCTGATGCTGACAACCTTCGGCACGCTGTGGGCGGGCGAGGGCCTCGGTGTGGCCTGGTGGCATCAGGACGCCAGCGCCATCTGGCTGCTGGTCGGCTTCATCCTGGTCTCGTGGGGCGCCGTCGCCATGGTGCGCGCCCGCACGTCGGCGCCGTCTGGACATGCGGCCGCGACGGCCGCGGGGGGTTCACATTGAAGGTCTGGGGCGCCATCTATCACTTTCTGGTCGACAGCCCGTTCCTGGCGGGCCTGGCCCTGGTCGCCCTCATCGTGACGGCGCTGGTGGCCCTGGCGGCACCCGCCCTCGCGGGCTGGCTGCTGTTTGTCCTGGTGGTCGGCGCCCTCGGCGCCGACCTCAAC
>DATLTP010000208.1:0-5760 GCA_035533535.1 Bacillota bacterium | reverse complement strand
GAAGATGTCATACAGATACTGACGGATGACGGAGAAGGCGAAGTCGCGCCCGCCCACCTCAACCAGGCGGGCATGGCGGTAGTCCGCCAGGGGCCGGCCGCAGGCGAGCGCATCGGGGTCGGCCGGCGCAAGCAGCCCATAGAGCGCCGCGGCATGCGCCATCTCATCCTGCGCCAGCGACGAGAGGGCCACATCCGCCTCCACGTGCGGGGCCAATCCCGTCCACTCTGAATCTCGATGGCCCAGCATCAGCTCGTCGTCGGCCGCCGCGAGGATCTGCTCCTGCGTCATCGGCGCAGGCCCTCCTCGCGGCGAGCCGCGGCGAGGTCGATCTCCCGCCACTTGCGTTCGACGTGCTTGTAGCCGGCCATGAGCCGGTAGCTGCGGTCGAACTGGGCGCTTGGGACGTCCGCGGCTTCCATCACCGTGATCTGGTCACGGGGTACCACCCAGATCTCCACCCAAGCGCCGCGCCGGCCGAACTGCTCATGGGCAAACGCCAGGGCTGCGTCGGCCGTTGCGGCCGCCACGCTGCCGGCATGTTCCGCACCCTTGGCGGCCGGTTTGACAAACACCTCGTAGATCATGCGACCGCCAGGCGCCCAGACATGGCCTCCCGGATCCACCGGCCCTCTTCCCAGGTCAGGCGGCGCAGGCCCAGACGCTCAGCGCTCATGGGGCCCTTGCCGTTGATCACGGCCCGCCACTGCTCCCAGTCCGGGTCTCCGTAGACCCACTTCTCGCCGTCCCACTCAGGGGCGGGATCAGGCAGGTCAAGGCCCACAGCCCTGATCTGCGGAATCACCCGGCCCAGGAACTTCTGCCGGAGTTCCTCGTTCGTCTGTTTGCGCATGCCGTACCGATACAGGGGGGCGGCATGGGAGAGCTCATCCGGCGGGCCAAAGAAGTGTAAGAGCGGGCGCCACCAGCGGTTGAGGGCGTCCTGGAGGGACTGGCGATGCGCCGCGTCGCCACTGGCCAGCGACAGGATGATGTCCTCACCATGGCGGATGTGCACGGCCTCCTCCGCGCAGATGCGCTCGAGGATGCGGCCATACGGCCCGTAAGAGCAGTCGAGCAGCGCGCCCTGGGTGATGACGGCCGCGCCGTCGACCAGCCAGGCGATCACGCCCACATCGGCCCAGGACGGTACCGGGTAGTGGAAAACGTTGTGGTACTTGGCCCTGCCGGCGATCAGGTCCTCCATCATGGCCTCGCGGGTGCGGTGAAGCGGCGCGCCCAGGTCCTCGGCCACCCGCAGGATCAGCTGCGCGTGCCCGCACTCGTCCTGGACCTTGGCCGTCAGGGCCAGCTTGCGGCGCAGGCCAGGCGCCCGCGCGATCCACTCGCGCTCCGGCAGGCAGCCCATCAGCTCCGACTGGGCATGCATCTGAATGAGCTTCAGCGCGGCCTGGCGGTAATCCAGCGGCATCCAGTCGCCCGCCTCGATCTTCTCGCCGCGCGCAATGCGCGCTTCAAACGCCTCCAAAGCCTCGGCGTCGGTCACCGCGACATCAGCCCCTTCAATAGGAGGTCGGCGAAGTTGTCGGCGAGCGCACCGGGATCCAGCGCGCCCTCCGGCCGGTACCACGTGGCAAACCAGTTGGCAGTGGAGAGCCAGGTCAGGGCGGCGATCTTCGGGTCGCCGGGCGCCAGCTCGCCGCCCGCCATTCCGTCCGCGATGATGGACCGCCAGGCCGCTTCGTACGTGTCGCGCTTTTGCACGATCGCGGCGCGGCGCGCAGGGTCGCAGGACCGCCAGTCGTGGAAGTAGACGGTGGCGGTCGGCAGGTTCCTCGCCACCACTTCGAGGTGGCGCCGGAGCGCCGCCCTCAGCCGGATCGCCGCCGGGCGGGCGTGGTCGGCGGCGATCGGAACGATCGCCGTCACAAACTCGTCGGCGACGCGGTCCACGATCGCAAAGAGCAACTCTTCCTTGCTCTGCATGTGCGCGTAGAGGCTTGCGGCCTGCACGCCCACGCGGCCCGCGATGTCGCGCACCGAGGTGGCGTGGTAGCCGCTCTCCGCGAACAGGGCGCCCGCGGCCGTCAGGATCTCCTCGCGCCTGGACGTGGGCCGACCGCCTCCTGCCGAACGCTCGTTAGTCCCAGGGTATGTGATGGGCTGCCCGCTCCGCAAGCTCAGCCGCGGGCGCGGAGATAGCTGGCCAGCATACGCTCGCCGATTTCGTAGCGGCCGTGGCCGGTGCGCGTGATCAGCCCATCGGCCACCAGCGAGCGCAGCGCCCTGGCCACGCTGCCGGGCGCCTCTACCTCCGCATAGAGCGGCGCACCGAGGGCGATGCGGGCCAGCACGTCCCGCGCGCGCCCCGGCATCGCGGCAAGCTCGGCCTCCAGGAACGTGGCCAGCTCGCGCTCGGCCGCCGCGGCAGCCTCCCGGGCGAGGTCCGCGTCCACCGCACGCCGCCCGAACCGCTCCGCAAAGTAAAGGCTGCGGCTGGCGACGGCCATGGTGTCGTACGGGTGGCCGCCCGTGCAATCCAGCATGACGTCCACGGCCCCGTCCGTGACGATGCGGCCCAGGGTCTCCATCTTCGCCACGATGTAGTGGCGCCACGCCTCGCTCGGCACCGGCGGCAGCTCCAGCGGGTAGGCGAAGCGGTAAAAGGCTTGGCGCGACTCGCCGAAGAGGGCGCGCATCACGCCGGCCTGGCTGCCGCAGAAAAGGTAGCTGGTCCGGCGCTGCGCCTGCATCGTGGCGCGCAGGCGGCGCAGCAGGTCGTCGCCGCCGATGCGGTGCGCTTCCTGAAACTCGTCGAGCAGGAGCACGAAGCGGGTGCCCGCCCGCTCGGCGAGGGCCTCCGCCAGGCCGAGGGCGCGGTCCAGCAGCTCACTGGGGTCGGCCCGCGACGGCTCGCGGAAGATGTCGACCTCCAAGCCGGCGAGAGCGACGCGAACCCGGTCGATCGCCAACGCTTGCCGCAGGCGGTCGCCGGCACGGGCGGCCTCGGCCCGCCAACCCCCGGATGCCGCCACCACGATGGCATCGGCCAGGGCGAGCGCGATGTCGCGGACGGAGGTGAGGGCGAAGAGGTCGACCGAGGCCGTGAGGTGCCCGCTTCCTCGCAGACCCTGGAGGGCGCAGAGCGCAATGGACGACTTGCCAGTCCGGCGCGGAGCGGCCAACAGGATCGCGTGGCCCTGCTCCAGCTCCCATGTGAGCCGCCGCAGGAAGTCCTCCCGGTCGACCACGTCGCTGGACGGCACGGGCCCCCCGAGCGGGAAGAGGCCATCCAGAATCGATCACCTTCGATAGTTATTCTATCACCAATGGTAGTTTCGGTGCGGCGACAGCCGACCGTCGGCCCCGTCATGATGCCGGCGCGCCAAGGTTTCGGGGACCCACTGCCAGGCTACGGGCTACGTCACGGGGGGCTCCTCCCCCTGCTGCCGCCAGTCGTCCCCCTGGCGGCGGAGGGGCTCCTTGTCGAACGAGGTGCCGCGACCGCCATCCCCGAACAGCGCCAGCCCGTCGGCGCGGTCCAGCAGCACCCGCGCCGGCAGGATGGCGCGGTCGCCGAAGCGTCCGCGCACCTGGTCGACGGCGCGGTACAGCCGCCGCCGGTCCTCGCCCGGCTCGGGCAGGAGGCTCCTCTGGGCGCCGGCCTCCAGGCCCGAGGCGCTGATGCCCACCAGGCGCACGGCCCGCCCGGCCTGCCAGCGCTCGGCGAACATCGCCCGCGCCGCGCCGTAGATGGCCTCGTCGAGGTCGGTCGCCTCGGGCAGGGTGCGGCTTCGCGAGTGGACCTTCAGCTCCGCGTCGCGCAGCTTCAGGTGGATGGTGCGGGCCCGCACCCCCGCCGCCCGCAGCCGCGAGGCCACCTGCACGGCCAGGGCCAGCAGGACGGGGTCGACCTCCTCGGGCGAGGCCACATCGCGCGAGAGCGTGGTCTCGTGGCCCATGGATTTGGTGTCGTCCATGGTGAGGGGCACGACCGGCGCTTCGTCGCGGCCGCCCGCATGCTCGTGCATGGCGATGCCCATGCGCCCAAACCGCCGCGCCAGCACCTCGGGCGGGTAGGCGGCGAGGTCGCCGATGGTGTGGACGCCGAGCTCGGCCAGGCGCGCGGCCGTGCGGGGTCCGACGCCAAAGAGCTCGCCCACGGGCCGGGGCCACAGCCGGGCCGGCACGTCCTCCCGGCGCAGCCAGGTCAGCCCGTCGGGCTTCTGCAGCTCGGAGGCCATCTTGCTGAGCAGCTTGCTGTCGCTGATCCCCACGGAAACCGTCAGGTTCAGCTCGTCGCGGGAACGGCCCTTGATGTGGCGGGCCAGCGCCAGGGGGTCGCCCCCCCAGAGGTGGAGGACGCCCGTGACCTCGCACCAGGCCTCGTCGATGCTGAAGGCCTCGACGTCCGGGGAGACGGCGTACAGGATGTCGCGCAGGCGCGTGCTGTAGGCGACATAGCGCCGGTGGTCCGGCCTGAGCACGATGGCGTGCGGGCATAACCGGAGGGCCTGGCCAAGCGGCATTGCGGTGCGCGCGCCATACGCGCGCGCTTCATAGGACGCCGTCAGGACGATGCCGTGGCGGCGGCTGGGGTCGCCGGCCACCAGGACCGGCTTGCCGCGCAGCTCCGGGTCCTCGGCCTGGTGCACCGCGGCGAAGAAGGCATTGGCGTCGACGTGGAGGACCGTGCGGGCGCTCATGCCGCCATCTCCCATAGGTCCATGGCGTCATCGTATCACGTCGAACGTGCGTTCCGCGGGCGCGGCAGGACGCTGACGGCCGTGGCTCCGGCCACGGTCAGGGCCGCGCCCGCCCACTGCAGGGGCTGCAGGTGCTCGCCCAGCAGCAAAAGGCCCCACAGGGCCGCGAAGATCGGCTCCAGGGTGGCGACGACGGCCGTGCGGGTGGCGCCCACGGCCTGGAGCGAGCGGTTGAGGAGCAGGACGCCCGCCAGGGTGGGGACCAGCGCCAGGCCCACGACAGACGGCAGAGCGGCCGCGGGCGGCAACAGGCGCTCCCCGGCCGCCAGGCCGCCGAGCCCCGTGGCGATCGCCGCCGCGAGCACGAGGCGGGCGGTGCCCGCCAGGGGCGAGCACCGCGCGAGAACGGGCTCGGTCCCGAGCACCGTCACGGCGTTGAGGGCCGCGGCCGCGAAGGCCAGCAGGGCCCCCGCCAGCTCGGCCCCGCCGCTGGGCGCGCTCACGAGGGCGACACCCAGGATGGCGGTGGCGACCGAAACTACGACGCCGGGGGTCAGCCGGTCGCGCCCCAGCAGGTGGCCGCCAAGCGCCACCAGGGCCGGGTAGGCGTAGAGCAGCACGATGGCCAGCGACGTGGGGATGCGCACAAAGGCCAGGAACAGCAGGGTCGTGGTTGCGCCGTAGCCCACGGCGCCGAGCAGGAAGAGGCGCAGGTTGTCGGCACGGCTGAGGCCCTTGGCGGAGCGGCTCAGGGCCAGCGCCGCCCAGGCCAGGGCCGCCGCCACGGCGTAGCGCACGGCGATGGCGCCGAGCAGCGAGGCCCCGCCACCCAGCGCGCCGCGGGCCAGCAACCCCTCGACGCTGAAGGCGATGGCCGATCCGGCGGCCCAGAGCGAGGATTTCACAGGGACCGCGCGGGTCTTGCCCGCGCGGTTGCGGGTTCAATGGAGGATTGTAGACCGAGCAGGAGCCGCGCGTTGTCCTCAGGCGAGCGGACGGCCACGCGGAAGCAGGCCTCGCTCAGCCCCTCGAAGCCCTCGGGGCCGCGGATGAGGATGCTGCTACACCGCAGCAGCCGCTCGCGGAGCCGGTC
>DATLTP010000207.1:0-5047 GCA_035533535.1 Bacillota bacterium | reverse complement strand
GTCGCGCCGTGGTCCGCCGTTGCCTGTTTGTCCCGTCGCTCGGGCCGGATCCACGGCCGGGGAGCGTGCAGGGGGCACTCCAGCGCTTCTGCGGGCGCCTGGGCCTGACCCTGCACACCCTCCGACCCGAGGAGGTCATCGCCTTGCTGCGTACGTCCGCCGGCTCCGCGGACCCCACCGGCGGTGTGGTCACCGACGGGTCTTATCGGGTCGGTGTCGTCCATGGCTGACTTCGCCGGGCCACCACTGCGGATCGCGGCCACAGCCGCGGCCCCGTTGCGTGCTGGGCGGCCTTCGGGCGCCATCGGCGTGGCGCCCGAGATGGTCGCTGTGCACAGGGACCATCTGGAGTTGGCGGACGGGCGGTTGGCGCGCACGTTTGCGGTCCGCGGTTACCCGCGCGAGGTCGAGACGGGGTGGCTGCGCGTCCTGGAAGCCTTCGAGGGCGAGTGCCGATTCGCGCAGCACATCGAGCCCCTCGATTCCGCGGCGGCCATGGCCGAACTCGGGCGAGACCTCCGCGCCCTGCGGGCATCGCTGCTGCTGGCGCAGGCCCGCGGGACCGAAGAGGACGCCACCGACCGGGCGGCCGCCGACGATGCGGCCGATCTCCAAGGGGCGCTGGCGCGCGGTGATGTGCGGCTCTTCGCCCATCACCTGCTCATCACGGTCTTCGCGGCTGATCAGGCGGAGTTGGAGCAACGATCCTCGAGCCTGATCACGCTGCTGGAGGGCCGGTTGATCGGTGTGCGTCGGTGTCTGCTGGAGCAGGAGGCGGGTTTTCTCGCCACCATGCCGTTGGGCCGGTCGGCGCTCGCCTGCCCGCGCAACTTTGACTCGGAGGCGCTCTCCGCCGCCCTACCGCCGCTCTGTTGGCCACCGGTGGGCCAGACGGCGGAGGTCTGGGGGCTCGATGCCCGCCGGCGCACGCTGGTCGCCGTCGACCGCTTCGCGCTGCCCAACCCGCACGCCCTCTGCCTCGCCGGCAGCGGCGCGGGCAAGTCTTACTGGCTGAAGAACCTCCTGACGCAGAACCTCCTCGCCGGCCGTCGGGCGGCGGTGTTCGACCCACAGGGCGAGTACGGGCCCTGGTGCGCCGCCGTCGGTGGCGCCTACGTTCGGCTCGGTGCCGGAGGCAGTGCGCGGCTGAGTCCACTCTGCCGGCCCCAGGGTAGCGCCGCCGACGCCTATCCGGACGACGCGTCGTGGCGTGCGGCCTGCGTCGAGCGCCTGGTCGCCCTCCTGGAGGTGCTCGTCGGGGCAGCTGGCCACGTGCCGCCGCCGACCGTGTGGGCGGCCCTGGATGCTGCCGTCGCCCACACCCTCCCCGCCGAGCCGACGCTGACCCACATCGCCCGGGAGTTGGCCGCGCAGGGCCCAGAGGGCGCCCGGTGCGCGCAGGCCCTGGCGGCGGCCCTGCGCGGTGGGCTGCGCCCCTTCGACGGCGTGGGCGTGGACATCCCCCAGGGTCCCGCCGTCGTCTTCGATCTCCGGGACGTGCTGGGACAGCCCCCGGCCGTGGTCGCCGCCGCGTTTCTCCTCCTGACGCATCACGTCCTGGACCACTTGGTCCGGCCGGAGGCGCCGCCGCTGACCGTTGCCGTCGATGAAGCCCACCACCTGCTGGCCCACGCCGCGACCGCGCGGTTTCTGGACGTGCTCTTCCGCACCGGACGCAAGCGCGGGGTCGCCGTGTGCCTGGCCACGCAATCGGTCGGCGACCTCCTGCCCACCGCCGCCGACGCCGAGGCGGCCCGCGCGGCCCGTGGCGCCCTGGCCAATGCGGCCGTCGTCTTCCTCATGCGCCAACAGAACGGTCGCGAACTGGGTTGGCTCACCGATCTCTACCGGCTCGGGCCCCGCGAGGCACAGTGGCTGACCGCCTGCGGACCCGGGGACGGGCTACTGATCGCCGGCCAGCAGCGCGCCCTGGTGCGTATCGAGGTACCGGAGGCCCTGCGGCCAGTCTTCTCCACGGGGCCGCCCGGCGCCCGGCCGCCCTGAAGGTGGGCGGTCGCGCGGCCCCGGACAGTGGACGGAGAGGGGAAGGGTGCAAGAGTGTTCAACCAGACCACGTTGATTGGCAGGCTCACGCGCGATGCGGAGGTGGGCCAGCTCCCCAACGAGCGCCACACGCCCAGGTTGCGCTTCACGGTTGCCGTCGATCGGGACTACGAAGTGGAGGGGGAGACCCCGACCGACTTCTGGCCGGTCGAGGTGCTGGGCGAGTATGGCCCCAAACTGGCCCCCTACCTCACCAAGGGGCGGCTGGTCCTGGTCCACGGCGCCTCCCACATCGATGAGCGTCGCGAGGAGGGCGGACCCTACCGGGTCTTTCCGTACCTGAGCGCCCGCACCGTCCGGTTCCTGGACCGCAAGGCCGAGCGGCGGCCCGAGGGCGACCTTGTCGCGGAAGCGAGCGTGTGAGCGACCCACGTCGGGGTCTCACGGGGCAGGCGGCGCTAGGTGCGCCGCCGCTGCCCCTGCGGGCGATCGTCGCCGTGGGGGATGCCCGCTTGGAGGCGCACCTGGAGCGTAGCGCGGCCATCCGGCTGCTGGCGGTGGTGCGCGATCAGGCCAGCCTGGAGCGCCACGTCCGCGCCGGAGGCTCCCTGCTGGTGCTCTCCCGCCACTTCGCGGCCGATGCGGTGGCCGCCCTGGATCTGCTGCCCGCCCACTGGGCGGCCCTGGTCCTGTGCGGGGGTGCCGGGCGGCTGGCCAGCATACTCGGTCGTGTGGCGCACGGACGCCCGCAGACCCGTGTGCTCCATGGCGCCCGTCTGGCGCCGGCGGCGGTGGAGCGTGCCCTGCAGGCGCTCGCGCGAGGGATGGGCGTGGTCACGGGGGGCTGAGGAAGGAGCAGCCATAGACGGCATAGGTGCAGGCGACCATCCAGAGGGCCCAATCCGGGACGGGCACGGCTACGCGAGCCGCCTCCGCGACCATCGGCAGGGTCCAGGCGGCCAGGCCCACCCGCCAGGCCTGTGGCCAACCGGGGTCCCGACCGAGGAGGCGGACCGCGAACAGGCCCACCCAGCCGATGACCGCGGCCCGGACCAGATCCCGGAGCACGGCGTAGACGGCGCTGGCCCCCGCGCCCAGCCAGACCCCAACCCCGGCGAGACGATCGATCAGGTTGCCCATGCTGGCCTTGGTGAGCGGAAAGGCGCCGAAGGCCGACAGCGGGATCAGGCGATCGCCACCGGCGGCGGCGCCTGTGCGCAGCAGCATCTCATGGCCCGTCAGCAGCACTCCGGCGGCGGCGTTGCCCAGGGGGTCGCCGGCCGTATCCGCCTTGGCGTCGAGCAGGATTACGGCGCCGCCGACGGTGATGCGGACGGGCTGCGCCACACCAGGGGGTAGCACGAGCTGCCCGCCGCTAACGCTGAAGTCCGGTAGGCTCGGCCAGGCGGCGGCGATGGCCAAGAGCCCGTGGGAGGTGGCCACGGCCACCGCCACCGCCACGATGACGCCACTGGCGAGTGCCACCGCCAGGAAGGCGGCATAGGCCCCCGCAGCCTCGGCGCCCAAGCGCCGATACACGGCACCGCCGAGTAGGCTGTACCAGATACGCCGGCCCACCGACAACTCCGGTCCGTCGGCCCCGTCGGCCCCGGCGGCCGTGCCCAACTGCCCTATCGACCCCTTCCCCGTCGCCGGACCAAGGCGGCGCGGCCCGCACCCGGCGCAGGCAGGCGCCGATCAGGCGCCGACGGAAAACCAGCCGCAGCGCAGGGGCTGCAGAAAGCGGTCGGCGACGAAGTTCAGCGCCTTGCGCGCCGGATGCAGTTCGCCGGCCAAGCCCGCCAGGATCTCCTCCAGGCCACACTGGCGCGCCCGTGGGTCGGCCGCGGCCCGTCGGTAGCGATTCTCGCTCTCCGCCTCCCATTCGTCCAGTTCCAACGCACCGCGGGCACAATCCGGAAAGACACCGGCCAGAAAGAGCGCCAGGTCCCCGAGCCGACGGTCCAGGGCGAAGTGGTCGGCGGCGGCCGCGCGTTGGCGCGCGCGCCGCAGGTGCTCCAGGTTGACGTCCGGCACCCGCACGGCGCGTCGCTGGGGCCGCGCCGAGGGCGCTCTGCCGGGCTCGCCGTCGTGGCGGCTGGCGGTGAACGAGGCGAGGAGTTCCGCGAGGTAGTGGACACGCGCCGGGTCATCCAGCGTGGCGGCGACGCGTGCCGCGTCGAAGACCGGTACGCGTCGCCGGGGTCCCAACCACTCCGCGGTGAACGTGCGGGCGCGCAGCTCGCGGTGGGCGCGACGGAGGAGCACGGAGAAGAAGAAATAGGGGCTGACTTTCAGCAGGATCTGCGGATCCAGGGCCGTGGCCGGCCCCAGGCGGTGGTCCTCCAGCAGGGCGGCCAGCAGGTCAGGGTCCTCCCGCAGGGAACGCACGACGCCCTCCAGTCGCGGGCCCGGCACAGAACCGGTGGCCACAAGCGCGAACTCGATGTCTCGATCGGTCAGCATCTCCAGCAGCAACGCCTCCGCGTACACCCGGGTTCCCTCCTCGAGAATGGTGTCCGCCGTGCCGCGCCCTCGCCGTAGTCGTGGCTGCGCGCATCTTCGTCCCTTGTTATCGAGGTTTATGCGCTAGAGTATAGCGGTCGCCCGCCCAGGGATCGCCACCAGGGGCCCTGGAAGGTTTTGACGAACGGGTCTGGCGGCGATTGCGCCTCGGCCGGCCCCCTCCGTACAATGGGGCGCGGTCCTGGGCCGGGGCGGTTCCGCAGAAGGGGTGCGGCGGTGGGGCGGGCAGAGAGTCCGGCGAGGCCCGCGCGCGCCTTGACCATCGCCGGCTCCGACAGCGGGGGCGGCGCGGGCATCCAAGCCGATCTCAAGACATTCTGCGCCTTCGGGGTTTACGGCATGTCGGCGCTGACGGCGATTACCGCCCAAAACACCCTGGGGGTCGCGGCGGCCGCGCCGCTCTCGCCCGAGCTGGTCCGCGCCCAGATCGACGCCGTGGTCACCGACATCGGCGTCGATGCGTGCAAGACCGGCATGCTGGCCAACCGGGCGATCGTCTTGGAGGTCGCCGCCGCCC
>DATLTP010000206.1:0-4356 GCA_035533535.1 Bacillota bacterium | reverse complement strand
GTAGCGGTCGAACGCGGCCAGCATGCGCCGGAAGGCGTCCTCCCATGTGACCCGCTTGGTGAACATGTGGCTCTCATCGGGGTAGTGGAGGGCCGCGAAGTCCTTGCCCTTGCGCGTGAGGTCGCGCACGATCTCGTCCAGCTGGGCGAAGTCGACGTTGGCGTCGGCCGTGCCATGCAGGTTGAGGAGCGGGGCGCGCAGCCCGTCGGCGAAGTTCTTGGGCGACATCTGCCGGTAGGCCTCGGCGTTGACCTCCGTCTTGGGACCGCCCCACCGGCGCTCGAAGTAGACCGGCTGGCCGGGGCCCGTCTGGTGCTTCCACCGCGCCCACTGCTCGAAGTCCCAGATCCCCGCGATGTTGATGCCCATGGCGAAGACCTCGGGGCGCTTGGTCAGCGCGGCCAGCGTCATGTACCCGCCGTAACTCAGCCCCCAGATGCCCACGCGCTCCGGGTCGACGAACGGCAGCGCCTGCACATGCGCGGCCGCGTCCACGCAGTCGTCGAGGTCGCCCTGGGCGAACTGCAGGTAGTTGCCCTGCTCGTAGGCCTGGCCGTAGCCGGTGCCGCCGCGATAGTCGACCGAGATCACCACATAGCCGCGGTGGAGCAGCAGCTGGTTGAAGGCGTAAAACACGGCGTACGAGTGCATCGGGTGCCAGCCGTAGCGCATCTGGCGCGACGGGCCGCCGTGGACGAAGACCAGGGCCGGGTGGCGCTCCCCACGGTCCAGGCCGGCGGGGACGAACAGGTCGGCGTGGGCCCCGCCCGGCAGCAGGACGTGCTCCGGCTCCACGACGGCGTCGCGGGACCAGGCCTCGGGCATGGAACGGGTCAGGATCGCTTCCTCGCCCCCGCTGGCCGGGACCAGGGTGACCTCCGGGCTCTGGCGCGGGCCGCTGCTGATGCAGGCGATCCACTCGCCGTCCGGAGACCAAACGGGGTCGCAGTGCGTGCCGGGGGCGGCCGTCAGGCGCACGGGCGCGCCGCCCTCGCGCAGATCGTACCGCCAGATGTGGCGCTGGCGCAGGTCGCCGTGGCTGCTGGCAAAGGCGAGGTAGCGGCCATCGGGCGAGAAGCAGGGGCGCTCCGTTTCCGTACCAAGGTCCTCGTGCGCACCCGGCAGCACCAGAGTCCGCGCATTCGTGCGCACGTCGTGGACCACGACGTGCGTCCACCCCGCCACCGGCAGGGTGTAGGCAATGGCGGCGCCGTCCGGCGCGACCACGGGCGGGACGTTGACGCCGAAGCCCTTCTCGCTCTCCTGGCGCTCGACCGCCTCCTCGGCGCCGGTGCCCAGGTCGGCGATCACCCACTCGCGGCGCATGGAGTCCAGGCTGATGCGGGCGAAGCTGAGGCGCTCCTCCCCCACCCAGCCGGCGCCGTACTCGGAATCGGCCGTGCGGGTGCGCCAGAGCAGCTCGCCCGTCACGGCGTCCAGGACGGCCAGGTCGCGCTGGCCGGCATCCAGGATGGGACACGCGAGGCGAGTGCCGTCCGGCGACCAGACCAGCGGCGCCTGGGCCTCGCCAGGGGCGGCGAACTCGCGCAGCGCGGGGCCAAGCAGGGTGATGCGCCCCTTGCGCAGCACGGCCAGCACGTTGCCCGAACTGTAGCGAAGGTCGGACACCGGGTCGAGGCCCTGGAGCAGGGGCTGCCCAGCCCCGGCCACCCACACGGCGGTGCCCGCGGCGTAGGTGAGGCGGCCGTCCGGCGACCAGTCGAAGGCGCCGGCGGTCTGCCCTTCGCCAGAGAGGCGGGTGGGCGCCGCGCCGCGGGGGCCGCCCCAGAGCTCGCGGCGGCCGTCCACCAGATAGGGGAAGGCCAGCACCGACCCCGCCGGGGACCAGGCGGGGCGCTCGGGATGGCGGATCGAGAGCACGTCGTCGAGGGTCAGCATGAATGAGCGCCTCCCACTTCAGAGCATCGCCGGCGGCCGCTGCCCCGGCGCACAGCGCAGGTACCGGTCGACCAGCGGCGCCATGCCCTCCCCAGGCAGGGCGACCTCGCGGATGCGGCCCTCCGGTCCCAGCAGGCTCAACCGGCCGCCCACGAGGACGGCGAGCACCTGCCCGCCGGGGGCGTGGCGCAGGTCCGTGACCGGGTCCAGGCCCTTCAGCAGGGGCATCCCCTCGCCCGCCGCCCACACATCGCCGCCGGCCGCATACACCAGCCGCCCACCGGGGGCCCAGTCGAACGCGCCAATCCCCTGGCCGTCGCCCGAAGCGCGGGCCGGAGGGGCGTCAGCCCCGACAGTCCATAGCTCGCGCCTGCCGTCGACCAGGTAGGGGAAGGCGAGCGTGGACCCGTCCGGCGACCACGCCGGGCGCTCGGGGTGGCGGACGGAGAGCAGGTCGTCCAGGGTGAGCACCGGCGGCGAGACCCCCTCCCGCCTGAGTACGGCAGGGGCGGCGCGGCACCTGCGCCGGCGCAGGAAAGGCGGCCTGGCTGGCGAATTCTTGCAGCGGATGGCAGACGGAAGGGCGGCCGTGCCCGTGCCCATCCCCCGCCAGTGTCCCGCGTGCGGCGCCCCGGCCAGCGAGCGGGCAAGGTTCTGCGACCAGTGCGGGAGCCCGCTGCCGGCCTGGCCGCCTCCGCCCGTGGAGGGCGCGTGGATCCGGGTCTGCCCGCACTGCGGCACGATCTCCGCCGCGACCGCGGTGACCTGCCCCCAGTGCCACGAGCGCCTCTTCAGTGTGCCGCGCACCTGGGACGGTCCGGGTGAGCCGCCCGCCGCACCGGCGCGCTACGCCGTGCAGCCGGACCCCGCGGCGCCGGGGTGGCCACGCAGGGGGCCCCAGCGCTGGCTCGCCGGGGTGGCGGTGCTCTGCGTCTTCGCCATCGGCATCTTCGCCAATGCCGGGTACATCCGCCAGGCGGCCGTCCAGCGGGCGGTGACGGTCGGCTCCCACTTCGAGCCGGCCACGTTCGCCGTGTCCGGAACCCCGGTCGCGCCCGGCGAGGACTACGCGGTGCTGCGGATGGCGGGCACGACCTTCGCCGCGTCGTCGCTGACGGTCCTCGTCGAGCAGCGGGCCGGCCAGGGCTGGCTCATCGTCGACCGCCGCAGCGTGAGCGTGGACCCCTCGTTCGGCACTCAGGAGGTCGCGTTCGCCCTGCAGGCCGGCGGCGTGTACCGCGTGTCGTTCCTGCGCGGCACGGCCACGCTGGGCTCGGCGACGTTCCGGGCCGTGGCCCCGGCGCGCGGCATCTGAGCATCCCCCACCGAACCTTAACCTGGCTTCGCTAGCGTAAGGGTCGAGCGGAGGAATGACGCATGAGCCAGATGCCCCAGGTGCCGGCCCCGTGGGCCGGCGCGCGGGTCCAGCACGCCGTGCCGCAGTTCGCCAACCAGCACTTCGAGCCCCTGCCGGCCCCGACCGGCGCGCCGCCCTACCGCCTCGCCCTGGCAAACGTGCTGGGCGCTGATGCCGTCGCGGGCATCCAGGCCGCGGGGACCCTCGCCTTCCATGTCCTCGGCGACACGGGCGGGGTGAAGTTCCCGGTGCCGCAGCGCATCGTGGCCATGCACATGGCCGCCGACTGCGACGCCAATGGCATCCCGGCGTTCTGCTACCACGTGGGCGATGTCGTCTACTACAACGGCAGCAACAGCGAATTCTACTCGCAGTTCTACGAGCCGTACGCCGACTACCCGCGGCCGATTCTGGCCATCCCGTGAAACCACGACGGCGACCCGCTCGACCCGCGGTGGAACCCTCGCTGACCGGCTTTGTGGACCAGTTCTGCGCGGCGCAGGCCCACCGCACGCGGCAGGCGGAGGACGCGACCCGCGACGCCATGATCCAGCCCAACGTCTATTGGACGCTGCTGGCGCCCTTCGTGACGGTCGTGGGCCTTTATACGAACGTGCCCGAGGGTGGCGAGGTGGCCGCCGACCAAGCCGCCTGGCTGCGGGGCGAGCTTGCGGCGGCGCCGGTTGGCGCCACATTGATCGTCACGCTGCACCACCCGATTTACTCGGCCGACGCCCACCACGGCGGGAGCGCCCGCATGGGCGCCGTGCTGGACCAGGCGGTCGCGGCGGCCGGCCGCTGGCCGGACCTGGTGGTCATGGGCCACGTCCACAACTACCAGCGCTTCACGCGGCGGGTGGCTGGCCGTGAGGTCCCTAACATCGTCAACGGCGCCGGCGGGTACTGGCACCTGCATGCCGTGGCGAAGGGCGCTGACGGCGGCAGGCTGCCCGTGCCGTGGGCGGTGCCGGGGATGGACGTGACGCTTGAACAAAACTGCGACGACTGGCATGGCTTTCTGCGGCTGGACGTGACGGCGGGGACGATCCGCGGGCGGTACCGGTCGGTGCCCCGCCCGCAGGAGTCCTGGCGGGCGGGGC
>DATLTP010000205.1:0-2394 GCA_035533535.1 Bacillota bacterium | reverse complement strand
ACCGCGGCGTTGAGCGCGTCATGGGCCCCCTGAGGCACATGACGCGCGACCTTGGCGCTGAGATGGAAGCAGACGTCGATGATCGCCTCGACAGCTGTTTGAATGGCATACCGGACTCCACTGACGACGAGGGGATCTCCGGGGGCCTGGGGCGCCTGTCGCAGCAGGTTGATTTGGCCATCGAGATAGGTCAGCTTTTCCAGGATCCGATCGCGGTCAACCACGGCGGAGGGCCTCGATCAGGTCGCGCTCGACCTGGCGGTACCGAATCGCCTCGTCCGGGTAGCGGCGCGCCACGAACTCCACGAAGTTGTCGGCCGCCTCTGGATCGCGGGTCCAAACCCGGCGGCCGTTCGCCACGACCCGGAAGCTGAAGCGGACCTGCTCCGGGGACAGCACGGTCGCGTGAAACTCATGGCCGCCAAGGCCCTTAAGTGCCGTGGCCACCGCTGCCTCCAGATGCCACGGCGACCAGCCGCTGCGCGTCCAGACCGAGCGGTCGGCGATGATGCCAATGTCGATGTCGCTGTCCGCGCGCATATCCCCGTCGAGGCAGGAGCCGAACAGGTAGGCGGCCAGCGCGTCAGGCGGGGCCGCTTGGTCGAGGGCACCCCGCACATACTCGGCAACGACGTCTGGGCTTGGCGGTGCCAGCGGACCCACCCCCACGCCAACGTTCTACCATACGGGCTCGGGCTAAACCCGTTTGAATCGCTTCGAACGCACATGAATTGGGGCGCGCAGATGCGCGCCCCGTCACGAAAGCAGCGGACTCAGCCGTTCCCGGAGACGAAGACCGTGAAGTCCACCGGCGCCGGGGTGAACCCCAGCTGGCGGATCAGCGTCGTCACCTGGCCGCGGTGGTAGCTGCCGTGGTTGACCACGTGGATCAGCAGGTCGCCGAGGGGGATGGCGAAGCTGGCGCCGCTGGTGAAGCGGCCATTCACCACGCGCTCCAGGTCGGCGTCCTCCAGGCGGTTCACAAACGGGCGCAGTTCGCCCTCGACCTCGGCCCAACGGGCGGCGATGGCCGTGACGTCGGGGAACTCGGCGGCGCGGCGCATGCTGGGGCGGGCGACGCCCTGGAAGCGCTGCAGCCAGAGCGACTCGATCTCCATGATGTGTACCAGGTGGTGCAATAGCGACGGGAAGCTGCCGCCGAGGGGCCGGCTCAGCTCTGGGGTCGGGATGGTGGCGACGGCCTTGAGTTGGCGGTCGCGGGCCCAGTAGTTGTAGTCGAAGAGGCGGTGGGCGTCCTGTGCGTTCATACGGCGTAGCCTGCGCAAAGAAGCCCGAAGTACGTCGGCACCTCGTACGAAAGGAACTCGCCCTCCATCGGCACGACCTGGCGGGCGCCGGCCAGGGTCAGGATCTGCCAGAGGCCGTCGGGCTTGGCGTTGGCGGCCAGATCCATATCGGCGTCAAGCAGGCCGAGGAGGTTATCCTCCTTGATCCGGTCGGCGAGCCAGTGGTCGAACTGGGCGGCGGCGGGGTGGAAGCCATAGGGGCCGTTGGGGTCATGGGCGTGGCCCAGATCGGAGCTGGCGATGTAGCCGACGCGGGTCGCGGAGGCCTGGCACGCCTGGGCCACGGCGCGGCCGAAGTCGACGTGCTGCTGCAGGGTGAGGGCGCGGGTCGGGCCGGCGACCACGACCTTCGGCTTTGGGTTCCAGCTACCGCCCATAAAGTAGAAGGGAACGGTGGCGCCCCAGTCGAGCGGGACTGTGGAGCTGGGGCCACTGCTGCCGCCCGTGGAGACGAGGCCGGCGGGGACGCCGTTCTTGTTGCTCTGGTCGACAATCGCGCGCGAGAGGTCGACGTCGATGTCGAACTCCTGCTTGATGGGGCCGATCTCGCCCCTGGCCTTCCAGCCGCCGGACACGGCGAAGGCGCCCTCGATGCGGATCCCGTGGGGCGTGATCAGGAAGATGGTGTCGGGCTTGGCGGCGGCAAAGCGCCGGCCGAGCTCCTGCATGGAGGCGCGGGTGGTCGCGCCCTGGGAGAGGTCGGTGGATAGCTCGGGAATGGCCAGCCCGCCGTGGGGGGCGATGGCTGCGCAGACGATGGGCAACGCGGGGGACCTCCTCTCGGGGCCGTTCGCCTTCGGGCGGGACGGCCATGGCGGACGGGTGGGGCAGGGGCTGGGCGCTGGGCTGCGGCCGGGCTGCGGCCGGGCCGGGGGCCGGGCCGGACCCAGATTGGAGTTCGCGGGCGGGCGCGCCCACCCCTCCCGCCCGGATTCGACGGGCAGGGTGGCGTCATTCCGTGGGAGGTGTACATGGGTCGCGGCCGGCCATCGTGGCCGTCTCGCGCCCCGGTGGGCTGAGCGCCCCCCGAGCCCCCTGCTGCGCCCTGCCCGCCATGTTGCCATCCAAGCCAACACAGCGCGCAGGG
>DATLTP010000204.1:0-6333 GCA_035533535.1 Bacillota bacterium | reverse complement strand
AGGCCGCTGATGCCGCCGCCGATGACCACAATATGTGCCACGGCCTGATGGTACCGCACCTAACGGCGTTGGGCGATGAGTCCGGCGGCGGCGGCCAGCCAGGCGACCACTGCCACCGCGAACGAGGTGGTGTGGGCGGCGGCGAACATGCCGGGCTGGGCGAACCAGGGTTCCACGACCAGGCTGAGGAAAAGGCCGGCTGCGAGGACCAGGGCGGCCAGGGCGATGCGCAATGGCGATCGGCTGCCCAGGGCGCCGACAGTGGCCAGGGCGCCACAGCCGACGCAGAACCAAAACAGCGAGGCAAAGAGCACATCCAGGGCCGCGGCCGCGCCGGCGACGCCCAGCTGGCCGAACAGGGCGGAGGTGCCAAAGGCGCTGAACCAGATGGCCGCGCCGAACCAGCCCGCAAAGCCCAGCCGCTCCAGGATGGTGAGCACGTCAGCGCTGGCGGCGCAGGGTCAGGCGGTACTGGTAGCGGTCGCTGCGGTAGTGGGCGAGGGCCGACTCGACCACGCGGCCGTCGACGTCGCGGGTGACGCGCCGGACGCGCAGCAGGGGCGCGCCTTCGCTGACCTGCAGCCGGGCCGCCTCGCGGGCGGTGGCGCGTACCGCCTCGATGGTTTGGTCACCCTCGCCGAGCTGTACGCCCCGACGCTCGATCAGCGTGTATAGGGGCAGGCTGCTGACTTCAGCCGGGGTCCAGCCACGTCCCACCGAGTGCGGCAGCAGGGTGCGGTCGTAGAACAGGGGCGCTTGGTCCACCCGCACCAGGCGTTCCACGCGCACAATCGGGCTCCCGGCCGCGACTTCGAGCGCTTCGGCCTCGGCTACTTCGGCCGGAGCCTCCGTCAGCGACATTACGGTGGTTTCCGCGACCAGGCCACGTTGGTGAATCTCCTCAGCGAACCCCACCAGCTCGCCGAGGGTGGCCGAGAACTTGGGGGCAGCGACGTACGTTCCCCGGCGGGGCAGGCGGTACAGCACGCCCTCATTGCAGAGCTCCGCGATGGCCTGGCGGATGGTGGCGCGGCTGACGTTGTACTGGGCCATCAGTGGACGCTCGCCCGGCAGGGAGCTGTGCGGTGGCAGCTCGCCCGACTGGATGCGCTCCTTCAGCGCGTTGCGGAGGCGGAGGTGAAGCGGCCCCTGCGGCGCCGGCATGGCCGTCACCCGCCTGCCTTCCCGAGCAGGAAGCTGAGAATCAGCATGAACAGCACGTAGCTGGTGGCCACGACCATATTGGCGTCGCCCTCGAGCGCAAACCCGACGATGCCGATGGCCACGCGGAAGACCGGGGTTAGGATCAGAAGGAACAGGCCGAAGTCGATGATCGCGAACGGCCGCAGCTGGACGAGGCCGCCCAGGACGGCGCCGATGGCCACCGGGAAGACGCCCGGCGCGTAGCCGCTCTGACCGGTGGCTGTGTATAGGAGAAAGCCGATGATGATGATGATGGCGCTGGCCGAGACGCCGATCAACAGGGACTTGCTGATGATCGGGTCGAGCTCGGCCGACGAGCGCTCCAGCTTCTGGGGCTCACCGCTGTCCGCCACGGCCTATGCCCCCCTCAATATCATTTCCGCGGCCGTCGCCAACAGGACGGGCACGAAGATGTACCGCAGGGTCTTGTTGCGGAACTTGACCATCCAGCGCGTGCCGGCGAGGGCGCCGATCAGGACGCCGATGGCGACCGGCGTGGCCAGGGTCGGGCGGATGTCACCGCGGGCGAAGTACACGCCGGCGCTCGCGGCCGCCGTCACGCCGATCATGAAGTTGCTGGTGGCCGTCGAGACCTTCAGCGGCAGTTTCATGAACGTGTCCATGGCCAGAACCTTGAAGAGGCCGCTGCCGATCCCGAGCAGACCCGACATCAGGCCGGCCGCCCACATCATGCCCAGGCCGCCGTACGGATTGGCCACCTGGTACTGGATGTCCCGGTTCAGAACCTGGTCGTGGTAGTAGCTCGACATCTTGAGCTTTTTGGCCAAGGGGTGGCTCTCCGCCACCTGCGGGATCTCCACGTGGCGGTTTTGGAGCAGCGCGATGGCCGAGTAGGCGAGCATGAGTCCGAAGATGACGTATAGGAGGGTGACCGACAGCACACCCGCAAGGTAGGCGCCCATGATGGCGCCCGTCGTCGTGGCCACCTCCAGGAACATGCCGATGCGGATATTGCTCAGCCCGTCGCGCACGTAGGCGACGGCCGCGCCGCTGCTCGTGGCGATGACCGAGACAATGGAGGCGCCAATGGCGTCCCGCAGGGGCAGGTGCAGGACCAGGGTCAGCACCGGGACGATGATGATGCCGCCGCCGAGGCCGAGCATGGAGCCGATGATGCCGGCCGCCACCGAGAAGAGGAGGATGAGCAGGGCCTGGTCGATTTGAACGATGTGGGGTCCGCTCCTTGCCGGCCTTGAATCGGGGAATCCGTGCGCGGCAGGGGTTGCCGCAACTGGACGGTACCAGTCTAAGGCCGCCCTGCCACCGTGACAAGCGGCAACCTAGCGGCTCTGCGGCCGGGACTATATCATCAACTGGACAACTCAATTGACTTCTATCCAGAGCGGCGGAGGGACTGGCCCGATGAAGCCCGGCAACCGGCCTGTCCCTGGGCACGGTGCCAACTCCAGCAGGCCGGGGGCCTGACAGATAGGAGAGGGCTTTGGGCGGCTATCCGCCCCCTTCTCCTCGGAGATGGGGGCGCCTTTGTTTTTCGACGACAGGGAAGTCATGCGGGCGCTGGGGTACCGGGACGGGCGCACGCGCCCGTCGCAGGCGGCGTTGGCCGCGGTGGCAGAGGGCATGGCTGCCGCCCGCGGGCTGCTGCAACCGCTGAGTCTTCAGGCCACCGAGCAGGTGGCCTGCGACGAGAGCTTCCGGGTGCCGGACCTGGGCCTCGTATGGGACGCGCCCGCTTTGCGCACGGTGTTCGCCGGCGCCGAGCGAGTCACGCTCTACGCCGGGACGGTGGGCTCCGCCATCAGCGACGCGGCCAGGGCGGCCTTCAGCGAGGGCGAGTACACGCGTGCGGTGGTCCTGGACGCCTGCGGCTCGGCCGCGGTTCAGGCCCTCGCAGAGCGGGTGCGGCGCGAGGTGGCTGAGGCCGCCGACGAAGCCGGCTACGGCATCAGCGCCCCATACAGCCCCGGCTATCGGGACTGGGACATCGCCGACAACGATGCGCTGCTCAAGGCTTTGGAGGCTCGCCGGATCGGGCTGCGCAGTAGCGCGGCCCACTATCTGGTGCCGGAGAAGTCGTTCTGCGGCGCCATCGCCTGGGTCCGGGGCGCCGGGGAGGCGGCCCATGGCTGCGCCGTTTGCCGCCTCGCTGGCTGCCGGTACCGCAAAAGAGAGGTGGTCCTGAGGTGAACCCTCTGCCGCGCGCCCTGCGGCCCTTCTGGGATGGGACGGTGCTCGTGGCCGACGGCGCCATGGGCACGCAGATCCAGGCCATGGGGCTGCCGCCCGGGGGTTGCCCCGAGATCTGGAACCTCGAGCGGCCGGACGTGATCCGCGCCATCCACGAGCGCTACGTCAACGCCGGCGCGCGGCTGATCGAGACCAACACCTTCGGGGCCACGCGGCTGAAGATGGACGCCTATGGCCTTGGCAGCCGCGTCGCGGACTACACGAAAGCCGGCGTCGAAGCGGCCCTGCAGGCGGCGGCAGGCCGGGCGGCCGTGGCCGTCTCCTTCGGACCGATCGGGCACCTGGTCGAGCCCATCGGCGAGATCTCGTTCGACCAAGCACAGGAGCTGTTTGCGGAGCAAGCTCGCGCGGCGCGCTCCGCCGGCGGCTCGCTCGCCATCATCGAGACCATGCTCGACATCCAGGAGGTGCGGGCGGCGATGTTCGCCTGCCGCGATGCCGGCCTGGACATGATCGTCGAGATGACCTTCGGCCAGGACGGACGGGCGTTCACCGGCACCGAGCCGGAGGCGGCCGTCGTCATCCTGGAGGCCCTGGGCGCTGGTGTGGTGGGCGCGAACTGCTCGCTTGGGCCGGACGGCCTGCGGCCCGTGGTCGAGCGCATGGCGAAGGTGGCCTCGGTGCCGGTCTGCGTCATGGCCAACGCGGGGCTGCCGCTGCTGCAGGACGGGGAGACCGTCTTTCCCCTCAGCTCGCTGGACTTCGCCGACTGGGCGCCAAAGCTGGTGGAGGCGGGCGCGTCGATCGTCGGCAGCTGCTGCGGGAGCACGCCAGAGTACACCCGCCTGATCGCTGGCGCGCTCCGGGGCGTGCGGCTCCCGGCGCCCGCCGAGCGGCGGCCGGTGCTTTCCCTTGCCAGCCGCCGCCTGCCCCTGTTCTTTTATGACGACAACCTGCCCGTGATCATCGGCGAGCGCATCAACCCCACGGGTCGCAAGAAGCTCTCGGCCGACATCAGGTCAGGGGCCATGGCCCTGGTGCGCCAGGAGGCCCGCGACCAGGTCGCCGCCGGAGCCCACATGCTGGACGTGAACTGCGGCGTGCCCTCCATCGACGAGGCCGCGGCCATGACCCGCGCCGTCACCGTCGTGCAGGATGCCGTGGACGTGCCCCTGATGGTCGATTCCCCCGGACCCGACGTGCTGGCCGCCGGCATGCGGGCCTACAGCGGCAAGGCCCTGGTCAACTCCTTCTCCGCCGAGGAGGGCCGCGCTGAGGGCGTGCTGCCCGTGGCCAAGCGGTTCGGGGCAGCTGTCCTCGGGCTGACCATCGATGATGCGGGGCTGCCGGCCACGGCCCGCGACCGGCTGCGCATCGCCGAGCGGCTGGTCCGGGAGGCGGAGGCCGTTGGGATTCCGCGCCAGGACGTGGTCATCGACTGCCTCTGCCTGACGGCGGGGGCCCAGCAGGAGGCCGCCCGCGAGACCCTGGCGGGGATCCGCCTGGTCAAGGCGGAGCTCGGCTGCGCCACCAGCCTCGGCCTGAGCAACATCTCCTTCGGTCTGCCCCAGCGCACCTTCTTCAACGCCGTCTTCCTGGCCATGGCCATCGAGGCGGGGCTGGACATGGCCATCGCCAACCCGCTGGACCTGCGCCTCATGGACGTCGTGGCCGCAACGCGGGTGCTGAGCAACCGGGACCGCGACAGCCGCCAGTACATCCCGCGCATGTCGGGGAGGTCGCTGGTCCACACCCTGCAGGAAGCGGAGGCCGAGCTCAGGAAGCGCGGCGTTGCCGTGGGTGGGGGGCCGGCGCCGGACGCTGCGGCGTCCGGGCCAGTCTCCAACAAGGCCGGTCAGGGCGCGAAAGCGCCCACGACTGCGGCTGCGCTGGCCCGGCAGCAGGCCCAGGCGGGGCTGATCAAGCAAACCGGGCCCGCGCCCGACCGCATTCCGGCCGAGCCGCTGCTGCGGAGGCTCTACGATGCCGTGGTCGAGGGCGACAAGGACGGGATCGAGGCCGATCTGGAGAAGGCGCTGACCCGCGGCGATGGTCCCGTCGCGATCCTCAACGATGCTCTGATCGTCGGCATGGAGGAGGTCGGCCGCCTCTTCGGCGACGGGACCTACTTCCTGCCGCAGCTGATGCTCTCGGCGGAGGCCATGAAGCGGGCCTTCAACCGGCTGAAGCCGGAGCTGAGCAAGCTGAAGGAGGGGCAGGCCGAGGTCGGGACCGTCGTCCTCGCGACGGTGCAGGGCGATATCCACGACATCGGCAAGAACATCTGCGCTGTCATGCTGGAGAATCACGGCTTCCGGGTCATCGACCTCGGGCGGAACGTGAAGAACGAGCTGGTCGTGCAGACGGCGCGGGAGGCGGGGGCGGACATCGTCGGCCTCTCGGCGCTCATGACGACGACCATGCCGCAGATGAAGCGAGTCATCGAGATGTTTCGGGCCGAGGGCGTCGAGATGCCGGTGATGATCGGCGGGGCCGCGACGACACGCCACTTCGCGCGCGAGATCGGGGCGGCGGGGTACGGGCGCGATGCCCAGGAGGCCGTGGCGGAGGCCAAGCGGCTGACGAAGGTCGAGAGCCGGGCGTAGGGCGCCTGGCCGAAGGCGGGGCGCCCGTGCGGACAGCGGCTGGTGGTGGTCGGCCGCGTGCATGGGCGGCGTTACGGCTGGCGGTGGGGTGGCGGGTGGCCTCCAGGCCCGGTGCGCGCCGCAGGCGGGTGGCGGAGTGGCTGGCGGCGGGGTGATGGCGGCTTCCCGGGCCATGGTGCGTGCCGCAGGCGGGTGAGCGCCAGCCGGCCGGGCGGGGGAGTCGCTGGCGGCGGGGTGATGGCGGCCTCCCGGGCCATGGTGCGTGCCGCAGGCGGGTGAGCGCCAGGCGGCCGGGTGGGGGAGTGGCTGGCGGCGGGGCGCCTGCGGCCTGCCGGGCCTTGAGGCGTGGCGGCCG
>DATLTP010000203.1:0-3949 GCA_035533535.1 Bacillota bacterium | reverse complement strand
AGCCAATCGGTTCGTGGAGCCCACCCGGATGAACGTGCTCGCCTCAGGCGATTCTCCGCGCAGATGGTAGGGCTTTTCGGGTCTCGGAAGCACGGTAACAATCAGGACGATCTTGTCGTCGTCAGATCACTCGATGGTCATGACCGGTCGGACGGCTGGTTCGCAGCGATCGTGGATGATGCTTGCGAGCGTATGCTCCAATTCAGGGACAGGCCGTGGGCCTGGCGCAGCGTCGCGCCGCGGGCGCCCAGGTAGGAGCCAAGGACCAGGACGATGGCCAGCGCCTGCGCCGCCAGGGTCTGCACGGTTGGGAAAACCGAGAGCCAGAGACCGAGCCAGGGCGCCATGGCAATGTTCAGCGGGGTGGTGCCAAGCCAGCCGGCCTGCTGCATCTCGAAGGCCTGCTCCCCGACCATCACGACCAGCACCAGGGCCAGCATGCCGCCGGTCATGGCCAGCATCTTCTGGTACGGCAGGCGCCGGTGGCCGAGGAAGGTGAGCAGGGCCACCATGGCCGTCAGGCCGAGGCCCACCGCCGCGCCCACCGCGATGACGCCGCTGCCAACCTGCAGCCGGATGCTCTGCAGGAACAGCACGACCTCGAAGCCCTCGCGGTAGATGGAGGCGAGGCCGAGCAGGATGAGCCCGCGCCAGGCGAAGGCCGCGGCCGGAGCCTTGACCAGGGCCCGCTTCGTGCGGCTGTGAAAGGCCATCCAACTCTCCCAGTAGATCTTGTGGAAGAACCAGTTCATCACAACCAGGAGCACGACCACCGCCAGCAGGCCCGTGGCCGCCTGGACGGCCAGCTCCGTCCGGGTGTTGTCGACCAGGGCGATTATGGCGACCACAGCGACCCACGTGGCGCCGGTCGCGATGAGGCCCAGCCCGGCGCCGATGGCCACGGGTTTGCCGTAGCCCCGCTGCGAGCGGGCCAAGCCCGCGGTCAGCACCGCCAGGGTCAACACCGCCTCCAGGCCCTCGCGGAAGACCAGGACGGCGGTGTCCACCACGGCGGCAGCCCAGGTCGGGTGCCCGAGCGTCGGGTTCGGGACGCCCCCGCTGCTCAGCGCCTGCCAGACCAGCACCGCGAGGACGAGGGCAGCGCCAGCCCCGAGCAGGACGTTGCGTGAATGCAGAAATGACTTCAATTCAGAGGCGCCTCCAATATCCGACTCAATGAGTCGGATATGAGGCTACCACGCCGCGCCCTCCAGTCAATCGTGTTTTCACGTATGTCAGCGGGTGTACGGGGCGAGGTAGGGCGGGACCCCGATCCCGGCCGGGAGGTCCGGCGCGGGCTGTGGCGCCCCGGGCTGCGGTTGCAGCGGCAGGACGCCAGCCCAGACCGGCAGGCCCACATCATCGGGGTCATCCTCCGGCGCCCCCGCGCGAACTTTGGCGGAGCACTCGTCCAGCCGCATGGCCAGCACGCTCGTCGCCTTCAGCTCGGCCGCGTTCGGCTGGCGGGCATCGGCCCACCGCCCACGCGCCACGTGCTCGACGATGGCCTCGAGGGCACGTAGCCGCTCGTCGTGGCCGGTCAGCTCCCGCGCCGCGCCCAGCACCACCGCCGAGCGGTAGTTCATGGAGTGATGGTAGACGGAGCGGGCCAGCACGAGGCCGTCGAGCAGCGTGACAGTGACGCAGGCTGGAATGCCGGCCGCGAGCCCGCGCATCATCCGGGCGACGGGCGAGCCGTGCAGGAACAGCTCGTCGCCCAGCCGGGCGTGGATGGTGGGGATCACGAAGGGCTGGGCGTCCACGACGAAGCCCACGTGGCAGACCAGGCCCTCATCCAGGATCTCGTCGACGGTCGCCCGCTCGTACCGGGCGCGTTCGGCATGGGTCCGGAGGGTCGTGCGCGCACTAGGCACCGGCGTCAGCCTCCTGCAGGTGCAGTCTGAAGTAGAGTCCCTCGTCGGCCATCCCGGCCGCGCGGTAGAGGCCGTGGGCGGCGTGGCGCTGGTGGCCAGACTCCAGCGTCACGCTCCAGCAGCCCCGCGCCTTCGCCAGCTCGATGCCCCGGAGCAGGAGCGCCCGGCCGGCGCCCAGGCCGCGGCTGGACTCGGTCACGATGAGGTCGGGGATCCAGGCCTGAAGCCGGCTCTGGTTCAGGCGGTCGCGGAACTCCAGCGACATGAAGCCGATGACGTCGCCATCTGACTCGGCCACCAGCGACGCCGTCTCGGCGCGGGCCAGGTGCCGCAGGTAGACGGCCCGCGCCGGGGGCCGGGTCGCCGCCGTGAGCACGGGGCGGCCCAGCTCCCCGAGGAGGGTTGCCACCGCATCGAAGCCTTCCGGTTCGGCTGATCGCACCATCATGGCCCTCATCTTGGCACCGCAAGTGGCGTGATGAAAATAGCCATTTAGGCGTCAATGTGAAGTACCATTTAGATCATGCCGAAGCGTGCGCGCGAGATCGATCTCCCTGACCTTGATCTGCCTGCGGACCTCCCGCTCTCCCGCCGCCTGGAGGAGGGCCTGCGCAGCGCGATCCTCTCGGGTCAGCTGCAGCCTGGTGCCCGCCTGCCGTCGAGCCGAGCGTTGGCTGCCCGTCTTGGCGTCTCGCGGACCACCGTGCTCACCGCCTGCGACCGCCTGCTGGCCGAGGGCTACCTGGTCGGCCGCGTGGGATCGGGGACCTACGTTGCGGGCGACCTGCCCGCGCCCGGCCGCAGGCAGGCGCGGCCGGTCCCCGCGCTCTCCCGCCGAGGCGCCCTGATTGCGGCAACGCCGGTATCAGCGCCCCGCAGCGGCGGCGCCCCCCGGCCCTTTGCCCCAGGTGTGCCCGCCCTCGACCGCTTCCCGGGGGAGCTGTGGTCGGCCCTGGGCGCGGCCCGCCTGCGCGAGCATGGGGCTGCCTACCCGGACCCGGCGGGCCATCCCGAGCTGCGGGCTGCCGTCGCCACCCACCTTGCGATGAGCCGCGGCGTTCGCTGCGCGCCAGAGCAGGTGCTGATCGTGGGCGGCTCGCAGCAGGCCATCGACCTGACGGCGCGGGTGCTCTGCGACCCCGGCGACCGAGTCCTGGTGGAGGACCCCGGCTACCTCGGCGCCCGGGGCGCGCTGGCGGCGGCCGGCGCCCGCCTGATCCCTGCGCCTGTCGACGACGAGGGGATCACCCTCATGGAGGGGCCGGCGCGCCTGGTCTACGTCACGCCGTCGCACCAGTACCCCCTGGGCGTCACCATGAGCCTACACCGGCGCCTGGCGCTGCTGGATTGGGCGGCGCGCCGCGGCGCCTTCATCCTCGAGGACGACTACGATAGCGAGTACCGGTACTCGGGCAAGCCCCTGGCGGCCCTCCAGGGCCTGGACCCGGATGGGCGCGTCATCTATGCGGGCACCTTCAGCAAGGTCCTCTTCCCGGGCCTGCGCCTGGGCTATCTCGTGGTGCCGCGCCCGCTCATCCAGGCCTTCACCCAGGCGCTTGCCCTCTCGGGCCGAGGCGCGCCCGTGCTCGAGCAGGCGATCCTGGCGGACTTCATGGCGGCCGGGCATTTCGCGCGCCATGTCCGGCGCACGCGCCTGCTGTACGGGGAGCGGCAGGCCCACCTCCTGGCGGCGGCCCGTCACCACCTGGCCGGCCTGCTGGAGATCGAGCCGGCTTCATCGGGGATGCACCTGGTCGGCTGGCTGCGGCAGGGCTGGGACGACCGCGCGGCCGCCGCCCGGGCCGCGGCCCGCGGCGTGGACGTGGTGCCGCTTTCGGCCCTCGCCCTGCGGCCACTGCACCGCCCCGGCCTCGTGCTTGGCTACACCGGCTATGACGCGGCGTGTCTGGAGGACGGGGTCAAGCGGCTGGCGGCGGCCCTGGCGGAAAGCGGTTAGGACCGGGCAGGCCGCCCCGTACGGGACCGTCGCGAGGCCCGGTCGCCAGCGCCGGATCCATTCGGACCGGGCAGGCCGCCCCGTGCGGGACCGTCGCGAGGCCCGCTCGCATAGCGCC
>DATLTP010000202.1:0-4692 GCA_035533535.1 Bacillota bacterium | reverse complement strand
TCGAAGGCAAACGGGCCCGAGCCCACGGGATTGGTGTCGAACTGGCTGGCGTTCGCGAACGCGGTCGGGCTGGAGATGAGGGGCCCAAACAGGAAGCCGGGAAAGAAGTTGTCGGGGATCTTCGGCACCTTCATGACGAAGACGACCGTCGAGCTGTCCGGCGTCTCGACGTGGTCCAGGTCGGTGAAGAACGTGCCGTAAAGCGGGGCCTTGTTAGCCGGGTCGCCGTACCAGGCCATGTTCTTCTGGATGGCCGCCGCGTCCACGGGCGTGCCGTCCTGGAACTTCATGCCCGAGCGGAGGTGGAAGGTGAACTTCGTCGCGTCCGTGCTGGCCTCCCAGCTCGTCGCGATCATGGGCAGCAGCTGGTTCTTGCTGTCGTAAGTGAGCATGGGGTCGAACATGTTGTAGAGCGACTGGTCGGTGTTCCAGTCGGCCTCGTGCACCGGGTTGATGGCGGCGATGTTCGTCGTCGTCATGATGGTGAGCGTGCCGCCGGTCACCGGGGTCGCCGCCGCCGCGCTGGCCGTGGTCGCCGCGCCGGTCGCTGTGCCGGTGGTGGCCGCACCGCCCCCACCGGTCGCCGCGCTGGTGCCGCCGCTGCCGCAAGCGGCCAGCAGGCCACCCGTGGCCGCCAGCAGGCCGAAACCGCCCGCGCGGCGGATCAGGTCGCGCCGAGTGATCATGCTGCTGTGTTCCTCCTCGCAAGATTCGCACCCGGACCGGCGCAGTAGTTCGCGATGTGGAACGCATTCTCCTGGCGCTACGGTAAGGCGAGTTCTGGAGCCGCCGTTGTACAATCACCTGGTGGAGGGTTGCCCGTGGAGATCCTCGACCTGCCGGTCATCGCGTATGAGGATCGCGCCGCGCCGGCGCTCACGGCGCTGGGCTTTCAGCGGGCGCAGGGCGACCCCGTCTACCGCGATGCGGCCGGCCACAGCTTTGCGCAGCGATTCACGGGTGCGGCGGCGCCGAAGGCGCTGGCGCGCACGTTCGGCTGCCAGATGAACGAAGCCGACAGCGAGAGCATTCGCGGTCAATTGCAGCAGCTCGGCTACGCCGACACGAGCGACGAGGCTGAGGCCGACCTGATCTTCATCAACACCTGCGCCATCCGCGGCAGCGCCGCCGAGCACGCCCTGGGCGAGGTGGGGCGGCTCAAGGCCCTGAAGCAGGAACGGCCCGCGATGCTCCTGGCCGTCTGCGGCTGCCTGACGCAGATGCCCGAAACCGTGCGCCACCTGGAACGCTATGCGCCGCACGTCGACCTCGTGTTTGGCACCCATAATCTCCACGAGCTGCCGCAGCTGCTTCACCGCGCCTATGTGGGCGAGCAGCAGGTCGTCGACGTCTGGCGCCAGAGTGATGCCGTCATCGAGGACCTGCCCGCCCTGCGGGCGCCCGGCGCCCGCGCCTGGGTCAACATCATCTACGGCTGCGACAAGTACTGCACGTACTGCATCGTGCCCTACACGCGCGGCAAGGAGCGCAGCCGCCGCCCCGGGGACATCCTGGCTGAGGTGGAGGACCTGGCGGCCCGCGGCTACACCGAGATCACCCTGCTTGGCCAGAACGTGAACTCCTACGGGAAAGACCTGGCGGGCGGCTACGACTTCGCCGACCTGCTCCGCGACCTCGACCGCGTGCCCGGGATCCGCTGGATCCGGTACATGACCTCGCACCCGCGCGACTATAGCCGCAAGCTGGTGGACGCCGTGGCCGCCTCCACCAAGGTCTGCGAGCACTTCCACCTGCCGGTGCAGGCCGGCTCCGACCGCGTTCTGCGCTGGATGAACCGGGGGTACACCCGCGACAGCTATTTGGAATTGGTGCGCGCAGTGCGCGCCGCCATCCCGCACGCGGTCATCACGACCGACATCATCGTGGGGTTTCCGCGGGAGACCGAGGCCGACTTCGCCGAGACGCTCTCGCTGGCGGAGGCGGTCGGCTACGACAACGCCTTCACCTTCATGTACTCGCCGCGTGACGGCACGCCCGCGGCGCGGTGGGCCGACCCGGTCCCGCTCGAGGTCAAGAAGGAGCGCCTGCAGCGCCTGAACGAGCGGGTGTACGCCATCGCGCGGGCCAAAAACGAAGCGATGGTCGGCCAAACCTGCGAGGTGCTGATCGAGGGCCCGTCCAAGAAGGACCCCGCCGTGTACACGGCCCGGACCCGCGGCAACAAGCTGGTGCACGTCCCCGGGCGGCCGGGGCTGGAGAACGCGTTCGCAACCGCCCGCATTCGCTCCGCGCACACCTGGACGCTGGACGGCGAATTGACGCCGTAGCCATGGCTGCACGGGTGTCTCCCGTGCAGCGCCAGTTCAAGGGATGGCGGAGGCCATGCGAGGATGCATTCCATGACGGTCCCGGCCACACCCATGATGACGCAGTGGGCGCGCCTGAAGGCGGAGGAGCCGCAGGCGCTGCTGCTGTTTCGCCTGGGCGACTTCTATGAGCTGTTTGCGGAGGATGCCGAGCAGGCGGCCCCTATCCTAGAACTGGTGCTGACCGGGCGCGACGGCGTGCCCATGTGCGGGGTGCCGCACCACGCCCTGGACGCCTATGTGGGCAAGCTCATCGAGCGCGGGCTGCGCGTGGCCATCGCGGAGCAGATGGAGGACCCCGCGCTCGCCAGGGGCCTGGTGCAGCGGGCCATCGTCCGCGTGCTGACGCCAGGGACGGTGCAGGAGCCCGATCTGTTGCCTGCGGGTACGCCATCGTACTGCTGCGCCGTCTGGCCCGAGGGCGGGTGGGGCCTGGCGGTGGCCGACGCGTCCACGGGCGAGCTGCTGGTCACGGAGCTGGCCGACGCCGAGGCCCTGGCCGCGGAGCTGGATCGCCTGCAGCCGCGCGAGGTGCTCCTGCCGCCGGGGCTGGAGCTGGAGGCGCCGGGTGTGCGCACGTCCCTGCCCAGGGAGCGGTTCGACCCCTCCCTTGTGGCCCGCCACTTTGGCGAGGTGCCCGAAGGGGCAGTGGCCCTGCCCGCGGCCGGTGCCCTGCTCAGCTACCTGGAGGAGGTCCAGCGCGACCGCCCCCGCCAGTTCACCGCCATCACGCCATACAGCGCCGACCGCTACCTCCTGCTGGACCCGGTGGCCCAGCGCAACCTGGAGCTGACGCGCCGCCTCGTCGACGGGGCCGCCGCCGGCACGCTGCTGCACGCCATCGACCACACGCTGACGGCCATGGGCGCCCGCCGCCTGCGGGCCTGGCTGCTGCAGCCGCTGACCGACCCCAAAGCCATCCACGCGCGCCTGGACGCGGTGGAAGAGCTGGTCGGCCGCCCCCTGCTCCTGGACGCCCTGCGCCGGGGGCTGCGCGGCATCCACGACATGGAGCGCCTGGTCGCACGCGTGGCCTGCGAACGGTGCAGCCCGCGCGAGCTCGGCGCCCTCGCCCGTTCGCTCGTGGCGCTGCCGGGCGCCCTGAGCCCGCTCCTCGCATGCTCATCCGAGCTGCTGACGGCGGCAGTGGTGGCTGCCGACCCCTGTGCCGACGTGGCCGAGCGCCTCAGCGCCGCCCTGGTCGACGAGCCCCCGCCCACCGCCGGCGAGCGCGGCATCTTCCGCGACGGCTGGGATCCGGCGCTCGACCAGCTGCGGGCCGCGGCCCGCGACGGCCGGGGCTGGCTCGCCGAGCTGGAGGCCCGCGAGCGGGAGCGCACGGGGATCCGGACCCTGAAGGTCGGCTTCAACCGCGTCTTCGGCTACTACCTGGAGGTGGGCCGCAGCCGCGCCCAGGACCTGCCCGCCGACTACCAGCGCAAGCAGACGCTTGCATCGGCCGAGCGGTTCATCACGCCCGAGCTCAAGGGCCTCGAGGAGCAGATCCTCGGTGCGGAGGAGCGGTCCGGCCGCCTGGAGCAGGCCATGTTCATCGACCTGAGGAAGCAAGTGGCCGCACGCGCCGCCGCCCTGCAGCGCACGGCCCGCACCGTGGCGGAGCTCGACGCGCTGGGCAGCCTGGCCGAGGCCGCTGCCCGCGGACGCTACGTCCGGCCCGCGGTCGACCTGTCGCTGCGCCTGACGGTGCGCGGCGGCCGCCACCCCGTGCTCGAACAGGCCCTGGGTCGCACCCGCTTCGTGCCCAACGACGCCGAGCTGGACGGCGCCGGCCGGCGCTTTTTGCTGATCACGGGCCCGAACATGGCCGGCAAGTCCACCTATATGCGCCAGCTGGCCCTGCTGGTGGTGATGGCGCAGATGGGCAGTTTCGTGCCCGCGGAGGAGGCGCAGGTCGGCATCGTGGACCGCATCTTCACGCGGGTGGGCGCAAGCGACGACCTGGCGGGCGGGCGCTCGACCTTCATGGTCGAGATGGCGGAAGTTGCCACCCTGCTGCGTGCGGCGACGCGCCGGAGCCTTTTGCTGCTGGACGAGGTGGGGCGGGGCACGAGCACCCTCGACGGCCTCGCGATCGCGTGGGCGGTGGCTGAGTTCGTGGCGGCGCGCGTACGCGCGCGCGCCCTGTTCGCCACCCATTTCCATGAGCTCACCTCGGCCCTGCCTGACGCCGTCAACCTCCACTCGGCCGTGGCCGAGCGGGAGGGCCAGGTCACCTTCCTCCACCGGGTGCTGCCCGGGGCATCCGACCGGTCGTACGGCGTGCACGTCGCCCGCCTGGCCGGGCTCCCGGACGAGGTGGTGGCGCGCGCGCAGGACCTGCTCGCGTCGCTTCAGGCGCAGGGCG
>DATLTP010000201.1:0-4157 GCA_035533535.1 Bacillota bacterium | reverse complement strand
TTTTGACCGACCCGCATGCGGTGGTCACGGAGCCCGTCCTTCCGGGTTTCGAGTGCAGGCTGCAAGAGGTGTTCAACCCTTAGCCAGCGTCACCTCGCCCGCCAGGAAGCGGCGCAGGCCCGTGGACGTCTCCACCAGCAGGGCACCCTCGGCGTCGACGTCCACGGCCCGGCCCGAGGCTGCGCCGAAGGAACCTGAAACGGTGACCTCGGTGCCCAGCGTGCAAGAGCGGCGGCGCCAGGTGTCCAGGAGTTCGGGCCAGCCGCCCTGCAGCAGCCGGTCGTAGCACGCGTCCAGTTGGGTCAGCACTGCGCGCAGCAGGGCGACTCGGTTCTGGACCGGCACTGAACCCGCCGTCGGGACTGCGGACAATTCCTTTGCTTCGCTCGCGTTGATGCCGATCCCCATCACCACGGCGTCCACCGCGTCGTCCTCCGCCTGCAGCTCACAGAGGATGCCGCAGACTTTGCGGCCGTCGATCAGCACGTCGTTCGGCCACTTGATCGCGGCCTGCGAGCCGATGGCCTCCGCCACGGCGACTGCGGCCATCAGCGTCAGGCGGGGGATGGCGGCAGGCGGCAGCGGTGGGCGCAGGATCAGCGAGAAGTACAGCCCGCCCGTTGGCGACAGCCACTGCCGGCCCCGGCGGCCGCGTCCGGCGGACTGGGCCTCGGCGGCGCACAGGGTGCCCTCCGGCGCGCCTGCGGTGGCCAGGGACTTGGCCCAGTCGTTGGTCGAGCCGACCAAGCCGCGGTGGTGGAGGACGTACCGGATTCGGGTGGTGGTCAGGTCCTGCAGGGCCTCGGCCGCGGTGGACTCCAAAGCGTAGCCGCCACCGGGGCGGCCCTGGATGCGGTAACCGTCGTGGCGCAGCGCCTCGACCTGCTTCCAGACGGAGGTCCGGCTGATGGAGAGGTCGGCGGCCAGGGCGGCACCCGAGCAGCCGGATGGTCCGGCCGCCGTCAGGGCCGACAGGACGGCTTGGCGCGTCTCGCCGTGCTTCATGCGCGCCGGACGGGCTGGTCGGCCACCGCGGGCAGCAGGTCGCGCGCGCGGCCGCGGCCCGGGATCTCCACGTCGGGGGCGATCTCGCAGAGGGGGACCAGCACGAAGGCCCGCTCCTGCATCCGCGGGTGCGGAACAGTCAGGTCGCGGGTGTCCAGGGTAAGGTCGCCATAGAGCAGCACGTCCACGTCCAGGGTGCGGGGCCCCCACCGCACAAGCCGCTGGCGGTGGAAGGTCTGCTCCACGGCCTGGCAGGCGCGGAGCAGGTCCTCAGGGTCGAGATCGCTCTCCACCTCGACGACGCCGTTCATGAACCAGGGCTGGTCTACGAGGCCCTGGGGCTCGGTCTCGTAGAAGGCGGAGACGCGGGTCACCCGGAGGCCTGGCGTACCGCGCAGGGCGTCCACGGCGCCGTTCAGGGTGGCGGCGCGGTCGCCCAGGTTCGCGCCCAGGCCCAGGTACGCCTTCACCGGTGGACGGCCACGCTGACGTCGCCGAAGGGAACGCCCACCGGGGCCTGGGGCTTATGAACCCTGACCTCGACCTCGTCGACCGCGAAGGCGTTGAGGAGGCGGTCGGCGATCTCCTCGGCCAGGCGCTCGATCAGGTTGCGGGGCGGGCCGTTCAACACGGCGACGGCGATGGCGGCCACCTCGGCGTAGTTCACCGTGTCGGAGAGGTCGTCGCTGCGGCCGGCGGCGGAGAGGTCGCGGCGCAACGTCACGTCAACCCGGAAAGGCTGCGGGCGGCGGCGCTCCTCCGCCAGGACGCCGTGGATGGCCTCAACGGCGATGCCCTCGATGCGGATCTCGTCGCGAGCGGGACGCCGGCGCAGGGTCGCCTCCGCCATGCGCACGGCGCGCACCGTGGCTCGCACGTCATGGACGCGAAGCATGGCGACTCCAGCGGTGGCACAGAGGACGGCCAGCGCCAGGGAACCCTCAAGGCGCTCCTCCGGCGGAAGGCCGCCCAGGATCTTGCCGATGGTTCCCTTGCGGGACACGGCGTAGCACAACGGGTAGCCCAGCGTGGCCAGGCGGCCGGCCTCGCGCACCAGGGCCAGGTTCTGGGCCGGCGTCTTGCCGAAGCCAAAGCCCGGGTCCAGGATGATGCGGTCGATGCCCTTGGCGCGCTCCAGCACGGCCAGCAGGTTGGCGCGCACGGCCGATGGGGCGTCGACATCCGGGTCCAGGGGCATGCGGTCCATCAGGATCGCTGGCACGCCCAGGCGCGCCACGGTGGCGGCCATGGCGGGGTCGGCGAGGCCGCTGACGTCATTGACCAGGTCCGCGCCTTCGGCGACGGCGGCCCGCGCCACCTCGGGGTAGAAGGTGTCGATCGAGATGGGGCAGGTCACGGCCGCACGGACGGCTTTCAGCACCGGCATGACCCGGGCCAGCTCCTGCGCGGCGGCGATCGTCGTGGCCCTGGGGTGGGTCGACTGGCCACCCACGTCCAGCAGGTCGGCACCGTCTGCGACGAAGGCGCGGGCGGCTTCGGCCGCGGCCTGGGGGGCGGCGAAGCGGCTGCCGGACCAGAACGAATCCGGAGTGGCGTTGATGACCCCCATGATCCGGGTGCGGTCGCCAAGGTCAAGGGTGGCTGGCATAACGGGCCAAGTATAGCGCAGACGCTGGCGCCGCAAGCGCTGCGCGAAGTGGCGGGCCGGCACCCCGTCCCGGGGCCGTGAATTGCGGTGTTGAGCCTCAGTGGCCCCCTGGACCCGGGGCGTGCCAGGTGGCGCCGCCGTCGTCCGTGGCCAGGAGCGCGCCAGATGAGTCCTCCAGCCAACCGACCTTGGCGGAGACGAAGTCCAGCGCCACAGGGGTCAGCGAGTTGATGTCACGCGCCGTCCAGGTGGCACCCCCATCCTGCGTCGCCAGGAGGCGGGAGCCGTGCGCCACCCAGCCGGTCGACGCGGTGAGGAAGAAGGCCGCCACTGGGGCGTAGTTGTCCAGCGGCAGCAGGCCGATCTGCGTCCAGGTGGCGCCGCCGTCGGTCGTGCGCCGGATGGGGTAGCCGGTGCGGCCGTCCAGGGTGATCAGGAAGCCGTGAGAACGCTGCGGCTGCGAAGTCGGTTCCGGCCCGGACCGTTTGCGGGGGCGTCCACTGCCGGACGCCGTCGGCGGTCGTGGCGACGTCCAGCGTCTGGACGCCGGCGGCAAGGTGACGCGTCATGCGCACACCATGGGTGGGATCGAAGAAACGGAGGTAGACCACCCCGTCGGCAGCGGACGGGAGGGCCGTCCAGGCCTGGCCGCCGTTGGTGGTGTGCAGAAGATGGCCGGCGGAGTCGCCCGCCCAGCCGTTCGTGCCGACGAAGCTCAGCGCGGATGCGATCACGGCCGGGATCCGGCCGACCTCGGACCAGGTCGCGCCGCCGTCGGACGTGGCCAGTACCGCGCTTGGGTCACTGGACAGGCCGGCGCCGTACCCATGGGTGGCGTCGGTGAAGGCCAGCGCGCCGGCCGGGCTCAGGGCGGGCAGAACCTGGGACCATGTGCGGCCCCCGTCCCTGCTGCGGATCAGGTACGAGGTCGTTGGCTCGTCGCCGTGGCGGTCGCCCAAAGCCCAGACGGTCCGGCCGTCCGCTGTCGCCAGGACGTGGATGTCCCAGAGCTTGTCGTAGCCCACCCGGGTCCAGGAGCGTCCGCCGTCCACCGTCCAGGCCACGCCACCGACACCAGGGCCGGCGCCCGCGTCGATCGGGACCCAACCCGCGGACGCGCTTGCGAACAGGGGCTGGCCGGGGAAGCCCGGCGCCATATCAATTGCGTTCATCTGCCAGTGGTTGGTGCTTTGGAGAAGGGTCCAATGCTGGCCGCCGTCCTGGGTGCCATAGAGTTCGCCCCAGCAGCCGCCCATGCTGCAGTAAGCGGTGTTGCTAATCAGCGCCCAGCCATGCTGGGCGTCCGCGAAGGCAGCGAGCCGCCGCCCTGGCCGACCGGCACGTCGGTCGGCTGTTGCTCAGTCCAGGAGCCGCCGCCGTCCGTTGTGCCGAAGATGCCGATGTGGCATGGGGCCGTGGCGGCGCACTGGGTGCCGATGCGCCAGCCACGGGTCGGGTCCTCAAAGTGGACGCTGGAGGGCAGCGGCCCCTGCAGGGGCGACCACACCTTGCCGCCGTCGGTGGTGCGGACCAGCACGGCACA
>DATLTP010000200.1:0-9619 GCA_035533535.1 Bacillota bacterium | reverse complement strand
GCGGCGGGTGCGCAGGGCCAGCGCGTAGGACCGTGGGTGGCGGCCACCCGCCTGACGCCGTTCGTGGCTGGCCGCCTCCTGCGGCGGGTGCGCAGGGCCAGCGCGTAGAACCGTGGCCACCAGGGTCCGGCTGGCGCCAAGCCGGGCTTTGGGCGCGGCGGGTTGGGGGGCAGCGCGTGACCATGCCGACATGGATACCTCAGTATGAGGCTCTGGCGCTCGAGCACGTCACGGGAGCCGGCATGCCGTCGTTCCTCACCCGCTGGAGCCACCTCGAGGCCTCCGTCTGGGAGGCGCGGGCCGGCCTGAAGCTCGCCAAGTACCTCGACGTCCGCGTCACAGCAGCGGCGGACGCGTTCGCCACCTTCACCCGCGACGTCATGGTACCGACGCGGGCCCTCAACGCCGCGCTGATCGACAAAGCGCTGGACCTGCAGGGGTACGAGCCACCACCGCGTTACCGGGAGCTGTGGCGGCGGTGGGCGCTTGAGCGCAGGATGCGCCCCGCCCTTGCGAGCCCGGCGGCGGCTCCCCTGCAGGATCTGCAGGATCAGTACTTCGCGCTGGCCTGGCCGGCCGCGCCGAGCCCCGGCCAGCCACCCGCAGCGGCCTGGCATGCCGCGGCGGAGGCCGCGGCACGAAATCGCGAGCCCCTCGCCCAGCTGCTGGTGGAGATCGTGCGAGCCCGGCGCGACCTCGCGCGTGCCGCGGGGTTTGCCGACTACAGGGACTACCGTTGGGCTGAGCTCGGCCGGCTCGACTTCACGCCGGCAGACGTGGCCGCCGTTCGCCAAGCCGTCGCCGAGCGTTGGCCCCACGCCCTGCGCCGCTCCCCGTACCGTGGTCTCCGCCCGTGGGAGGTCGCCGCCGCAATCGAGGCCCGCGCGGGCCAGCTCCCGTGGCGCGATGTCGACCAGCTTCTTGAGTTGGCGGGCGAGCTTCTCGCAAGTGTCGGGCTTGGCCAGGAGTTCGCGGCCCTGCGCGAAGGCGGCATGCTGCACCTGCGCACGGAGGCGAACGCAGAGCTGGCCCCCGTCTCGGAGACGTTCACCTTCCCCGCCTCCGGTCGGCCGTGCGTCTTCGTCGCCACGCGCGGGACCTTCGAAGACCTGCCGCTGCTTCTCCACGAGGTGGGCCACGCGGCGCACGACCACCTGTCCCTGGTTGCGCAGGGCGACATGTGGAACATGGGCGCCTGTGACGAGCTGGCCGAGATGATGGCCAATGCCACCGCCCTCCTGCCGCTGCGCGAGGCCAAATCCATGCGCGAGGCCCTCCTGGCGCGGTGGTTTGTCCAGTACCTCCCGGATCTCTGTCTCCAGGACGCGTTCGCGGAGTGGGTCAACGCCCAGGAACCGGCTGCGCTCGGCGCAGACGCACTGGACGCCAGGTGGCTGGCCCTCACGGGGACGTATTTCGGCCATCTGGACTGGCGCGGGAGCGACGCCAGCGGCGGCTGGCAGCACAGCCGCAGCCTCTTCACCTCGCCCGGGTACGCCTTTGCCTACGCCTTCGCCCAGGTCGGTGCGGCCCTGCTGCTGAAGGAGCCCGGCGCCGACCTGGCCTCCGCCATGCGGCTGGGCGGCAGCGTGCCCCTGCGGGAGGCGGTGGCGCGCCTGGGCATCCCCAGCCCCCTGGATCCGGCGGTGGTGGGATCCCTGGTGGACCTCGTGCGGTAGGAGCGACCCGCTGGCGGGGTCATGGTCTCGCCTGCTACGGCTCCCGCCCTTCCGCCAGGTCGCGCAGCCGCTCCAAGGCGGCCGCCCAGTACGGCTCATACTTGGCCAGCCATGGCGCCAAGGCTTCTGCCAGCGCGTCCGCATCGATGCGGTACAGCCGCTGCCGGCCCTGGCGCGTTGCGATGACCAGGCCCGCCGCCCGCAACCCCATCAGGTGCTTGGAGATGCCTGAGGCGACCAGGTCGGGGAACTGTTCGGCCAGCTGCCCGACGGTCAGCGTGCCGCGCTCGGCCAGCAGGTCGAGGATGCGCCGGCGCGTGGGGTCGGCCAGGGCCCGGAACAGGTCGTCGCTCTGGCTAGGCACCGCCGGCGGCCACCAGATCCGCCAGCCGCTCCAGCACCCGGTGGCGGTCGGCGCCGCGCTCATAGGCCTGCACCGTGCCGGGCCAGCCAGGCTTGCCGATGCCAGCGAAGCCGTCATGGGTCAGCGTGACCCGCGTCCCGCCGGCCGTGGCGGCCAGGGTGAACAGGAGCCGTGCCGGGTGGACCCAGTCCCCGCCCTCCTCCAGCCACGATAGGACGAGTGCGCCCTCAGGCACCAGATCCAGCACCGTGCCGCTGATCCAGGTCTCCTCGCCTGGGTTGCGAAAGCGGTAGGCGCCACCGACGCGCAGGTCGATCTCGAGGTTGGGGCTGAGCCAGCGGCGCAGGGCCTCCGGCGTCGCCAGCCAGGGCCAGACGGCGCTGGGCGGGGCCTGGATTTCGATCGAGCGGACGACTGCGGGCACAGCGTTTACCCCCTCACATATTACCGTACGGTAATATGTTGCGAGGGTCAAGGGCTCAAAGCGCCTGAGGGCGGAGCGCACCCGTCCCCCGCCCAGGCCCAATCCAACCCGGCGGTTGGTCGGGCGGCCGAGTTGGCATGGAGCCCGCCACGGTAGCTTGCAGGAGCCTCCCAGCCTGCCCACCGAACACTCCCGGTGGCATCCAGGAGGTGGCATCCCCCATGGCTCGAATCGACGGAATCCGCAAGGCCACCGGCGCCGCCATCTACGCAGCCGACGTGCAGCGCCCGGGCATGCTGGTGGCCGCGGTTGTGCGCAGCCCCTTCCCATCCGCCCGCATCAAGTCGATCGACACATCCGAGGCCCGCGCCATGCCCGGCGTCCATGCGGTCCTGACCGGCGAGGACGTCGGCCCGGCGCTGTTCGGGCGCCGCGTGCGCGACGTCCCCGTGCTCGCCCAGGGCATCGTCCGCTATGTCGGCGAGGCCGTGGCTGCCGTCGCCGCCGAGGACCGCCCCACCGCCGAGCGGGCGGCCGCCGCCGTTCGGGTCGAATATGAGCCGCTGCCTGCCGTGCTGACGCCCGAGGAGGCCTGGGCGCCCGGCGCCCCCAGGGTCCACGACGCGCCCTGGTCGTACGAGGGCGCCGTCGTCAAGCCCGAGGACCCTGGCAACCTCCAGTCCCGCGTCGGCTGGCAAAACGGCGGCGACGTCGACCAGGCGCTGGCGCAGAGCGCACACACGGTGGACCTGGTCTTCACCACCCCCGCCCAGCACCAGGGGTACATCGAGCCCCAGGCCTGCGTCTGCGAGGTGGGCCGCGACGGCCGCACGCGGGTCTGGGCCGCCAACAAGTCGCCCTACCGCCTGCGCGAACAGCTCACGGTGCCTCTGGGCCTCTCCCCGGAGCGCTACGAGGTGCGGCCCGTGCCTGTGGGCGGCGACTTCGGCGGCAAGGGCGCGCCCATGGATGTGCCGCTCTGCGCCGCCCTCGCCCGTGCCAGCGACCGGCCCGTCAAGCTGGCCCGCCGCTACTCCGAGGACCTGATGGCGGCCAACCCCGCCCACGCCTCCAGGACCCGGGTCCGGGCCGGCTGCGACGCGGATGGCCGCATCACCGCCCTGGACGTGCACCTGGAGTGGAGTGGCGGCGCCTACGCCGGCTACAAGCCCGTGCCGACCGTCAACCTGCACGGCGCCCACGGCGCCGGCAGCTCCTACCGCATCCCCGCCATCCGCATCGAGTCCCTGGTCGCCTACACCCACACCGTCCCCGGCGGCCACCGCCGGGCGCCGGGTGCCCCGCAGACGGTCTTCGCCGTCGAATCGGCCCTGGACGAGCTGGCGCGGGTGGCGGGCCTGGACCCTGTGGCCTTCCGCCGCGCCAATCTGCTGCGCGAGGGCGACGCCACGCCGCTCGGCGACCGCTACGCCGAAGTGCGCGGGGTGGAGACACTGGACGCGGCCATGGCTGCTTACCGCCCCGTGCCCGCCCCGGCGGGCATGCGCCACGGCATGGGCATTGCGCTCTATGACCGCGGCACCGGCATCGGCCGCAGCAGCATGGCCCTCCGCGCCGAAGCGGGCGGCGGCGTCACCGCCTTCGTCTCCTTCCCGGAGAACGGCGCCGGCGCCCACACGGCCGTGCAGACCCTGGTGGCCCGCGGCCTCGGCCTGCAGCCGGCGCAGGTGGCCGTCGAGCACCTCTCCACCGACGAGCTGCCGCCCGATGACGGCGTCGGCGGCAGCCGCGTCACGGCCTCCATCGGCGAGCTGGTGGCCCGCGCCGTGGCCGCCTACCAAAGCGAGCGGCCCGAGCCCGGCCAGAGCGTGACCGCAACCCTGGAGCCGGGCGGCACCCGCCGCGTGACCGCCTTCGCCGTCCAGATCGCGCAGGTGGCCATCGACCCGGAGACGGGCCGCGTGCAGCCCCTGCACATCCTGTCCGCCCACGACGTGGCTGAGGTGGTCAACCCACTGGCGCACGAGGTGCAGATCGAGGGCGGCGTGGCCATGGGCCTGTCCAACGCCCTGCTGGAGGACCTGGCCGTTGTGGACGGGCGCGTGACCGCCGCCAACCTGGGCGACTTCAAACTGGCCTCGCAGCGCGACGTGCCGCCCATTGAGGTGGTCCTGGTGCCGGGCGGGCTTGGGGTCGGCGCCGGCAACGTGAAGGGAATCGGCGAGATGGGCAACGTCGCGGTGCTGGCGGCCCTGGCCAATGCCGTCCGCGATGCATTGGGCGCGCGCGTATGCGCGCTCCCCATCACTTCCGAGGCTGTCTACCGGGTGTTGCATGGGGAGGCCGGACAATGAAGGTTCACCTGCGCCTGAACGGGGCGGGCGTCGAGATCGACGCCCGCCCGGACGCCTTTCTGCTCGAGGTGCTGCGCGACCAGGGCCTGACCGGCGCCAAGGAAGGCTGCGGCGTGGGGGTCTGCGGGGCCTGCACCGTGCTGGTGGACGGCGCGCCGGTCAGCTCCTGCCTGCTGCTGGTGGGCCAGTGCGACGGGTGCGCGGTCGTCACGGCTGAGGGTGTTGGCCAGCTGGCGCCCCACATCGCCGCCGCCTTCTCCGATCATGAGGGCCTCCAGTGCGGGATCTGCACCCCGGGCCAGGTCGTATCCGCGTACGCCCTGCTGCGGAAGAACCCGCACCCAGGCGATGCGGAGATCCGCAGCTACATGGCGGGGAACCTCTGCCGGTGCACCGGGTACGCGTCCATCCGCCGCAGCATCGAGGCCGCCGCCAATGGTTGAGTGGCAGCGGCCGACGAAGTTGGACGATGCCATTGCGGCCCTGGCCAGCGACGGTGCCGTCGCCCTTGGGGGCGGTACCTCCACCGCCCTGCTGATGAAGCAGGGGATGCTGTCCCCCAGCCGCATCGTCACACTGCGGCAGATCGACGGCCTGCGTGGAGTTCGCCCGACCCCGGACGGGGGCCTGGCGATCGGCGCAGCCACCACCCTCACCGAACTGGCGGACGCCGTCCGCTCCGCGTACCCTGCCCTGGCCGCCTGCGCCGAGGGCATCGGCAACGTCCGCATCCGCAACGTGGCCACCGTCGGCGGGGCCCTGGCCCATGCCGACCCGGCCCAGGATCTGCCCCCCATGCTGCTGGCGCTGGATGCCAGGCTGGTCCTGGCCGGCCCAGCCGGCCAGCGCACCATCCCGCTGGACGGCTTCTTCACCGGATACATGGAGACGGCCCTGCAGCCTGGCGAGCTCATCGTCCGGGTGGATCTGCCTGCGCCCGCTGGCAGATCCACCTACCTCAAGTTCACCCCCCGCAGCCAGGACGACTACGCCACTGTGGGCGTCGCCTGCCGGGTCGACGGCGCGCAGGCGGTCGTGGCTCTGGCTGGCGTGGCCATGACGCCGATTCGTCTGTCTGTGAGCGCAGATCCGCAGTCGGCCGCAGAGGCGGCAGCCGCGGCCGCGGATCCCCTCGACGATCTGCGCGGCTCCGCCGACTACAAGCGGGCGATGACCGCCGTTTGTGTGCGCCGGGCCCTCTCAGGGCTGCTGCGATGACCTTTGAGCTGTCGGTGCCGACTGAGGCGACATCCCTGGGCGACCCGGCCGCGGTGATCAGGTGCATCCCCGGGGTTGAGCGCTGCGAGCCGGACGGAGAGGGGTACGCGCTGGGCGCGGTCGTGGCCCTGGGACCGGTGCGCCTGCGCCTCAGCGGCAGGGCGACCATCCAATCGGGAGGCGGCGGCCTCACGGCCGACGTCTCCCTGCATGACGCGCTGGCGGGCTCCATCTACGGCAGCTTCGCGGTCGCCCTGGCGGCGGGCGCCGTATCCGTCAAGGCGGAGGTGGTGGTAGGCGGGAAGCTGGGCGAGTTTGCCGCACCCCTCCTCCGGCGCAAGGCCGAGGAAGCCGTGCGCGGGTTTGCCGCCAACCTGTCTAAATTGGCGGCCGGGGCGTAGGCCCCGGCCGCTTCCGAATCACTTGCTCAGATTCGGCAGGTCGATGTAGTTGGCGCCGTCGTACGAGAGCCCCTTCAGGGCCGCCGAGTGCGCCACCAGCTGGTCTGGCTGGTAGATGACGGCCGTCGGGCCGCTCTGGTCAAGCTGGTTCAGCTGCGTGTACGCCGCTGCCCGCTGCGGGCCGTTGGCCATCGACGCCGCCTGCGCGGACAGCTGGTCCAACTGGGGGTCGTCGAAGCTCTCGCGGTACGCCACATAGTGGGCCGTGTAGTCGGCGAAGGCGTCCGCGAAGTCGCTCGGGTCAGGGTAGTCCATCGCCCAGCCGAAGAGCGCGGCCTGCAGCTTCTGGGCGCGGAACGCCGGCAGGGCCTCGGAGGTGGCCAGCTGGCGGATGTTGGCGGTGATGCCGGCCTGGGACAGGGTCCCGGCGACGGCCTGGGCGAGCTGGCTCGCGTTGACGCCGCCCGGCTCGTTGCCGCTGCCGATGGTCAGATCGAAGGAGAACCCGTTCGGGTAGCCGCCCTTGGCCAGGAGCTGCTTGGCCTTGGCGATATCGAGCGAGAACGGCTGGTCCTTGGTGGCGGCGAAGATCCCGTTCGGGATGATGCCCTGCCAGACCTGGCCGTCGCCCTGCAGCAGGTTCTTGACGATCGAGTTGTAGTCGATGGCGTACTTCACGGCCTGCCGCACGTCCGGGTTGCCGAAGGCCGGCACGTTCTTCACGTTCATGGCCAGGTACATCAGGGTGATCTCGGGGCCCCGGAAGACGGCGAACTTCGGGTTGCCCTGCAGGGAGGCCAGCTGCTCGGGCGACAGGTCCATGGCGACGTCGGCGTTGCCCTTGCTCACCATGTCGAGCTCACCGGTGTTGTCGTTGACGTTGGTGAACACGATGCGCTTCAGGGCCGGGGCCGGACCCTCGCTGTAGTTGGGGTTGGGCGTCATCTCGATCTGGACGTTGCGGGTCCAGTCGGCGAGCTGGTAGGGGCCGCTGCCGGCGGAGTGCGTGTCGAGCCAGGCGTGGCCGAGGTCGCCGTTCACGTCGTGCGCCTGCACGACCTTGGAGTCGACGACGCTGAGGGTCGTGTTCGAGAGCACGGCCAGAAACGCGCCGGGACTGAAGGGCTTGGGCAGCGTGATCGTGACCGTGGCGGGGTCGGTGGCGACCACGTTCTGGTCCACGTTGTCCTTGGTGATGCCCGTCTGCGTCAGCAGCGACAGGGCCGGCTGGATCTTCAGGTTCAGGAAGCGCTTGAGGGAATAGACCACGTCCGCCGAGGTGACCGGGTTGCCGCTTGAGAACTTGGCGTCGGTGCGCAGGTGGAAGGTCCACGTCTTGCCGTCGGCGGAGACGTCCCAGGACTTGGCGAGGCCAGGCTGCACGTTGGTCAGGTCCCCGTACGGAAAGGTCACCAGCTGGTCGTAGATGTACCGCGTGGCCGACTGGTCGGGCACCTCGAAGGCGCTGTTGCCGTCCATGGTGATGACCCCGCTCAGGTTCATGGCCACGATCAGGGTCTGCTGGGGCGTGTAGGACGTGACGGCGCTGGCGGTGGAAGCCGCGGCAGCACCGGAGCCGGTCGCCTTGGCCGCCGGGGCGCCGGAACCGCCACAGGCGGCCAAGGCCACGGTGGCCGCCAGCACGGCGGCGGCCGCCCGGGTCCTGCGAACGAGCAAGACAAGATCCCCCTTTTGAGGGGGGTGGTTCGAGGGCCGGATGGGGATTCCTGCCGGTTCAGGACGCGGCTGAGGCCTCGTCGACCGCGGCGATCAGGGTCGCCTCGACCTCGGCGGCCAAACCCTGCAGCCGTGGGTCGCCGACCATCTCGATCAGGGCCTGCGGGCGGGGCAGGCCGATGTGCGTCCGCCCGCCCTCGGCGTAGACGACCACCTTGCACGGCAGGAAGTAGCCGACAGCCGGGTTGGTCTCCAGCGCCTCCTTGGCGCGGGGCGCGCTGCAGACCTCGAGGATGCGGTAGGGCAGGCCGAGCGTCAGGCCCTTCTCCTCGAGCTTGGCGTTGACGTCCAACTCCCAGAGGACGCTGAACCGGCGCCGCCCAAGCGCCTCCGTCACCCTGGCCACGGTCTCGGGCACCGAGCGGTCGGTGGTCACCTCGTAGCGGAGATCTGCGACAGTCACGCGGAATTCCCCCCGGCTCGATTGTATCCCTTGCCAAAAGCATGGCCATCTTTTTCAGCCGCCAGCCCTTACGGGCCGGCGCGCCGGTCTTACCCGGCTACCCGGAGCCGGCTTCCCGCTTCTTCCGGGTCCGCCCGCCATCTCAGGGCGCCTTGCGCAGGAGGTCGTCCTGGTCGCGGGCAAGCTGCATGGCCTCACTGTCGGGGAACGCGCCCTGCACACCGGCGACGGAGATCGCCGCCAACGCGTTGCGTTCCCGCCAATAGACATTCACGAAGCGCAGGACGATCCCGGTGGTCGTGTCCGTTTGGGTGTAGGCGAACGCCACGCTCGTTTGGCCCAGGCTGCCGAGGGACAGGGTCTGCAGGTTGGTGATCTTCTGCTTGTTGGCGTTGACCTCGAAGGTCAGGGCGTTCTGCGCGGGCACGGCGCCCTGGTACAGCGAAACGACCGAGTCGACGCGGATGGCGCCCTGATTCAGGCTCGCGGCCGTGGTGTCGCGGACGTACGTCGCCCGGTATCCCGTCAGGCGGCCCATGCTGCCGGACACCTGGCTTTCCGGGATGCCGAAGGCCTGGGCGACGTCGGCGTTGGCGTAGACAGCGCCGGACAGCGCATGGAAGCCACTTGGCGCCTGGGCCGCGGGGAGGGCGAGCTTGGAGGGGTCCCCCTGAATGAGGCCGGCGCAGCCCGCCGCCAGCAGGGCCCAGGCCGCCAGGGCCAGGGGCAAAGCCGCGACACGCGCCCGCAGGCGCCGGGGCCGTTTGCTCCCCTGGCGCGATGCGAGGTGTGCCCGCACGGGTCGCGCGGGTCGCGCGGGTCGCGCGGGTCGCGCGGGTCGCGCGGGTCGCTGCACGCTGGCTGAAACCATGCCCGGGGAGTTCGGGCGCGGCGCCCACAGACCCTGCTGGCGTTATGGTAAGCGCGGGTTCCTCCCGCGCGCACGCGGGGACAGCGGGGACAATGGTAAGCGCGGGTTCCTCCCGCGCGCACGCGGGGACATAAGGAGGCTCCATCTTTGCAGATCCTGATGCCACAGCTCGGGGAGAGCGTCTCCGAAGGCACCGTCGACCGCTGG
>DATLTP010000199.1:0-62345 GCA_035533535.1 Bacillota bacterium | reverse complement strand
GGTCCTCGTAATCGACCGTGTTCTGAACGGCCACGACCAGCACTTGCATCACCAGGCCGAGGCCAAGCCCGAGGCCTGCCATGTACCAAGAGAGGGCTGCGCCAGACGTGGCCGGCCCCATGGTGGAGAGCAGGTAGAGGGACACCGCGGTCACGGCGGTTCCGGCGATGGGGAACGGCTTGTACCGGCCCCAACGCGACATCAGCTGGCCGCTGCCGATGGAGGCGACGAGCACCCCCGCCATCAGGGGCAGCATCTGCAGGCCCGAGCCCGTGGGGCTGGCGCCCTTGACGGCGAACCGGCGGCCCCCGAGCCTCTGCTGCCGTTGCGGTCGGGTGAGGTCGCCATCATCGTGACAGTATGTCCGCCGGGGCGGGAAGCGGTTGCTCGCCTACGCGCCCGGAAGCAGCAGTTTGGCGAGTAGGCCCAGGATCGCAAGAAGGAGCAGCCCGAGCGACCAGTTGCGGACGGAGTCGATCTCCATCCCAAGGCTGGCGATATCTGACTTCAACTCGTCGCGCAGGCCCGTGAGATCCGTCTTGAATTCGTCACGCAGAACCTTACCGTCCGCTTTGACCTCGTCACGCAGGCCAATGAGATCCGCCTTTAGCTCGGTGCGCAGGCTCCTCACGTCTCCGCGGAGGTCGTCCTGACCCCGGCGCAAGTCGTCCAAGCGCTGCAGGATGAGCCAGGTGGCGTCCACCGGGCCGTGAGGTCCTCCCGGCTCAGCCGCGGCTGCGGCTTCTCCATGGGACACTTGGCACACCCCCATGAATCCCAGGATATGCCATCCAGCCGCTGGCCGTCAACCCAGCCCCCCGGCCCTAGGCCCGCCCCACCGCCCGCCACGGCTGGCGCGCTTCGGCGCCCTGCAGCGCCGCGTCGACGAAGGCCTCGAACAGGGGATGCGGCCGGTTCGGCCGCGACCGCAGCTCGGGGTGGAACTGCGTGGCCACGAAGAACGGATGGCTCGGGATCTCCACGACCTCCACCAGGTCGGCCTCGCGCCAGAGCCCGCTCGGCACCAGCCCCGCCTCGGCCAGGGCCTCGCGGTAGCGGTTGTTCACCTCGAACCGGTGCCGGTGCCGCTCGCCCACCCGCTCGCAGCCGTAGGCGCGCGCCGCCACGGAACCCGGGACGAGGTCGCAGGGGAAGCTGCCCAGGCGCATGGTCCCGCCGAGGCGCTCAATGCGCTTCTGCTCCGGCATGAAGTCGATGACGGGGGCCGGCGTCTCGGGGTTGAATTCGGTGCTGTCCGCCTGCCGCAGCCCGAGCACGGAGCGCGCGAACTCGATGACGGCGCACTGCAGGCCCAGGCACAGCCCCAGAAACGGCACCCCGCGCTCGCGGGCAAAGCGGATGGCCGCGAGCATACCCTCGATGCCGCGGCTGCCGAAGCCGCCCGGCACCAGGATGCCGTCGAGGCCCCCCAGCATCTGCTCGGCGTTCTCACCGCTGAGCTCGGCCGAGTCGATCCAGTGGATGTGGACGCGCGCCATAGCCGCCGCCCCGGCGTGGGCCAGGGCCTCCGCGACGCTCATATAGGCATCGTGAAGCTGGACATACTTACCGACGATGCCAATGTCCACCGCCCGGTGCGGCTGGGACAGCCGCCGCACGATGTCGCGCCACTGCCCGAGGTCGACGGCGCCCGCCTGCAGCCCAAGGCGGCTGACGATCAGCTGGCCGAGCCCCTGCTCCTCCAGCCGCAGCGGAACCTCGTAGATGGTGGCGACGTCCGGGTTGCTGATGACGGCCTCGACGGGCACGTCGGCGAACAGCGCCACCTTGGCCCGAGTGTCCGCCGAGAGCGGCGCCTCGGAGCGGGCCACGATCACATCGGGCTGGATGCCGATGCTGCGCAGCTCCTTGACGCTGTGTTGGGTCGGCTTGGTCTTGAGCTCGCCGGCGCCGCCGAGGTAGGGCACCAGCGTGACGTGCACGTACAGCGCCCCGTCACGGCCAACGTCGGTCTTGATCTGGCGGATGGCCTCCAAAAACGGCAGGCTCTCGATGTCGCCGACGGTCCCGCCGATCTCCGCGATGACCACGTCCGCGTGGTGGTCGGCGCCCACCTGCAGGATGCGCGACTTGATCTCGTTGGTGATGTGCGGGATGACCTGGACCGTGGCGCCGAGGAAGTCGCCGCGGCGCTCCTTCTCAATGACGGAGAGGTAGACCTGGCCCGTGGTGATGTTGCTGTCGCGGCCGAGGTCGGCGTCGATGAAGCGCTCATAGTGGCCGAGGTCGAGGTCGGTCTCCGCCCCATCCTCGGTCACGAAGACCTCGCCGTGCTGCAGGGGGCTCATGGTGCCGGGGTCGACATTGAGGTAGGGGTCGATCTTCTGGATCGCGACCCGCAGACCGCGGCTCTTGAGCAGGCGGCCGATGGCAGCGGCGGTGATGCCCTTGCCGAGACCAGAAACGACGCCGCCGGTGACGAAGATGTATTTGGGCACGCGGCTCCCCCCTCGCACGGGGGCCAGGACCGGCGCCCAAGCAGGATTCTAAATGAGGCTGGTGGGCGCGGCAAGGCCGCGCCGATGCCGGTTCCGAAGGTAGCGGGCCCAGGGACCGCCAATTCCGCGCATCGGGGAGGTTCGCCACGCTGCGACAGTGCTTTCGCGTATTGGCCGGCGTCCTCTTCGCCGGCTCCTTGGTCGCCGCGACGGCCCGGCCGGCCGCGGCAGCGACATATAGCGACGTGCCGCCTGACTCCCCCGCGGCCGCTGCGATCGCCGACCTCACGGCCCGCGGCATCGTTCAGGGCGTTGGGTCGGGCATGTTCATGCCCGACCAATCCATGACCCGGGCGCAGACAGCGGCACTGCTTGCCAAAGCTGAGAAATGGCCATTGGACGGGATTGGGCCCGCGTACACGGACGTTTCGACGTCCGACTGGTTCTATGCCCCCGTGGAGGCCGCCGCCTCGCAGGAGGCGATGAGTGGAACAGCCGCTGGCGTGTTCGACCCCAACGGCGTGGAGACGCAGGCCCAGGCCATCGTGTCCGTGGTCCGGACCCTGGGGCTCCGCCACGTGGCCGATGACGACGCGCCGGCCGGCGGGGATTGGGCTTCCGGTTCCTATGCGGTGGCGTCGGACCTGGGGTTGATCCCGCAGCCGTCGGAGCCGGACAGCCCGCTGACGCGGGCGAGGGCGGCTGTCCTGGTCGAAGCGATGCTGAATGTGACGTCCGCGCAACTTCGGGCCGAAGGCAACTCCGTGGCGTCCTCCATCTTTATCGGCCCCTCCCGCATGGTCAACGCCGGTGCCACGGTGCAGATGCGCGTTGGGGCATATGACAGCGCTGGATATGTCGTTCCGGCGGACTTCCGCTGGAGCGCCTCCGGTGGCAGCATTACCGCTACCGGCAAACTGACGGCGGGGACTTCCGGCACCGTGCGCGTCACCGCCCACGTGCCCGGCGGGCCCACGGATACGGTGGCGCTGGTCGTCCAGCACCCCGTCGCCTTGGCCTTCGAGCCGGCATCCTCCGTGGTGTCGGCGGGCACGTCACTCACCTTGGCCGTGGATGTCGTCGACGGCCAGGGCAAGGTGGACGTGGCCGACAGCGGCCGGACCATCACGCTCTCAGCCGGGACATCCACCTGGAGCGCGTCCGACTCGTTCGGCACGGCGAGCTTCCACATCTTGCTGCCGCCCGAATCAGCGACGCTGACGGCCACGGCGGATGGCCTCTCGTCGGCGGCGATGCCCGTGACGGCGACGCCGTCAACCTACGCCCTGAAGCTGACCGCGGGCCCGCTGCAGGCGGGCCAGTCCGAGCCGCTGACGGTGGCGGTGGTGGACGGGGCGGGCAACCCCGCACCCGGGACATTCGCGGTCCGGCTGACGGCCGACGGCGGCGCCAGCATCGAAGGGGTGCCGGCCACGATCTCCGGTGCCAGCTCTGATGCCACGCTGACGGCGTCCCGCCCAGGCCCTGTCGCGGTCACTGCCGCGGTGACCGGTGGTGCCGTGGCCAGCGGCACGATCAGCGTTCAGGTGACGCCCGCCGGCACGCTGACGGTGTCTGGACCGACACGGGTGACTGCCGGTGACACGGCGAGCCTGACCTTCTCAGGGAGCCTGCCGGATGGTGACCGGCTCACGGTGGTCGCCACCGATCCGGACGGGAACAACCCGCCCGGGTATTCGGCCACCTTCAGCGGCGGAGCCGCCACGATTCAGGTGGCGCCGACCATGGCGGGGACCTGGCAGCTTCAAGGGTTCGCGGTCGGCCTGTCGGGGACGGCGACGCTGAAGGTCGTGCCTGGGCCCGCCACGCAGGTCGTCATCCATCCGGTGCCCACGTCGATTCTGCTGCCGGGGCAACAGGCCAAGCTGGTCGCCGGCGAGGGCGACCAGTATGGCAACCTCATCCAGACGGCACGAGTCCTCGCGCTCACGGGCCCCGGCAAGCTGCAGGGCACCACGTACACCGCCCCTGCGGGGCCCGGTGAGGCCAACGTGACCGCCTCCGTGGCCGGCTTGCCGACGACGACTGTCACGCTGCGGACCGTCCCTGACGTGGCGGCCATCGCGGCTGGCAAGGGCATGTGGCTTATATTTCCGGACTGGCGAACCGAGGGTGCGCCCGCCATCGTGACCGCTGCCCAGGCAGCCGGCGTGACCCACATCTACCTGGAAGTGGCCACGTCCAGCGACGGGTTCTACGGCGCCCGGGCCCTGGACGACCTTCTCTGGCAGGCCCACGACGCCGGCATCGCCGTCATCGCGTGGGTCTACCCCGCGCTGTGGCAGCCGGCCCAGGACATCGCCGAGACGCAGGCGGTGGCCGCGTACGCGACACCCCTGGGCGAGCGGGCCGACGGCCTCGCCGCCGACATCGAGGAGAACATGGACCCGCCGACCGTGGCCGCGTACGGGCTGGCCGCCCGGCAGGCGGTGGGCCGCGGCCTGCTGGTCGGCGTCACGTACCCGCCGCAGCAGATGCCAGGCTACCCCTTCGCGTCGCTGCTGCCCTACGTGGATGTCTGGGGGCCCATGGACTACTGGCACCAGACCCAGCACGACTACACCTACCATGACGTCTACACGTGGGTGGCGGACTCGATTGACCAGATCAACGCGGCGGCGGGCAGCGCGGCGGTTCCGTTCGACGTGATCCTGCAGACGTACGACGCCTTCGCCGATTCAGGCGAGGGCATCTTCAGCCCCACGCCCGACGAGCTGGCGGCGGCGATGGCTGCCGCCGCCAGCCGAAGCGCGGAGGGCGTCTCCTTCTACCGCTGGACGACGGCCACGACGGCGGAGTGGCAGGTGGCCTCAGGGCTGCCGTGAGCGTGCCCCGGCCTGCGGCAACAGGCGCAGCGCCTGCCGGGTGACGGCCAGGCACGGAGGGCGGCCGTCACCCGGGCGATGCCCCTGCCCGCCGGCGGCCTCGCCGCCCTGCATGACCTCTCTCCGCCTCGGCCACGGCCACGTCGATCGACTCCCTGGGCACGTCCAGGCCTACGAACGCCAGCGTCCTCACGGCGCCGGCCGCACGAGGCTCGCCGTCAAGGGCGGCGTCGGCTTGAGCCCTTCCATCGTGTCTAAAGCTGCTGCTTGACGTCCAACGCGTCGCGCAGGCCGTCCGCCATCAGGTTGAAGCCCAGCACGGCCAGGAAGATGGCCAGGCCTGGCCAGTAGGCCATCCAGGACGCGCGGCTGAGGTAGCCCTGCGCCGTGCGCAGCATCGAGCCCCAGGAGGGCGTGGGCGGCTGGACGCCGAGGCCCAGGTAGGACAGCCCGGCCTCGGCCACGATGGCGAACGACATGCTGAGCGCGGCCTGGACGAGGATCGGCGCCAGGATGTTGATGAGGATGTGCCCGAACAGGATACGCGCGACGCCGCCCCCGGAGGCTTCGGCGGCCGCCACGTAATCCTTCTCCCGCTCGGCCAGAACCTGCCCGCGCACCAGGCGCACGAAGCCCGGGACGAAGCCGATGCCGATGGCCACCATCGCGTGGGTGAAGCCCGGCCCGAGGACTCCGGCCAGCGCCAGCGCCAGGATGATGAACGGGAAGGCGAGCATGGCGTCGACGATGCGCATGACGACCTCGTCGAACGCACCGCGCAGGTACCCGGCCGCAAGGCCCAGGGGCACGCCGACGGCCACGGCCAGTCCCACCGAGATCACGCCGGCCTCCAGGGAGACCCGGCTTCCGTAGATCACGCGCGCGAGCTCGTCGCGGCCGAGCTCGTCCGTTCCCAGGGCGTGTCCGTTCCCCGGCGGTTGCAGGAGGGCGTTGTAGTCCTGCGTGATGGGCGAGAGCGGCGCCAGGTGCGCGGCGAAGACGGCCGCCAGGGCCATCACGACCACGATCGCCAGCCCCACCATGGAGAGCCGGCTCCTCGCGAAGCGGCGCACGGCCATCCGCCCTGGGGTCATCGCCGCCTCTCCCCCGCCAGCTGGATGCGGGGATCGATCAGGGAATAGGCGATGTCGGTCAGCAGGTTGACCGTGACCACGATCAGGGCGGCGACCAGCACGCCGCCCTGCAGGGTGATGTAGTCGCGCTGCATGATGGACTGCACCAACAGGCTGCCGAGGCCGGGGATGTCGAAGATGACCTCCGTGAAGACGATGCCGCCGAGCAGCCCGCCGAGTTCGAGTCCGGCCACCGTCACCACCGGCATCAGGGCGTTTTTGAGGGCGTGGCGGAAGAGGATGCCGGGCCTCGACACCCCCTTGGCCTCCGCCGTGCGGATGAAGTCCGCGCGGAATACCTCCAGCAGGGCGGCCCGCAGTTGGCGGGCCATGACGGCCGCGGTGCGGACACCGACCGACAGCGCGGGCAGGATCAGGCTGACCAGGTTCTGAAGCGGCGAGCGGCTGAAGGGGACATAGCCCCCGGCCGGGAGCAGGTGGAGCTGGACGGCAAAGAAGAGGATCAGCATGATCCCAAGCCAGAACGACGGGATGGACAGCCCAGCCAGGGCCAGGATCGTGGTGCCGTAGTCCGCGGCGGAGCCCCGGCGCGCGGCCGACACGATGCCGGCGGGCAGGGCGATAACGGCGGAGGACGCAAAGGCCAGCGCCCCCAGCTCCAGCGTGATGGGCAGGCGCTGCGACAGGATCTTGACCACAGGCGTGCCGTCGATCAGCGAGCGCCCGAGGTTGCCCTGGACGACCTGGCCCAGCCAGCCAAAGAACTGCCAGGCGAGCGGCTGGTCCAAACCCAGCTCGTGCCGCAGGGCGGCCACCGTCTGCGGCGTGGCCATCTCCCCCAGGATCACGACCGCCGGATCCCCGGGGATCAGGTGCATGAGCATGAACACCATGACGGCCACGATCAGCAGGATCGGGACCATCAGCAGGACCCGGCGCAGCAAGAAGCGCGCGAACACGACCTACGCCGAGACGTCCATGGCCGCGACGCGGAACAGGCCGTCCGGGATATGCACGTACCCCTGCACCGACTTTTGCAGGCCCTTGATGTCGGCGCCCGCGTCCAGGTAGACGTACGGCACGTCCACCTCGATCAGCTTCACGATCTGGCTGTAGATCTGCTTGCGCTGGGCCTGGTCGGACGTGACGCGGGCCTGCTTGAGCAGCTGGTCCATCTGCGGGCTGCTGTAGCCGCCGTTGTTATTGCCGCCGCCGGTCGCCAGGAAGGAGTAGCTGTTCTGGTCGGGGTCGACGCGGCCGCTCCAGCCGACGAGGGCGGCGGTGAAGTTGCCCTTGTTCAGGTTGCCAAGCAGCGCGCCGAACTCCTGCTCCTCGATCTTCATGGTGATGCCGACCTTGCCCAGCATGTTCTGCAGCACCTGGGCCGCCTGGCTGGAGAGCGGGCTTCCCCCGGGGATGGTCATGGTGAAGGTGAATCCGCCGCTCTGGCCGCCCTGGGCCAGGAACTGCTTGGCGGCGGCCGGATTCGCCGGCGGCACGGCGATGGACGAGTCGTACGCCCAGCTGGACGGCGGGAAGGGCCCCACGATCGGGGAGGCGGCGGTCCCGAACATCACCTTGACGTACGCGGCCCGGTCGATGGCGGCCGAGACGGCTTGGCGCAGCGGCTGGCTGCTGAACGGCTGCGTGCGCAGGTTGACGTAGAAGCCCGCGTAGCCCAGGCCCGGGACGCTGTCGACCACGAGCTGGGTATCCGACGAGAGGTCCGACACGTTGTTCGGCGGCACCGTGTCCATCACGCCGACCTGGCCGGCCTTGAGCTGCGCGATGGCCACATTGCTGTCCGTGATGGCCTTGTAGAGCACCGAGTCGAGCTTGGGCAGCCCGGGCTGCCAGTAGGCCGGGTTCTTGACCACGGCGACGTGGTCACCCTGGACCATCTCCTTGAACGTGAACGGGCCCGTGCCGACCGGGTGCTGATTGACGTTGCCGCCCTGCTTGCTCACGGCGTCCGGCGAAACCATCATCCCGGCCCGGTCGCCCAGGATCGAGAGCAGCGGCGCAAACGGCGACTGCAGCTTGTAGACCACGGTGCTGGCGTCGGTGGCCGTCACGGACTCCACGAGCGCGATCTCCGTTCGGCGCGGCGAGGCAGGGTCCTGGTAGCGCTTGGTGTTGAACACGACGGCGTCGGCGTTGAACGGCGTGCCGTCGTGGAACTTGATGCCCTGATGCAGGTGGAAGGTGTACGTCAGGCCGTCCTGGGAAATGTCCCAGGAGTCGGCCAGGCCCGGCTTCATGGCCAGCCCCTTGTCGAAGGTGACGAGCGAGTCGTAGATGGATTGATAGACCTGGCGGTCGACATAGGCCGTCGACTGGGCCGGGTCCATCTTCGGCGGGTAGGCGTTGAGGGCGATGGTCAGCGACTTGCTGCCGCCGCCGGAGGCCTGGCCCGACCCCGCGGATGCGGATGCCGCGGCACTGGCCGCGGTCGCCGTGCCGGTGGCCGCCCCCCCGCTTCCGGCGGCGGCGCCGCCACACGCCGCCAGCAGGCCGCCGGCCGTCAGGATCAAGGGGACGCGGGCCAAGAGCGCACGCCGGGTGATCCCCACGCTTGCTTTCCCCCTTCAAACTCCGGGACGCTCGCAGAATGGCAAGGCGAAGGGGCTGTGCCTGCGACGGCGATCCCGCTGGAGGGCTGGATTCCGCTCAAGTTGTGGCGGTTCCTGCTGTAGGGAACGGCGGCGGCGGCAGAAAAGGGGCGGGGCCCGGCCGTCCGCCGAGCCCCGCGATGGATCCTCAGGAACCTCGCCGACCGCGCGGCGCAGGCCGCGCGGCGCTACGTATCCGCTCGGGCCGCCGGCATCGGCAGCGCATCCAGAGCCTCGAGCGGGATCATCGGCACCTCCGGCTCCGGCGCCGCCGCAGCCGGCTTCACCGCCCGCACCCGGCCGGGCGTGCCCACGCCCTCATGCGCGTGCGAGTGGCCGCCGCCGCCCCGCTTCCGGCGCGCCAGGCCCGCTGGCTCCAGCGCCGTCTTGCCGCCGTAGAACAGCTCGCCCATGCCCTCAAGCTGCTTGTGGTTGGTGCCGCACAGCGGGCACGGATCCTCGGACCGCTTCTCGTAGCGGGGCTGCGTGTACGAGGTGATGACGCCCTCGTAATTGCGCAGGATCACCTTGTCCTCGTTCATGGAGAGCACGTAGTTGGGCATGACCGGAATCTTGCCGCCTCCGCCCGGGGCGTCGACCACGTAGGTCGGCACGGCGAAGCCCGTCGTATGCCCGCGCAGCATCTCCATGATCTCCAGGCCCTTGCTGATGGTCGTGCGGAAGTGCGACAGCCCGGGGGTCATGTCGCACTGGTAGATGTAGTAGGGACGCACGCGGATGCGCAGGCAGTCGTGCATCAGTTGCTTCATGACCACGGGGCAGTCATTCAGGTTCCTTAGTAGCACGACCTGGTTACCGACGGGAATGCCCGCGTCCGCCAACATCTCGCAGGCGCGCGCGGCCTCCGGCGTGATCTCCTTGCTGTGGTTGAAGTGCGTGTTCACGTACAGCGGGTGGTAGCGGCGCAGCATCGCGCACAGCTCAGGCGTGATGCGCTGCGGGCAAACCACCGGCATCCGCGTACCCAGGCGCACGACCTCCACGTGCGGGATCGCGTGGAGGCTCGCAAGAACGTATTCCAGCCACTCGTCGCCGACCAGCATGGCGTCGCCGCCCGAGACGAGCACGTCACGCACGGCCGGCGTGCGGCGGATGTAGTCGATCGCGGCGTCGATCTTGGGCTTGGGCGCCGCATGCCCGTACTCGCCGGTGAAGTGCCGGCGCGTGCAGTGGCGGCAGTACATGGAGCACATGTCGGTGATCAGGAAGAGCACACGGTCGGGGTAGCGGTGCACGATCAGCGGCACCGGCGCGTCGACCTGCTCGTCCAGCGGGTCATCCTTCTCCTCCGGCGACAGCGTCAGCTCGTGCGAGGTCGGCACGGCCAGCATGCGCACCGGGCAGAGCGGGTCGTCCCGGTCCATCAGCGAGGCATAGTACGGCGTGATGGAGAGGGGAAAGTCGGCGGTGGCGCGGACGATGCCGTCGCGCTCCTCCGGCGTCAGGTGGACAATCTCCTCAAGCTGGGACAGGGTCGTGATCCGGTGGCTCAGCTGCCACTTCCAGTTGCCCCACTGCTCGTCGGTCACGTCGCGCCAGGGGGGGATGTCTCGGTAATGCCTCATGGCGAGGCACCACTCCTCATGGATTGCGAATCGGTCCCGGGCCAGATCCCCATTTCAGACCCTGGCTCTCTCCGGGGCGGCTCCCTCCCCTGGGCCCGCTCGGGCCCCGCAAATCATGCACATTATCGGAGCGAGGGGGACGAATGTCCACAAGGACTTTTTAGCGTTGGGGCGGCGTGCGCCGCCCCCAACGAGCCGGCGCTGCGGGCGGGGTTGAGGGGGACGGCAAATGCCCGTAGGGCATGCCGCCGCCATCCCTGCGGCTATCGAGGAACGAGGTGCCGACCGGAGACCCAGGGTTGCTGACGGTTCTGCTCCGTGGCCAAGCATGCCAAAACTTGTCACCCGAGACGTTCTGCCGTACATTTGTTCGCAGGCGGCAACCTCTCCGGCCTGAGCCTCCTCCCGCCGCGGGGCACGCGGCAGACGGGCGGGGGTGAGGGGATGGACCCGCAGCTCCACATGAATCAAGTTGTCGTCACCAAAAAGTGAGAGACGGCCGGTAGCAACGGCCGCATCTCAAGCACCAGGATCCTGACCCAACAGCTAAGGGTCGCGTGCCCACCCGCGGGGCGCGCGGTTAATTCGGGTGCCCGACTGCTCGCGGCCTCAATCTCGGCGCGTCAACCAAGCCGCCCGATGACCGCGTCCGTAACGTCCTTCGTGCCGGCGCGCCCGCCCAGATCAGGCGTCCGCGGCGCGTGCGGGTCTGCCAGCACGGCCGCCACCGCTTGCTCAATGGCCTGGCCCCAAGCCTGCAGGCCGTTGTGCTCACAGAGCATGCCCGCGCTCAGGATGGCCGCCAGGGGGTTGGCCACGCCCTTGCCGGCGATGTCCGGCGCCGAGCCGTGCACCGGCTCGAAGACGCCCGGCACGCCGCCCTGCGGGTTGATCTCCGCGCTGGCGGCGAGGCCCAGGCCGCCGGTGATGCCTGCCCCCAGGTCCGTCAGGATGTCCGCGAACAGGTTGCTCGCCACGACCACCTGAAAGCGGCCCGGGTCGCGCACAAGGTGCAGCGCCATGGCGTCCACGAGGACGCTGTCGGTCTGGACGTCGGCGTACTCCCTGCGCAACTCGTTCCACACCTGGTCCCAGAACACGGCGCTGAAGTTCAGGGCGTTGCCCTTGCTGACGCTGGTCAGCCGGCGGCCGGTCTTGCGCGCCAGATCGAAGCCGTAGCGCAGGATCCGCTCCACCCCCACCCGCGAGAAGGCGGCGTGCTGGAGCACCACCTCGCGCTCGGTGCCGGTGTAGAAGCGGGCGCCCTGCCCCGAATACTCGCCCTCGGTGTTCTCGCGGATGAACGTGATGTCGATGGGACGCTCGCCAGGCCCAAAGCCCCGCAGCGGACAGGGCACGCCGGCCAGGGTCCTGGCGGGCCGCAGGTTGACATAGAGGTCGAAGATCTGGCGCATCGGCAGCAGCAGGCCCCAGAGCGTGATGTGGTCCGGGACGCGCGGGTCGCCGATGGCGCCGAGCAGAATGGCGTCGTGGGCCCGCAGGGTGTCGGTGAAGCCCTCAGGCGCCATACGGCCCGTGCTGAGGTAGTGGGCGGTGCCCCAGGGGAACTCCGTGAATTCCAGGCGCGGACCCTGGCCGCCCTTCTCCAACGCCCGCAGGACCCGGATGGCCTCAGCGGTGACCTCGGGACCGATGCCGTCGCCGGCGATGACCGCAATGTTCATGCTTGGGGAATGCGGCGGCAGTGGCGGCAACTCCTGCCTCAGCCGCGGCCGGGGATGATCAGGCGCAGGAGGTCGGTCAGCGCCGCGACCTGCTCTGGGCTCATGCGGCGGGCCAGGGCGATCAGGCCCTGCAGGTCCTTGCCGTCGGCCGCGCGCGCAGGCGGGGCATCCTCGCCCAGAAGGTCGCTGAGGCTGACCTGGTACACGTCGGCCAGCTCCCGGAGGGTCTGGACGCTGGGCCGCCGCTCGCCGCGCTCGTACTTGCCGATGGTGGAAAAGTGGCGGCCGGTGCGGCGCTCCACGTCGTAAAGGCTCATGCGGCGGCTCTTGCGCACCTCGCGCAGCCGGCGGCCGAGGTCCACCCCCCGCCCTCCCGCCGCGTTGCTTCAGCTTTCATAGGCCGGGGAACCTGGAGCCGTCCAGATGAGCCGATGCGGCTACATCCGCTCCGGGGCGCCAACCCCAAGCAGGCCAAGGGTCTCGGCGAGGACAGCCCGAGCGCAGTCCGCCAGCAGCAGTCGCGCCCGAGCCACGGGCGCGGCCTCGCCGATGACGCGGCACTGCACATAGAAATTGTGAAAGCTCTCCGCGAGGCTCCGTGCATAGGTCGTGACCCGGTGCGGGGCGCGGGCCTCTGCCGCGGCGCCGACCTCGTCGGGCAACTCCGCCATGGCCAGCATCAGGGCAACCTCGGCCGGATGCGTCAGGACGGATACGTCCACGTCCGCAGGCGCCGCCACGTGCAGGCCGGCCTCGGCCGCCTGGCGCACCAGGCTGCAGATGCGCGCGTGCGCGTACTGCACATAGTAGACAGGGTTGTCGGCGGCCTGCCGGGTCGCGAGGTCAATATCGAAGTCCATGTGGTTGTCCACGGTCCGCATCAGGAAGAAGAAGCGGGCGGCATCCGGGCCCACCTCGTCCAGGAACTCGTCCATGGAGATGAAGGTGCCGCCGCGCTTGCTCATGCGGACCGTCTCCCCGCCGCGGACCAGGCGCACCAGTTGGTTGAGCACGACATCCAGGCGCTCCACCGGGTAGCCGAGGCCCGCCAGGCCCGCGCGCACGGAGGCAACGTCGCCGTGGTGGTCCTGGCCGAGGACGTCGATCAGGACATCGTAGCCGCGGGCGAACTTGTCGGCGTGGTAGGCGATGTCGGGCACCCGGTAGGTGAACTCCCCGTTGCGCTTGACCAGCACGCGGTCGTCGTTGTCGCCGAACGCCGTGCTGCGCAGCCACAGGGCGCCGTCCTTCTGAAACGTGTGGCCAGCGGCGGCGAGGGCCGCCACAACCCGCTCCGGCTCGCCACGCTCCCGGATGGCGGATTCGTGCACGAAGCGGTCGAAGACGACCCCGAAACGGCCCAGCGTCTGCCGCTGCGTCTCCAGGATCCGGTCGACGGCGAAGCGGGCATAGACCTCCACGGGCGGATCCCCGTGCTCCGCCTGGTCGAACGCCTCCGCCAGCGGGATCAGATACTCGCCGGGGTAGCCGCCCTCGGGCACCTCAAAGGACCCGCCGCGAAGCTCCATCACCCGGGCCCGTAAAGACTCGCCCAGCCGGCGAAACTGGCCGCCGGCATCGTTCACGTAGTACTCGCCCTCTGCCCGCCAGCCGGCGGCCTTCAGGCAGCGCACCAGGGCGTCGCCGTAGGCAGCCTGGCGGCAGTTCACCACGTTCAAGGGCCCCGTCGGGTTGGCGCTGACGAACTCGACCAGAACCCGGCGGCCGCCCCCCATGTCGGTGTGGGCGTATTTCCCTCCCGCCGCGGCGACCTCCGGCAGCACGGGGGTCAGCCACCCGGACGGCAGGGTGACATTCAGGAAACCCGGCCCCGCCACGTCGACGCGACCCAGGTCCCCCAGGCGTGACGCGAGGGCAGCGGCGACCTTCCGGGGCGGCAGCCGGCTGGGCCCGGCCAGGGCCAGGGCCAGGTTGCTGGCGAGGTCGCCGTGGCCAGCTTCACGCGGCTGCTGGACCGTGAAGCCGGGCAACTCCACGGCGGGCAGCGCGCCCGCCGCCACGGCGGCCTGCCAGGCCGCCACCAGCGCGTCGCGGATCCGGTGCCGGGTCTCCGCAAGAACGGCCATCAGCGCGCCCCCACCGTCAGGATGAGCTCCCGGACAACCTTGGCGGCCAGCGCGGCGGTGATCCCGCCTGGATCGTAGGCTGGCGCGACCTCGACCACGTCGGCGGCAACCACGTTCAGCCCACGGAGGGCCGCCACGGCGGCCAGCAACTCGCGGGCGTCGATCCCGCCCGGCTCCGGCGTGCCAGTTCCGGGCGCAAACGCTGGGTCGGCGACGTCGATGTCGATACTGACATACACCGGCGCCTGCCCCAGCTCATCCCCCACCTGGTGCAGTGGCTTCAGCACGTCGAAGGGGAAGAGGGCTGCTGCCCAGCGGACCTCTTCCTCAATGGCCGAACGGATCCCAAACTGGTGAATCCGCTCGGGGCCCAGCAGCTCCGCGCAGCGACGCATCACCGTGGCGTGGGAGTAGCGAAGGCCGTGGTAATCGTCCCGCAGGTCGGCGTGCGCGTCCATCTGGAGGATGTGGAGGTTCGGGTGGCGGCTCGCCGCCACCCGAACCAGGGGCCAGGTGATCAGATGCTCGCCGCCCAGGGCGATGGGCAGGCCTTCGATCTTGCGAGCCGCCTTTTCAATGGCCGCCAGCGAGCCCTCCAGGTCGCCCGGCGCCAGGTCGATGTCGCCGACGTCCCGGAACGGGACGTCCGCCAATCCCTTACCGAGGGCGAGGCTCCAGTCCTCGAGGACATCCGAAGCCGCGCGGATGGCAGCCGGCCCGAAGCGGGTGCCCGGGCGGAAGCTGGTGGTCAGGTCCAGCGGCACGCCAAAGAGGACGATGTCGCCGTGATCCCCGCTACCCAGGAACGTGTTCAAGCCAGGGCCTCCTGAAGAAAGGCGGGTAGGGCGAAAGCGGCCGTATGCACGGCCGGGGTGTAGAACCGCAACCCAACGGGTGCCGGCCGTGCCGCCAGGCTCGGATCCGGCCCCAAGCTGCCAACCGTATACGACCACGTTCCGCTCGGGTAGGTCGGCACCGGCCCCAGGTACGTGGCCACCTGAGGGAACCCAGCCGCCATCCCAGTCCGGACCCTGCGCAGCACGTCCAGGTTGTAAAAGGGCGACTCGCTTTGGGCCACCGCCATGCCGCCTGGACGCAACGCCGCGGCCACGGTCCGGTAGAACGCAGGGGTGAACAGCCCCTCCCCCGGCCCGACCGGCTCGCTGCTGTCGATGTAGATCAGGTCGTAGGCCTGGTGCCGCTTGGCCACGAACTCGATGCCGTCCGCGATATGGACGTTGACCTTGTCCAGGGTGCCGGAAAGGGCAGGGAAGAAGCGCTTCGCGACGTCCACGACCTCGCCGTCGATTTCGCACAAGTCCACCGCACCGCAGTGGCGCAACGCTTCTCGCGCCGCGCCCCCATCACCGCCGCCGATGATCAGGGCGCGCTCCGGCCTGGGGTGGCTGCAGGCCGCCACATGGATGAGCATCTCGTGGTAGCAGTGCTCGTCCATGTCCGTCGTCTGCACAAAGCCGTCCAGGGCCAGCAGGCGGCCATGGGACGGCGTCTCGACCACCACGACGTCCTGAAATCGGCTGCGGGCCCTGTGCAGCACCGTGCCCACACGGAAGCCCAGCCGAAGGTGATCGGTCTGCTGCTCCGTGAACCAGATCTCGTCCATCAGTACCAAAGCACGGCGGCCGCGATCACGGACCCGACGCGCTTCACCGTGTGCTCAACGCCGAGCACGTGCAGGTCGGTCAGCGCCTTCCCCCGCATGGCGAAGCCCTCGCGCACCATGAGGGTGACGCGCTCCTCGGCCTCGGCCCGGGAGACCGGACCCTCAAACTCCATGATCACGCCATAGTCATCCGCGGAGAAGCCGACGCCGATGGCGGCGGCGATCCGCGTCCCAGGCTCCTCCGCGGTCAGGGTGCCGAACGCCGTCGGCGTCAGCGACCCCGGCGGAATGGCGAACTCCGGGTCGAGCACGCACCCCGGGGGCAGGATGCTGCTGACCTTGAGCAGGTTCAGGTTCCCGATCCCGGCGGCCAGCAGGGCGCCGTCGAAGGCGTTGAGCGGCGTGGTCCCCTCCGAGCTGCCGGCGGCGAGCTTGACCCTCTTCGGCGTGGGCAGCATGGCGCAGTGGGCCTCCCTTCAAGAGTCACCGGACAATTATAGCCGCCCCGCTGGCCGAGCAGACCCGTCCCCAGTCGTAGCGCATCGGGTGCAGGCGGTGGTCGCGCCAGGCATCGGTGGGCGGCACGGCCCATCCAGAGCGTTCCCAGTCGTCGAGGTCGAAGACGTAGCGGGCGACGGAGGAGCCCAGGACCGCGAAGCTGACGCCCGTGGCGAAGCTGGCGGCCTGCACCGTATCGCTGTCTCCGGCCATGCCGAAGTCCAGCAGCCGGTGGACGTCGCGCCAGACCCAGCTTTGGTGGCGCGCCAGGCGCGCCACGCCCCGTTCCAGGGCCTCGCTCAGGAGTTCGGGCCAACTCCGGCCGGACGGGAGCAGCCCGCCGGTCACCCCCAGGCTCGCCTGGCGGAGCGCATGCCGCCGGATCCGCGTGAGGACGGCGCGCGCTCCGACGTTCTCGGAGAGGCACTCGTTCAGCAGCGGCCCCAGGAGGGGCTCGGCCACCAGCAGGGCCAGCTCGTCGCGCAGGGCGTTGTAGATGGTGGGGCCGACAGCATCGGCCCTCAGCGCGCCGTCCCAGGCCCGCAAGACATCCAGGGCACGCGCACCCTCAGGGCTCCGTGCCTGGATGGCGGGCAGCAGCCCCAAGAACTCGCGTGCAGCGACCGACCTGACGTCCGCATGGACGTCGGTCATGGCGGCCGCCGTCCAGCCGGTTTCCGCCGTGATCCGTTCCGCCACCCGTCTGGCGCGGTCCTCGGAAGCAAAGGTCAGCGCGATGAAGTGCGGGTACTCGTCGCCGACCACGCGGTTGTTGGCCGTGACGATGCAGCCCTCCGACGGGTTCATGGCGTGGGGCATCTCATCGTAGGGGATCAGGCCCTGCCACTCGTGCTCCCCCGTCCAGCCCGGCACCGGCACCCAGCCGTTCAGCCGGTTCCGCACCGGCACCTGCCCCCGCGTCCTGTAGGCGATGTTCCCGTCCACATCGGCCGTCAGGAAATTGTTCACCGGGTCGACCCAGTCGCGCATGACCTCGTCCATCTCCACGCATGACCCCGCACGCAGCATCGGGCGGAGGCAGCGCCAGCCCGTGTACGTGCCCGCGCTGGCCGTGTAAGCAAAGGCCATGCCGTTGACCAACGGGCCGTGGTGCGTGCGCTGAATGGTGATGACTTCATCGGGCGCGCCCTTGACGTGGATCGTCTCCGTGGAAATGGCAAGTGGTTTCCACTCGCCCCGGAACTCGTACTGGTCGCCGCGCACCCGCTCGACGAAGAGGTCCTGCGTATCCGCACCCGTATGCGTGACGCACCAGGCCACCCGCGCGTTGTGCCCGAAGTGCGGCAGGCCCGGCACGCCGGCGAACGACAACCCAATGGCGTCGAACTCGTCGCAGGCGATGTGGTTCTGGTAGTAGACGTTCGGGACCTCAACCGCACGATGAGGGTCACCGGCCAGCAGGGGCTTGCCGGAGTGGGTCCTCGCTCCCGCGAGAACCCAATTGTTGCTGCCATCGTGCTCGCCCTCGGGGTAGGCGGAACGCAGGTAGCTCACGTCCGCCCCCATAGCAGGGGACTTGAGCGCCTCCTGCGCTCCGGGGGGCAGGATCAGGCGCTCCCCCGGCTGGAGCGGACTCATCAGCTTCTCAAGCACAGCCGGACCCAGCGCGGCCGCGACGCGGCCGCGCCACAACTTGCTCTGCCAGACGCCCATCATCACGTGGCGGACCTTGAACACGGCCATGCTGTCCCACGGCCGCCACGGCTCGCCGGAGCCGCCCAGAAAGGCGTTCACGCCGTCCGCGTAGGCGTCAAACATTTCCCGGGCATCCGGCGGGAGGTCGCGGTACTCCTCCTCCACCCTGGCCGCGATCCCCAACCGCCGATACAGGCGATCTTGTGGCAGGCCCGCAGGGCCTGCCACCTCAGCCCAGCGCCCATACGCTCGGCGGCGGTCGGCGTCCATCAGGGCGAAGCGGTCCCGCGCGTGGACCCAGCCCTGGGTCCGGAACGCCTCCGCCGCAGTGCTCGCCCGGATGTGCGGCACCCCCTCCGGGTCACGAAAGACCTCCGCCAACCTGGTCGCCTCCCCCGGATAGCCGGCCGCCGCATTGGGCAGCACTGGACTGATGGACTGGTTCTGGGCCCGCACACCAGCGCGTCCGCCCCGGGCGTGGGTGCGGCGGCTCGGCTGGATCGGCGTCATGCTGCTTGGTGCGGCCGTGGCCCTGATCGCCGCCCTGCCGCTGCCCGCGCCGGCCGCGCCGCGCCCGACCGTGCTCTACGACGACCGTGGCCGCGTCCTGGCCAGCCTCTATCCGCAAAACCGCGTCCCCGTCACCCTGGAGCAGGTGCCGCCGGTCCTGCAGCGCGCGGTCATCGACGCCGAGGACCGGGACTTCTATACGGAGTTCGGCATCAATCCGCGCGCGATCCTGCGGGCGGCCATCGCCGACATCCGGGCACACCGCATCGTGCAGGGCGGCAGCACCATCGCCCAGCAGCTGGCCAAGACGCTCTTTCTCACCCCGGCCCGCACCTTCACGCGCAAGGGCGAGGAGGTCGCCTACACGCTGAAGCTGGAAGCGGTCTACACCAAGCCCCAGATCCTGCAGATGTACCTGAACACCATCTACTTCGGCGACGGCGCCTACGGCGTGGGGGCGGCGGCCGAAGATTACTTTGGCAAACCGGTGCAGGATCTCAACCTGCCGGAGGCAGCCCTGCTGGCGGGGCTGATCCGGGCACCGGAAGCATACAGCCCGTTCAGCCACCCTGATCTGGCCCGCCAGGTGCGGGCTGACGTCCTGAACAGCATGGTGGCCGCGGGCGATCTCACCGCGGCGCAGGCCACGCAGGCCGCGGCCCAGCCCCTGGGCGTGGTCCAGCCGACCACCCAAGCGGCCGACGAGCGCGGCTACCTGGTGAACTACATCCTGGGGCAGGTCGCCGCCGCGCACCCCGACCTTGCCGCCAGCCTGCGGCGCGGCGGGTACCAGATCTTCACCACCATCGACCTGCAGATGCAGGACGCCGCCGAGAAGGACTTCGCCCGCTACATGCCCCCCGGCAAGGCGGACGCGCAAGGTGTGGTCCAGCCCGAGGGCGCCCTGGTCGCCGTCGACCCCCAGACCGGCGGCATCCGGGCCATGGTCGGTGGCCGCGGCGACCGCGGCGACACGTTCAACCGGGCCGTGGACGCCCACCGCCAGCCCGGGTCCACGTTCAAAGCCTTCCTGTACGCGGCCGTCGTCAGCTCCGGCTACTCGGTGGTCGACCGCCAGATGGACGCGCCGGTGGCCTACCCCGGCGCGGACGGGCAGGTCTACCGGCCGACGGACTACGGCAGCCAGCCTTACCTCAACCGCGAGGTGACGGTCCGTGAGGCCGTCGCGCTCTCGGACAACGTGGTCGCGGTGAAGTGGGCCGACCTGATCGGCCCGCAGCATGTGATCAGCTTCGCCCGGCGCATGGGCATCACCAGTCCCATGCAGCCGACCCTGCCCCTGGTGCTGGGCGCCTACACCGTCACGCCGCTCGAGCTGGCGGACGCGTATGTGCCCCTGGCCAACCTCGGCAAGGCTGTTCCGCCGTGGTCGGTGCGCTCGGTGATCCAGCCGGACGGCCAGCCGCTTCCCATGCCGGCGCCGCCGCGGCCCCGGCAGGCGCTGGACCCCGGCGTGGCCTACATCGTGACCTCGCTGCTCGAGAGCGTGATGACGGAGGGCACGGGCAAGGGCCTGCTGCCCGTCCTGGACGGCAGGCCGGTGGCGGGCAAGACAGGCACGACCAACGACCTGAAGGACGCGTGGTTTGTGGGGTACACGCCGAGCCTGGTGGCGGCGGTCTGGGTGGGCCACGACACCCCGCAGCCCATGGGCGACGGCTACGGCAGCCAGCTGGCCGGGCCGGTGTGGGCGCACTTCATGGCCGACGCGGAGCAGAATGCGGAGATCAGCGACTGGCCGCAGCCGCGGGATGTCGTGACCATGCAGGTCTCGGCCGACGATGGGCTGCTGCCGAACCCGACCTCGCCCACCGTGAGCGAGGTCTTCCTCAAGGGGACGGCGCCGACGGCCACCAGCCCGATCCTGAGCGCCGTGGCCCCGCCGGCGCCGGTGGCCATCCCCGGGGATGAGCTGAACCCGCCGGAGGACTGGCCGCCGCCGCCACTGCAACCCGCGGGGGTGCCGCCGATCGCCCAAGTCCCCTTGGAATGACGGATCGGTGGGGCCGCGCATACGCGCGGCCCTGATTGCATCACGCAAACCTGCCGCCATCCATGGCTCCGGCTATCCGCCCTGCGACGGGGTGGTGGTGGGCGCCTGCTCGGACAGGGTCACCTTGACCGCCAGGGTCTTGCCGCCCCGCACGATGCCGAGCGTGATCGTGGTTCCCGGCTCATATTTGTTGACCTCAGCGATCACGTCGTCCGTGTTGCTGACCTTGGCGCCGTTCACCGAGACGATCTGGTCGCCCACCTGCAGGCCCGCCTTGGCGGCGGGGCCGCCCGCGCTCACCGAGGCGATGGTCACGGGCACGGCCTGGTTCGGCAGCAGGGCCTGCGGGCTCTGCAGCGTCACGCCGATGTACCCGCGGTGGACCTGGCCGTACTTCACCAGGTCGGAGATCACATGCTCCACCGTGTTGCTGGGGATGGCGAAGCCGATGCCGGAGGCCGGCACGCCCGGCTCGGCCTGCACGGTTTTATACGAAGTGATACCGATCACCTGGCCGAGCGAATTCAGCAGGGGCCCGCCGCTGTTGCCTGGGTTGATGGCGGCGTCGGTCTGGATGACCTGCGTGACGCGCTGGTTGGCCACGGTCTGGCCGCTGGGCACGAAGCCGTACGATTCGTTGCGGATGCCGCTGACGACGCCCATCGTGATGGAGTCGGTCAGGGATGTGCCAAGCGGGTTGCCCACCGTGATGGCGAACTGGCCGGGCACGACCTTGCTCGAGTCGCCGAAGGTGGCCGTGGGCAGGGGCTTGGTCGCGTTCACCTTGATCACGGCAAGGTCGGTCGGGGCGTCCTGGCCGATGACTGTGGCGGGCAGCACGGTGCCGTCGGAGAGCACCACCGTCAGCTTGCTGGAGCCGTACACCACGTGGTCATTGGTGACGATGTAGCCCTGCGAGTCAAAGATGATGCCCGATCCCGACGCGGTCTGCTGCTGCGTCCCGAAGTAGCCCTGCTGGGTGCTCTGGTTGAGGACCAGCACCACGGCCGGCGTCACCTTCTGGGCGACGCTGATGGCCGGGGAGTCGTTGAGCACGGACGACTGGGCCGTCGTGATCGTCGGCGGGGAGACCTGGCTCGCGAGCCTGGGCGAGAGGGTCGGCCCGGCGTAGGCCACGACCAGGCCGCCGACGATGGCGGCGACCAGGGCCACGGCGAGGGTGCCGAGCCAGCCGCCACGGCGCCGCGGGGGCTGGGGCGGCTGGGGGGCGGGCACGTACGGGACGGGCTGGTAGGCCCCTTCGGGCGGCGTGGTGCCCTCGCTGTTCTCAGGGGCGCTCGGCTCCTGCGCTTCGTCCGGGTTGACGGGGTCGTTGCTTGGGGTATCCTCGTCGATCATGGGGCTCACCCTCCACTTTGCAGTCGGCCGGCTGCCTTCACGGCAGGCGGCGGATCTCGGCGCCCAGAGCGGCCAGCTTGGCGTCGATCGCCTCGTAGCCGCGGTCGATATGCTCGGAGCCGTGGATCTCGGTTGTCCCCTCGGCGCCAAGGCCCGCCACGATCAGGGCGGCGCCGGCGCGCAGGTCGGTCGCGGTGACGGGGGCGCCGGTCAGCCGGGGCACGCCCTCAATAAAGGCCGTGCGCCCCTCGACGCGGATGCGGGCGCCCATGCGCTTGAGCTCCTCGGTGTGCTTGAAGCGCCCGTCCCAGACGCTCTCGGTCACCACGCTGTTGCCCTCGGCGGTGGCCAGCAGCGCCGTCATCGGCTGCTGCGCATCGGTCGGGAAGCCGGGGTAGGGCAGCGTCTTGACGCTCACCGCCCGCAGGCGGCCCCGGGCGGCGGAGCGGATGGCGTCGCCATCCTCCTCCACCGCCACCCCGGCCTCCCGCAGCTTGGCGGCGATGGGCTCCAGGTGGCGCGGGATCACGCCCTGCACCGTCACGTCGCCGCCGCTGCCGGCCGCGGCCAGCATCAGGGTCGCCGCCTCGATCTCGTCCGGGATGATGGCGTGCTCCACACCGTGCAGGTCCGAGGTGCCGTGGATCCGGATCGCGTCGGTGCCGGCGCCCACCACATGCCCGCCCATGGCGTTCAGCAGGGTGGCCAGGTCGACCACGTGCGGCTCCTTGGCCGCGTTCTCGATCACCGTCGTTCCCTCGGCCCGACAGGCCGCCAGCATCAGGTTGATGGTGGCGCCCACGCTGGTCACGTCGAGGTAGATGCGGGCGCCCAGAAGCCGCTGGGCCCTGGCGCGCACCACGCCGTGCGAGATGTCCACCTCGGCGCCGAGCGCCCGCAGGCCCTTGATGTGCTGGTCGATCGGCCGCTGGCCGATGTCGCAGCCACCCGGCATGGGGATCTCCGCCTCGCCGTACTTACCGAGCAGGACGCCGAGCAAGTAGTAGGAAGCGCGCATCTGCGTCATGCGGTCGTACGGGACCGCCCGCACATCCAGGCGCCTGCACTCAATCTCCACGCGGCCGTCCTGCCGCTCCACCCGCGCGCCCATGGCGCCCAGGATGGCGATGTAGGCGTCGACATCTCCGATCGCCGGAATATTGTCAAGCCACGTCGGACCATCTGCCAGCAGCGCCGCCGGGATCACGGCGACCGCCGAGTTCTTGCGGCCGGAGACCCGCACCTGGCCATGGAGCGGATGTCCGCCCTGAATCGACAGCTTTGCCAATCCCCGGGACCCCCTACAACTACACCATCCGCCTCAGGCCGCGCGGCGGACCCGTTACACCGGGCCCGGCACCAACGTTCCCGTATAAGCGTTGACGTAATATAAAGATCCGTCTGAAAGCTCAACCCGCCACGCCGGAACCGTTGGCCAGGCAGCATTTGCCTCATAGGTGGCGGCGACGTAGCCGAGCACCACGCCCTGGACCAGGAGCGGGTCGCCCGCTGATGCGCCGCGCGCGTCCGCCAGATCCTGCAGGGCCTCCGCCGGCGCCAGGATCGGCCGCGGGCTGTCGGCGGGACCGAGGGCATCCGCCCAGATGCACGTCGCCGACTGCACGCCCTGCCCATCCACCTTCACCTCGCAGCGGCCGTTGAAGACCGGCTGCCCCTGGTAGCGCTGGTAGTACTCCACGGCCAGCGTCCCCGTCACGAGGGTGACGCGGTCGAACACCAGGTCCGCCGGCACCAGCGCCATCCGGGCCAGGAACTGGTCGGCCGCCGCCCGCGCCTGCGCCGTGGTTGGCAGCGGGCGGGAGCCGCCGCCGCCACTCCGATGGAACAGCAGGGCGCCGTTTGCCGCCTGCAGCCAGCCGCTCGCGCCCGTGTACGTGGCGATGGCGCCCTGATTCTGCGCCTGCGCGCCAGGGCCGAGCAAGCTGGCGGCGATGCGCGCGGCATCCGGGTGCTCCAGTTGCACAGTCAGCGTCGGCAGGCGCGACGGCGCGGGCGGCAGCACGCCCTCAAAGCGCACGGAACTGCCGGCCACGTTGACGTTGCCGACCGTGACCAGCCCGGAGGCGGGCAGCGGTGCCACGGCTGTGGCCTGGCCGGCGAACAGCCGCCACCCCAGGAAGGCATCCAGCAGGATGAAGACGGCGATCATGATCGCCTGGGCCCGCTCCCAGCGCAAGCGCTAGCCCGCCCCCTGTGGGCGCAGGACGTCCAGGGTCGAGCCGTCCTGGGCCGAGAGGGCGACGATGCTGCCGTCATCGAGCTCCACGCCCCACACGGGCTGCCAGCGCAGACCCTCGCCGCTCTTGGCGTAGGCGGGGAAGATATCGGAAACCACCCGGTCGGCGGATGATGCGGCAAGCGGCCAGGACGCCGCCAGCCTGGCAAGCGCCTGGGCCGCGGGCAGAAAGTACTCCGGCGCCCCCTCCTGGGCCAGCACGTCGACGTGGCGGGTGTAGCCGAGCACGCCCCGCGCGCCGACGTCGACGGCGATGGAGGCCGGGTCCCCAAGCAGCGGCAGGCCGCGCCAGCGCTCCGTGAACGTGAGGCTGTACCCGACGCTTCCGCCTTCCCCGCCCCGCAAGCGGAAGGAACCGGGCTCCGGCACGGCGCTCAGATCGAAGAGCAGGCCGGTTGGCGGCCAGCCCCCGGCCTGGTCGACGAAGGCCGCGGCACTCATCAGGGCCTGGCCCGGACCCTCGGTGTCGGCCGACGGCGGCACGCCCACCGCATACTGCAGCGTGCCGTCGCCGCCCAGGTGCAGCTCCGCCAAGCCGTCGCTGTAGTTTTGCAGGCCGTCCACCCCGGCGCTCCGCCGCACGCTGGCCGCAGGCGGGAAGAGGGCCGCCAGCATGTAGGTGGGCGCAATGTTTTCGAGCCGCACCGCAACGGCGCCGCGGGCGAAGCCCGGATCTGGCACGTCGATCCCGGGGCGCACGCTCAACCCGGACACCGGCGGCAGCGGCGTCAGGTCGTAGTCCAGGGGCTGGTTGCGGAGGGCCGCCAGGTCGCTCGCCAGGTGGCGCAGGGCCGGCACGTCGGCGGCGTGATACGCCTGCGCGGCGGCGCCGGCGTATCGACATGCCTCCGCGCCCGTGGAGTCCGGCGCGATCAGCAGGCGGTCAGCCGGCTGGCTTGACCCCGCCGCGCTCACGGTGGCGCCGAGACCCCAGATGGTGGTCCAGGATGACCAGGCCAGGCGCTGGCCCAGGTCAACCTCGACGCTGCCTGGCGCCTTGGCGGCCAGGGCAGCGCACGCGCCGGCGCCCTGTGCGGTGGCGGCCCCCGCCGGGGGCGTGAGGTCCGGGAGCACGGCCCGCACGTCCGCCCACACCGTGCTGTAGCGGGCGTCCCCGGGGTCGGCCAGGGCCGCGGTGCGGTCGGCGCCGAAGTGAACCAGGATCCGCCAGGGCTGGGCCAGGTCGCCCGCGGACAGCCCCGCCACCGTTCCGGGCACCGCATAGCGTGCATCCCCGATGAGGGGGACCTGCACGTTCGGGGCCGGCGCCCACAGGCGCGCGGCCAGCACAAGGCTGCCACCAACGAGCAGCACAAGGGCAAATGTGGCGGCGGTGGTGGCGGGCCCCCTCATGACGTCGCGGCCGCCGGCAGGGTGAAGGTGACCGCGGTGCCCTCCCCGACGCGGCTCTCCACGCGGATCTCGCCGCCGTGGGCCTCGACAATCTCCTTGGCGATCGACAGCCCAAGGCCCGTCCCGCCGTGCTCGCGGGCGCGCGAGGCCTCCACGCGGTACAGGCGCTCGAAGACATGCGGGAGGTCGGCGGCCGGGATCCCGACGCCGGTGTCGCGCACGGCGCAGGCCACGCCGTCGGGGTCCGGCCGCATGGCGACGGTGATCCGCCCCCCGGCCGGGGTGAAATCCACGGCGTTCTCCAACAGGTTGCTGAGGATCTGGAGCACCCGGTCCGGGTCGCCCCAGGCGGCGGGCGTACCGGGGGCTGCCGCACAGGCGACGTCCAGGCCCTTGCTCCGCACGCGCCCCGCCACACGGCGCACGGCCTCGGTACCGACATCCTCGAGCCGGAACGCTCGCGGCCGCCACGGCGTCTGGCGGGGCTCAAGCTCCGTCAGCTGCAGCAGGTCGGTGATCAGGCGCACCATGCGGTCTGTCTCGGCCAGGATCACGTCCAAAAAGCGCGGGCCAGTCTCCGGGTCGGCGAGGGCGCCGTCGAGCAGGCTCTCCGCATACGACTTGATGGCCGTCAGCGGCGTGCGCAGCTCGTGCGAGACGTTGGCCACGAACTCGCGGCGCTGCGCGTTGAGCCGCTCCTGCTCGGTGGCGTCGGCGAAGACCACCACCCACCCGTCCGGCGCACCCTCTTCCGCCCGGAGCTGGGCGATGCGGGCGATCAGCACGCGCCCGCTCTCCGGTATATCGACGCGGACGGCCCGCCCGTCGCCGCCCGCGAGGACGGATTCTGCCACCGGTGGCGGCACCACCTCGGGCAGCGGCCGGCCCACCAGATCCGGGCCGACGGCCAGCAGGCGCGCGGCCGCCGGGTTGACCAGGCCCACCGTGCCGTCCGGGCCGGCGGCCACGATGCCGTCGGCCATATGCGCCAGGATGGCGTCAGCTTTTCGCTTCTCGGCCGATATCTGGCCCAGGGTCTCGTGCAGGCGCTGGGACATGTGGTTGAACATGGAGGCCAGGGCCCCGATCTCGTCGTCGCCCCGCACCTGAATGCGGCGGTCGAAGCGGCCCGCCGCCAGGTCGGCCGCGCGAGCCGTCAACTCAGCCAGCGGCCCCGTGATGGTCCGTGCCAGCAGCAGGGTGACCACGGCCACGACGGCCAGGGCGGCCGCCGTCGTGCGCAGGAGGATGGCGCGGATCGAGCTGAGTGTCTGGGCGATTCGGTCGAGCGTGCCGCGGGCCCAAGCGCAGCCCACCAGGGTGCCGCCCGAGACCACAGGCACGGCAACACCCACGAACCGCTCATGCGTCAGGGGGTCTGTCCACTGCGCCACCGTTTGGCTCCCGTTCAGGCAGGCCGCGACGTGGGGATCCGACGCCAGGTTCGCGTTCAGAGCCGGCGGGCCGCCAGCGCTGGTGCCGACCACTCGGCCGGTGCGGTCGACGACGATGACGCTCTGCTGCGGGTCGGCGCCCACATAGCTCTCGACCAGGCCCCGCACGCCCGAGTCGGCGCCTGACAGCAGGTCGCCGGCGACCCCACGCGCCACGCCGTCCGCATACCCGGTCAGCTGGCTGGTGAAGTCCCCCAGGTAGTAAGTCTGCAGCTGCTGCAGCAGCAGGGTGCTGATCAGCAGCATGGCCATGAGGATGACCAGCAGCAGGAGGACGACCATGCGGCCCTCGATGCCGGCGAAGGGACGCAGGAGAGATCTCAGGCGGCCGGCCGCCGGCGAGATCTCCGCGGTGTCCGCGCTGACCATCAGTCGGTCGCCCGTGATGCAGGCTCCTTCGGCACCATGTAGCCCAGGCCCCGCCGCGTGAGGATGTAGCGCGGGGCGCTGGCGTCGTCCTCGACCTTCTCGCGCAGCCGGCGGACGGTGACGTCGACCGTGCGCATGTCCCCGAAGTAGTCGTAGCCCCAGACGTCCGCCAGCAGCTGCTCGCGCGTGACCACCTGGTCAACCCGCTCCAGGAGGTACTGGAGCAGCCCGAACTCGCGGACGGTCAGCTCGACCACCGTGCCGGACCGACGCACGGCATGGGCGGTCGGATCCAGCTCCAGGTCGCCGCAGGCATAGAGCGCCTTGCCCCCGACCGATTCGTCCGGCCCCGCCCGACGCAGAATGGCCTTGATGCGCGCGACCAGCTCGCGCGGGCTGAATGGCTTGGTCATGTAGTCGTCGGCCCCGAGCTCGAGGCCGCGGACCTTGTCCTCCTCGCCGTTCTTGGCCGTCAGCATCAGGATTGGCACAGTGGAGCGCCGGCGCACTTCGCGGCAGACGCGAAAGCCGTCGCCCTCAGGCAGCATGATGTCCAGCACGATCAGGACCGGCCGCCCGGTCTCCACCTGGCGCAGGGCCTGTGCACCCGAATGGGCCACGTCGACCCGGTAGCCGGCCCGCTCCAAGTTCCAGGAGAGGATGTCGGCGATCGCTTTCTCGTCGTCGACGACGAGGATGCGGTCCGTCACGCTTCCCCGCCCCTTTGTGGCCTAGTCGTTCGCTTCGCGGTCCGCCGATTCCTACGACGTGAACCCGTGCTGCACGGGAGAAGCCCGTGCAGCCATCGGGCTGCTGTTCAGGGCGTTCGTGGCGGCTGGGCCGGATCCGGGGGTCGGCCTGCCGGCCGCGCGGCAGGACCAGGCCGAGCCACCGTCAAGCCTTGCGGCCGCCCCCGGTCCGACGGCGGCCGCCACCGCCGCCTGCGCGGTCGCGCCATCGCTCAGCGCATGCAGCATTTGCAGGGTCGCGCCTTTGCCGGTGGCCGCCACCGCCTGCACCACCGCGAAGGACTCGTGGTACGCCAGCGCCTGGTTCTGCAGGTTATCGAAGTTGTTGGCCAGGTCACTCCAGGAATACAGCGGCTGGCAGAACGAGTTGTCCGACTCCAGCCAGAGGTAGCCGCTGAAGCGCCACTGCATGTACTGGGCCATGCCCTCGTCCAGGAACGGCGGCGTGCGGCCGCCGGTGAGGTCGTCATCGGCCAGGTGCGTCAATTCGTGGACCAGCGGCCCCACGGCGTTGAAGGCTGGCTGCTCCTGGGCTGGGCTGCCCGGCAGATAGGCCGACGGCGTCAGCAGCCACACGGCCCCCCGCCAATAGGCGCCGAGCGGGTCCTGGCTCGGCGACATGCTCAGGTCGCTGGCCAGCTGGCTGCGCGTCTCGACCCGCACGAGCACCGGGTCGCTCGGTGTGCCGCCCATCTGCCCGAACACGAAACTGTAGGCCTTCTCGGCCTGGCTGGCCACGATTTCCGCGTCGGCCTCGTCGCCGGCTGGGTATTTAATGATGAAGTGCGCCGTCTGGATCGAGGGCTCGCCCGAGACTTCGGTGAGGGCCTGGTCGCGGGCCAGGGCCCGGGCGACCGCATGGACGTCCGTGCCCAGAGCCAGGCGCGGCGCTGCCCCGGACGCGCCCGTCACAGTGCGCAAAGCGAGAAAGATCGCCAGCGCGATGATGATGAGGACGGGCATGCGACGTCCAAACGACACATGTGAAGCCATGGCGCCATGATATCGCGCATCCCGGCCGGCGACCGTGAAAGGCTTGGCAGACCGCAGCGCCGCGCTATGCTGGCGGTGAGCCTGATTCAGCAAAGGGACGGTGGAAGGTCATCGTGGGCTCCCCTGGGCACGTGTTCCTCCTGATCGGCCCAAGCGGCAGCGGCAAGACGACATTGATCCATGCGCTGCGGCGGCGCCAGCCCCAGGTGCGCTTTCTGCCGACAACCACCACGCGCCCGCCGCGGCCCGGGGAGCGGGACGGAGTGGAATACCACTTCTCGGATGACGCGGATTTTGACCGCGCGCTGGCTGCTGGCGACTTTTTTGAATGGCAGCCCATCCATGGCCACCGGTACGGCAGCTCGAAGAGTCGGCTCGAGGCCGCCCTGTCCGAGGGGCGCGTGGGCATCACCTCGCTCGACATCCTCGGCGGATTGGCCGTCAAAGGCGCGCTCGGCGAGCGCGCCACGACCATATTTGTGCGGCCGTCCTCACTGGCGGTGCTGCGGGAGCGGCTGCTGCTGCGCGGGGATACGGACGGGCAGGACCTGGAGCGGCGGCTGCAGCGGGCGGAGATGGAGATCGCCCAGGCGGCCCGCTGCGACTTCATCCTGATCAACAACGACCTGGAGGCGGCGCTGGACCAGCTGACGCGGATTGTGGAACCCTACCTCGAATAGTGGCGGGAAAGGGTCTGGGGCCCCCACACGGGAGGCCCCAGGTCCGTCCGCAAGCTTGACCGCCGGGCCCTTCATGGCCTAGTGGTTGATGGCTTCCTTCAGCGGCTTGCCGGCGCGGAACACGGGCACCTTGCGGGCCTTGATGCGGAGAGGCTTGCCGGTCTGCGGATTGCGGCCCGCGCGCGCCTTGCGCTGACGGACCTCAAAGCCGCCGAAGCCGACCAGCGTCACCTTCTGCCCCTTCATCAGAGCGGAGCGGATCGCCGAGAACGTCGCGTCGATCGCCTCGCCGGCGTCCTTGCGGGTCAGCCCGCTCTTACTCGCCACCATCCGGGTCAGATCGGCCTTGTTCATACGCTCAACCCCCTTTCCCCTCGCGGGTTCGGCACCACGGCCGCGTTCGCCGCACCCAATTGGCGGCGCCCGGGTGGATTCCTGCCACGGGACCGCTCCCGGCAGTAGCTCCCAGGCGGGGCGGCCGGTTCGGCCCGGCCACCTGCGCGCCGTCAAGGACTTTATCGTGAGGGGACGCGAAAACACGGAGCACCGGATTTGAAGAAGTGCGTCAGGGCGCAAGGCGAGTGGCGGAACAGCCGCCACGGCGGGCCTTGGCGAACTTGGCGCCCGGCCGTGCGGCCGGGCGCGGCCCGGTCCTGCGGGTGGGATGCCGGGGTCTGGCGGGGGACAGACCGGGCGGCGCCCAGCCCCGCGGCACCGTGGGGCGGTGCGTTGCGTGCCCTGTGCGATGATGGGCGCGGGGTGCCCGCGTGCCCAGAAGCCATGCCGACGACCTGCGCCGATTTGCCCACGACGTGCTCCATGCCTGCGGCCTGCCGGCGGAGGATGCGGAGGCGGCGGCCAGCTGCCTGGTATTCGCCAACCTGCGGGGCGTGGATAGCCACGGCGTCCTGCGGCTCATGCAATACGCCCGCGCCCTGGCGGAAGGCGAGATCAACGCGCGGCCGCAGGTCCGCCTCCTGCAGCGCCGGGGTGCCGTGGCGCTCGTCGATGCCGACGGCGGCTACGGGTTCCGGCCCACGCGCATGGCGATGGCCGCAGCCATGGAGGCGGCTCGCCAGTTCGGCCTCGGCGCCGCCGGGGTTCGGAACAGCCACCACTTTGGGATGGCGGCCACCTACGTCCTGCCGGCGGCGGCGGCCGGTCTGGTCGGGATGCTCTATACCACGACGGAGCCGCTCATCGCCCCGCCGGGCGGGGTGAAGGCGCGCGTGGGAAATAACCCGTACGCCATCGCCGTGCCCGGGGACCCGCCCATCGTCTTGGACATGGCCCTGTCGCGCGTCGCCCTGGGGCGGATCCGGCTGGCGGCCGCGGAGGGGCGCCCGATCCCGGAGGGCTGGGCGTACGACGGCGGTGGCCGGCCGACGGCGGACGCGGCCGAGGCATTGCGCGCGGGGCTGCTTGCGCCCGTGGGCGACTACAAGGGCTATGGCCTGTCGGTGATCGCGGAGATCCTGGCCGGGGTGATGACCGGGTCGCCCTTCGGGCTGTCGGCACGCGCCCATGCCCGGCGGGAGGGCGGGGTCGGCCACCTGGCCCTGGCCATCGACCCGTCCTTCTTTGGGGATGTGTCCGCGTTCGCCGCCGGCGTCGGCCGGCTGGCGGAGGAGATCTACGGGGTGCCCAGGGCCGAGGGCACCGATGCGGTGTACCTGCCGGGCGACATCGAGCGCGGGGTGCTGGCGCAGCGGCAGCGCGACGGGATCCCGGTCTCGGACGAACTGGCGGGCCAGCTGGACACCCTGGCCGATGGCCTGGGCGTGCCCCGGCCCGTGTGGCGGCAGGGGTAGGCTTGCCAGCAGAAATTCCACACATGTGGAATGGCGTCGTGAATGGGCGAAGGGGGCGCCGGTCTGGCGCAACGGAAACGAAGGCAGCCATTTTGGCCGCAGCGCGCCGGCGCTTTGCCGGCGAAGGCTTCCACGGGGCCACGATTCGCGAGATCGCGCACGACGCCGGCGTGGATGCGGCGCTGCTGGCGCACTTCTTCGGGGGCAAGGCTGCCCTCTTCGCGGCCGCCGTTGAGGTCCCCGTGCCGGCCGGCGACGGGCCCCTGCTCCGGCTCTGGGAGGATCCGCCGCAGCGCGAGGCGGCCTTGGCGCTCCTGCGGTCGGCTGCCACCTACCCGCCAGCCGCGGCCATGCTGCGCGACATGCTGATGGCCGGGGAGCCGGCCGGCCGCGCGGCCGCTCTGCGCTGCAGCGAGGCCCTGGGGCTGGCCATGGCCCGCCACATCCTGCGCCTGGAGCCCATCGCATCCGACTCGCCCGAGCAGCTCTGCGGTCCTAGGTGAGCTTTCGGCCAACCAGGCTGGCCGATACGGGTACCCGCCCCAACTCGCGCGACCAGACGGAGAGCTGGCCCACGTGGTGAATTTCATGGGCGATGACATGGCGGAGGCCCTCCCCGAGCCGCACGCTGTAGGGCCGGCCATCCTCGTAGGTACCCGTGACCACTTGCCCATCCAGCTCCGGCCGCCAGCGGCGCACAAGCGCCTCTGCGGACGGCCGGGCAAGGCGGGACAGGTCCATGACGCGCTCCAGGCGCTCGAATTCCTCAAACCGGTTCGGGGTCACGGGCACCCGGGTGAGATCCGCGATCCACATGCGCTCGACGTCGACGACGTGGAAGAGCGTGTGGAGAATGCCGCCCAGCCCACCGGTCCGGGGCCGCAGCAGCTCTTCCTCGGAAAGGGCCCGGCACCACGCAAACCACTCGTCGCGGACCTGCCAGTTGTAGCGGAAGAAGTCCAGCATGCCGAGGCCTTCGCGCCTTGGGCGGCCAGGTCCTGGCCGACAATGGCGGGGCGCCGCGCCGACCTGCGGGAGGCGCGTCTGCGCTCTGCAAGTTGAGCTGTTCCCGGCACTCGTTGATCAAGACCAGTAGGCGCCCCCTGCCAGTCGTTGGGCTGCAGTGCTGGTGGCGGCGCCTGGAGCCGGTTGGGCGCCGGCGCGGGGTACCTGCCGCGGTCCCGCCGGCGAGGCCTCGCAGTGCCCCGAGCTGACCCCGGAGCAGGGCGCGATGCTCTTCCGTCATCGGCGCCACGCCGCCGCCGCGCATCTGGGTCCAGCAGCCGGCCGCTGGTCAACCCCAGGCCCACGAGCACAACCCTTCGCGGCCCAGGGCCGCCTATGCCCTGGGCCTGCACATGTCTCGGGACCTTTTACCTGGCAAACGACCCGGGATGCTTGGTACCCTGCCAGGCCTGTCCGCATAGCCTGTCCCCGTGAAGGGAGGCAAGGGCCTCTTGGTCTCCAGAAGCAGTGCCGGGCGTTGGCCCCTGAGCCCGGAAGACCTGCGCGTTGTGCAAACGGTTCAAAATCACCTGCGCAACAAGCACCGCCAGGCCACCACTGCAGGGCAGGTTGGGGGCAACACGTGTGAAGTCCTGAGCGAATCATATCGGCCAAGCAGGGAGGCACAAACGTGGCAACACACGTACATGTACTTGACGCGATGAACGCCATGCGACCGAACGTGGCAGCTCACGGACAAGCAGTTGAAGCGATGAACGCCATGCGACCATCTGCGTGCGCCAACTTTCGTAATGACGTGGAAGACTCGATCCAAGATGAGATCTGTGACAGCGGATTCTACGCCGGGATCGCTCTGGAGGCCCCTAACGAGACGCTGCGGGAGATTGTCTGGACGATCTCGCGGACGGAGTACTGGCATGCGCAGCTGCAGGAGGCTCTCCTGGCCAATAATCCGCCTGTTTCCCCGCCGCCAACTTGCCCAACGGCTACGGGCAACTTCGCGGCGGACGTGGAAACGGCGATCCATGGCGAGCTGGGAGCGGTTACGCGCTACGCGCAACTCGCCATGTGTGCACCGACAGTAACGATCCGGCTGCTCTTCATGGCGCTCCTCAACGATGAGTCCCTGCACGTCGGAGTCTGGACCGCCATGCTCAATCCCGTTGCATAAGCAGGCCTTGACCTGGGGGGCCACCCGGTGCTGTGCTTTCGACCCCACGGCACCGGGAAGCCCCAATCGAACCGATCTTGCAGAGGCGGCAACCAGGCAGACTCCGGGGTGAACCCGGCATGGCCAAGGCCCACGCGCTGAGTGGGTGGCGTTGCGGTTGGTGCCATGACTTCCGAGTCGCGATGTGTCGCCACTCGGCTGGGATCGGCCGTCGGCCGGGGCCTGGCTGATGCAGGCCGGCTTTCGGCGGCTGACGGTCGCGTTGGAGCCCGAGGAAGTTGAGCTCAAGCGCGATCGGCCAGGAGGGCCACTTTCTACCGGGCGATGGCGACGGTCGAAGGCGTGAACGGGACCCGGGTGGAGGCGGAACGCCACCGCCGTAGCGCCTTCGCGCCGATCGCATGGTGCCGCCCGCGAACTGATGCTGGAGTACAGCCGCACCCGCGCGGCACGTCGCCGCCAGCGGGGCGGAGACAGCCGGCGTGTAGGCGTCCCCACCTGAAGAAGCACGAGGGCCCGACCTTTCCGGTCGGGCCCAACACGTTTTTGCTCGTCCGTGCACCTTTCGGGTCCCGCCTGCGCCCTTCGGCGCCGAAAGCCTTGTGAAGATTTGGAGCTGGAGGCGGGAGTCGAACCCGCGACCTACGCATTACGAGTGCGTCGCTCTGCCGCCTGAGCTACTCCAGCGCCTCACAGTCAAACGCACGGGTCAGCCCCGTGCGCGCGGCCAAGATGGAGCGGGTGAGGGGAATCGAACCCCCGTCTAAAGCTTGGGAAGCTCTCGTTCTACCATTGAACTACACCCGCATCGTGGCGACAGCATAGCACGCCCGCCTTGACCCGGGCAAGGCGGCGTTATTTCCCGGGGAATGATTGCGCTAACCCGCGATGTGGCGCTCCCAGCGCTTATACAGCTCCTCCAAATTGCGCATGAGGCGGGGGGCGTTGCGGGCCGCCCGCACCTCGGGCAGGAAGGCCGAGACCTTCCGCCAGACCCCGAGGAATTCGCCATTGGTCTCAAAGAAGAGCGTCTCATCCAGGGCCCCGCGGTTGACGATCGCGGCGACCATATCCCAGTACGTCGTCACCATCCGGTAATACCGGTTGGCATCGGATCCGGGCGGGCAGGCGGCGGCGAACTCGGCGGCCGTGGTCGCCTTGAACTCCTGCCCCCACCAGTCGCGGGCCTGGCGCAGCACGGGCTCGCGCCGCAGTTCGTAGAGCCTCAGGATCAGCTCGGCATCCGCGTGAGTGGCCATTTCTGCGAGCACCTCCGGCTGCTCCGGTTCTCCGGCCCGCTCATGGGGTCCTGCTCGATTCTGGAACACCGCCCAGAAACGAGGCGGCCACCGCGCCATACAGGGCGTAGGCAATGGCGGAACCCAGCGATGCGCTGCCGAAGAGCGCGCCCAGCCAGCCGAGGGTGGCCGCCGCCCAGGCGAGCGCCCCCAACAGGGCCCCGCCTGCTGCCGCCGCCCGGCGCGGAATCCGGATGCCGAAGGCGCCGCAGATGGCGCCGAGAAGCCCGCCCGCCAACGTCCCCAGGGCCAGTTGCCAGAGCGCCCGCACAATGCCCGTGCTGGCAGTCAGGGCGGTCTCCTGCGGAACGGGCACGGGTCCGGGCCCCGTCAGCGCGCGCGCCAGCGCCAGCCATGCCACGGCCAACGCCGCGGCCAACAGCCCGCCCAGGGCACCGCGTCCAATCCAGCGGCTCAAGGCACTGCCTCCCCGCAGTGCCTAGCATGTCCAGGGATGAGGTCGCGCCCGGAATGACAGCCTGCTTGACTGTGAAGCGCGTGCTGGCGTTGTCCGCGGTATTCCTCGCCCTCCTGGCTGGAGGCGTGCTGGCAGTGCGCGCGCATGCGCGGACGCCGACCCCGCTCACGCCCCAGGAGCAGGCGGTCAAGGACGCGGTGCGCGGCTTGCTGCAGCGGGAAGATGCGGCGGCAGCCAGCGGGGACAAGCAGGCGCTGCCGGCACTGTTCGATCTGACGGCGTTCGACGGCCGGGCGGCCCTGGCGCATGCGGAGGCCCGCCTGGCATTCGTGGGCGCATGGGCTGCGGCGCGGGGTGTCCGCTGGCTGCCGCCGTTGGTCACGGTGCGCACCCCGCGCATCCGCTTCGGCGCCGGGGATCCCCCAACCTCGGTTCAGGTCACGGCGATCGTCTCCGAGGCATGGACGTACCAGTATTCCGGGGGACAGCACCAGGCGTTCGGCCTTGGCCGAGAGCATTACATGACGCTGACCCAAGCGGGGGGCGCCTGGCGGATCGCGGCGGACTCATTCACCGACCCGCTGGACCAGGACACCCGGATCCCGGGCCCGGCGACCCCGGGGGGCGGTGGAGCGGCCCCCACCCCCAGCACGCCATCCGTGCCAGGGCCAGCGCCAGCCACAGGCCGGTACAACCGCGCCGGGGCCGTCCGCTACGCCGACACTTACTGCGGGGCTGCACCGGGCTGCGGTAACGGCGGCCTGTACAACCCCGGCATGTATGACTACAACGGCGACGGCGGCGACTGCACCAATTTCATCTCCCAGGCCCTGCGCTTCGGCGGCGGGCTGCGGGAGAGCGGGGGCTGGGCCTTCGACCGTCGCTCCGGGGAGGGCACCGACGCCTGGGCCAAGGCACCGGACCTCGTCGACTACCTCACGGGTAACGCCCTCGCCCACGTGGCCGCCCGCGGGGGCATCGCGGCGGTCTGGGCAGCCGTCGCGGCCGCGGCGCCGGGGGACCTGATCGCGTACGTGGAGCGCGGCACCACCGTCCACATGGCCGTGATCACAGCCCGCGACCCCATGGGCTACGCCCTGGTGAACAGCCACACCGCCGACCGCTACCACGTGCCGTGGGACATCGGTTGGGACCAGTCGGCGCGGTTCGTCGTGGTTGCCATGACGGGGGCCACAACCGGCACGGGGCACGCCCCGGCGGTCCCGGTCTTCGGTGGCGCCAGCTCCGGCTGTGGCATCGGCGGCTGACAGCCCAGGCCGGCCCCCTCGCGGCTGTGCGCTAGTGGTGTGGACGCGGCGCAACTCCACGAAAACAAGAATGCCGGCCACTGTCCTGGCCGGCGCTTGAAGGTCCTGTGCATTTTGGCGGAGGCGACGGGGATCGAACCCGCGATCTCCGGTGTGACAGACCGGTGTGTTAAACCACTACACTACGCCTCCGCGCGGCGGACTTCATTTTAGCAGCAGGGCTGGCCGGGGTCAACGCGACCTGGCGGCACGGATACTGGAGACGGCGGGCGGTCCGTCAAAACATGCTCTCGCGCGGCAGGGTCTGGCCGCGCTCGGCGCCCACGCCAACCATCACCACCGGCACACCCACAAGCTCGGCCACGCGGTCCAGGTACGCGCGCGCAGTCGCGGGCAGGTCCTCAAAGCGCTGGGCGCCCGAGAGGTCGTCCGACCAGCCCGGCACCTCCTCGTACACAGGCCGCACCTGGGCCAGGAGGTCCACGTCGTGCGGGAAGCCGGTCAGGCGGCGGCCCTCGTGCTCGTAGGCGACGACGATGCGCACGCGTGAAAGGCCGGACAGCGTATCCAGCTTGGTCACGCAGAGGCCGCCGAGGCCGTTGACCAGGGCCGCGTGGCGGAGCACGGGCACGTCGCACCAGCCGCAGCGCCGCGGCCGCCCCGTGGTCGTGCCGTACTCGCCGCCCCGTTCGCGCAGCAGGTCGCCCTCGGGGCCCAGCTCCTCGGACGGGAACGGCCCATCGCCCACCCGCGTCGTGTAAGCCTTGGCCACGCCAACGACGCGGTCGATGCGCGTCGGCCCCACGCCGCTGCCGATGCAGGCGCCGCCCGCTGTCGGGTGCGAGGAAGTGACGAACGGGTAGGTGCCGTGGTCGATGTCCAGGTGCGTGCCCTGCGCCCCTTCGAAGAGGACCTTATCCCCGCGGTCGATCGCCTGGTTGACGAGCTCCGCCGTGTCGCGCAGCAGGGGCAGAAGTCGGGGCGCGAGCGCGAGCAGCTCGTCTGCGAGCGCAGCCGAATGGAACTCGGTTTGGCCAAGGGCTTGATTGGCGGCCGCAACCGCCCCGTCCAGGCGCCGCCGCAGCAGGTCCGGGTACCGCAGGTCCCCCGCGCGCACGCCGATCCGCGCCGCCTTGTCGCGGTAGGCCGGACCCACGCCCCGCAGCGTCGTGCCGATCCGCGCTTCACCGCGCCCCGTCTCCTCGCTTCTGTCCAGGGCCTTGTGGTAGGCCAGGATCAGGTGGGCGTTGTCGCTCACCACCACACGGCCCACGTCGCAGCCCTGGGCCGCGAGCTCGTCCATCTCCTGCAGGAAAGCGGCCGGGTCCAGCACGACCCCGTTGCCCAGCACGCACACCTTACCGTGCACGATGCCCGAGGGCACCAGGTGCAGCCGGTACTCACGGCCACCCGCGATGACCGTGTGGCCCGCGTTGGTGCCGCCCTGGTAGCGGACGACGGTGTCCGCCTCCGCCGACAGGTAGTCCGTCACCTTGCCCTTGCCCTCATCGCCCCACTGGGCGCCCACCACGACGAGTGTCGGCATCCTGCCTAAACGCTCCCTTCGGCTGCGGCCGGCGGCGCGCCCTGTTGGTCGCTCGCCAAGCGCTCGAAGCGGCCGATCTCCCGCTTGAATGCCACCTTGACGACGCCGGTCGGCCCGTTGCGCTGCTTCGCGATGATCAGTTCGATCTCATCCCGGCGGCTGTCGTCCTTCTCAGTCTCTGGGTCGCGGTAGATGAACACCACAACGTCCGCGTCCTGCTCGATGGCGCCCGACTCACGCAGGTCCGACAGCTGCGGCCGCCGCCCCTCGCGCATCTCGACGGCGCGCGATAGCTGCGAGCAGGCCAGGACCGGGCACTCGAGCTCGCGGGCCAGGGCCTTCAGCGAGCGTGAGATTTCCGAGATCTCCTGCTGGCGCGACTCGGTCTTGCCGCGCGTGTGCATGAGTTGAAGGTAGTCGATGATCAACAGGCCGATGCCATGCTCGCTCTTCATGCGCCGCGCCCGCGCCCGCAGGTCGAGGACGCTGATGTTGGGCGTGTCGTCGATGAAGATCGGCGCCTCCGAGAGCCGGCTCAGGGCGTTGCTGAGGGGCCCCCAGTCCCGCTCCTGCAGGTAGCCGGAGCGCAGCCGCTGCATATCGACCCGCGCCTCCGAGGCCAGCATGCGCATGGCCAGCTGCTCCCGCGACATCTCGAGGCTGAACAGCCCCACGGGCGTTTTGTGCTGGGCCGCATGCGCGGCCCAGTTCAAGACGAGCGTGGTCTTGCCGACGGACGGCCGGGCAGCGAGGATGATCAACTCGGACGGGTTCAGGCCCGTCGTCAACTCGTCGAGGCGCCGCAGGCCCGTGGGGACACCGAGGACCTCGCCCTTATGCTCCCACAGGAACTCAATCCGCTCGAACGCGCCCACCAGCACATCGCGCAGCACCGCGAACGGCTGCTGCCGCCGCTCCTGCGCCAGCTGGAAGAAGGCGTTGCCCGCCTGGTCCAGGATCTCGGCCGCCTCGCCGTCGCCGTCGTACACAGAGCGCTCGACGTCGGCGGCCGCGGCCAGCAGGCTGCGAAGGGTGGCCTTCTCCTGCACGATGCGGGCGTAGTGAATGACGTTGGCTGCGCTGGGCACGGAGTTGCCCAGGTCCGCCAGGTAGGAGAAGCCGCCGAGGGCCTCCAGCTGGCCGGTCCGCTGCAGGGCATCGTTCAGGGTCACCAGGTCCACGGCTTCGCCGCGCTCGTGCAGGTCCAGCATGGCGGCGAAGATGCGGCGGTGCGCCTCGCGGTAGAAGTCCTCGGGGCGCAGCATCTCTTCACAGCGCAACACGGCCTCGCGGTCCAGCAGCATGCAGCCGAGCACGGACTGCTCGGCCTCCATGTTCTGTGGCGGCAGGCGCAGCCCGCCATCCAGGGCCGCCACCCCTAGCCCTCCGCCTTGTCCGCCGCCACCTCGACGCGAACCGCGGCATCCACCTTGGCGTGCAGCCTGAGCTCTGCCGTGTAGGTGCCCAGGGTCTTGATGGCCTGCTCCAGCTCGATGCGGCGGCGGTCGACCTTGACCCCCGCCTGGGCGGCGATGGCGTCGGCCACATCCTGCGCCGTGACGGAGCCGAACAGGCGCCCGTTCTCACCCGCCCGGGCGGCAACGCGCACGGTGAGGCCATCGACCTTGGCCCGGACCTCCTCGGCGTGGCGCAGGTCGCGGTCAGTCTGAACCTGGACCCGCGTCCGGATGGCCTCGACCTCCTTGAGGCCAGCGGCCGTTGCCTCGACGGCCAGGCCTTGGGGCAACAGGTAGTTGCGGCCGTAGCCATCGGCGACGTTCACCACGTCGTCGCGCTGGCCCAGGCCCTTCACGGTCTGTCGCAGGATCACTCGCATGCGGATCGACCTCCTTGCGGTTCCAGGGGTACGGATGCACGGGTTCCTCCCGTGCATTGCGGCTTCAAAGGTTCGACACATCCAGCGCCACAACTGCCGGCCGGGAGGGCCGTCAGTTCTCTGGTGGCTGCGCCCGGGCCTGAAGGAAGCGGCGGTAGTCGAACATGGCGTCGAACAGCCCCCCCCAGAGCAGCAGGGAGCTGAACAGCCCGTTGATGGCGGCGAGCACGCACAGGACGGCCGCCAGGCCCTTGGCGGCGTGGAAGTGCCGGAGCACGGCATAGAGCAGGGCCATGCCGGCGAGGGTGAATAGGGCGGTGAACAGCATCGAGAGGTTCAGCCCCGCCACGTACAGGACGTCATGTGCGGGGTGGAACTGCAGGATGGCCGCCCCCGCAGCCCAGCCCGCCACGGCCGGCCAGGGCAGGCGCCAGGCCTGAAAGGGCGGCAGCGGCGGCACGGTGACCTGCAGCCGCCGGAACACGGCCGCCGCCACCAGGTAGCCGATGAAGCTCACCCCCAACGCGGACAGCAGCAGCAGGGTTGGCCAGAGCTGAGGGATCAGGGTGCGGAGGAGATCGAAGGTCTGTAGAACCGCGGCCGTGCTGGCCGAGGAGGCGCTGCTGCCAAGCATCTTCGTGACCTGTCCCTGCACCGTGCCCATCTCCGTGACCATCTGGGTCAGGAGGTTCTCCTTGAAGAAGAGGAGCGAGGTGGCAAAGGAGGCCAGCAGCACAAAGGCGGCCGCCAGGGCGCCGACGCCAATGGTCACCAGCGCTTCGCGGCGCCCAAAGAGGCCCCAGCCCAGGGCCAGGCCCAGCGCCCCCATTTGCACCCCCACGGAAACGCCCACGAGCGGCCCCTGGAAGAGCGTGAGCAGCACGGCAGCCACGACGGCCACCGTCACGGCCGTCCGCACGTCGTGCCGCACGTAGGCGGCGGCTACGGGCAGCGGCCAGGCCAGGGCGAGCAGGGGCCCGATGACGGGTGCAAAGAGGGCCGCGAAGACCAGCACCACGCCCAGGGCTGCCAGGAAGGCGCCCTCAACGAGGCTGTGGGCACGGCCACGGGCGGAGGGCAACCTTAACCCTCCCGGCCGCTCTTGCGGTGGGCGCGCAGGCTCGACATATCGCCGTACCAGTGCTCGAGCTGGTGGTCCTGGGCCACGTTGGCGTCCAGCAGCGCGTCGACCTTCAGGTCAAGCCGCGCGTACGGCATGCCGAGGCGCCGCGCCAGGAGGTAAGAGGCGACCACGACCTGGGCCAAGCCGTCGAGCACCCCGTCCTCGCGGCCCTGGGCGATCGCGCGCAGGGACTCCCCGACGGCGGCCACAGTCTCGGCCTTGAGCCACTCCACGGCGCGCGCGTTGCGTCCGACCTCTGGCGGCCGGGGCTCGTCCCGAGTGTCCGACAGTTCGCTCACCCCCGGCAGCGGCGCCCGGGCCCGGGGCCGCTACTCCATGGAGAAGGGCACGAGCGCCAGCACGCGCGCCCGCTTCAGCGCCACGGTCAGCTGGCGCTGGTGGTGGGCGCAGTTGCCCGTCACGCGCCGGGGCAGGATCTTGCCCCGCTCGTTGAGGAACCGGCGCAGGCGCAGGGCGTCCTTGTAGTCCACATGCTCGATCTTATCCACGCAGAAGCTGCATACCTTGCGGCGGCGCCGCCGATCCCGTCGTGCCAAACCCTTTCAACCTCCGATTTGGGCGCACGCAAGGCGTGCGCCTTCACGATTCCTGGGCGTCCGCGCCCGTTTAAAAGGGCACGTCCTCTTCGTCCTCGGATGCCCGCTCGGTCTCCGCCGGCGTGCCGGTCCGCGGCCGGTCGAGGAACCGAACCGTGGTGGCCACCACCTCGGCAACCTTGCGCCGCTGGCCGTCCTGGGTCTCAAACGAGCGAATCTGCAGCCGCCCCTCGACCGCCACCAGGCGGCCCTTGGTCAGGTGCTGCGAGACCTGCTCCGCCAGCTGACGCCAGCAGACGATGTCGATGAAGTCGGTCTCGCGCTCACCCTGCTGGTTGGTGAATGGGCGGTCGACGGCCAGCGAGAAGCTCGCGACGGGCGTGCCGCCACCCGTGTACCGCAGCTCGGGGTCGCGCGTGAGCCGCCCGATCAGAATGACCGTGTTCAGCAACGGCGCCGCCTCCTCGCTGTTGCACGGCCTCGGCAGGAGCCCGGAGGCCGCGGGATCCGTCAGGCCCCGGGCTCGTCCGCGGGCGGCGTGTCCGGAGCCGGTTCCGCTTCAGCCTCGGGTTCAGCCTCGGCCTCGGCGGCAGGGGCCGAAGCGGCCTCGGCTGTGGGCGCGGGCGCCGCCGCAACGCCGGCCGGCGCTACGGCAGGCTCAGCGTTCGCTGCGGGAGCCGCCTCGGCCGCGGGGACCGGCCGCTTGGTTGCCACCTGGAGGGCGACGACAAAGCGCAGAACGCCGTCGCTGATGCGCAGGATGCGCTCCAACTCCGCCGTCGAGCCTGGCTCGGCATTGAAGGAGATCAGCACGTAATAGGCGTCGCGGTGGCCCTCCACCTCGTACGCCAAGCGGCGGCGGCCCCAGCGGTCGACGTGGGTGATCTCGCCGCCCTGGTCGGTGATCACACGGCTGAAGCGCTCGATGGCCGCCTCAATGGCAGCCTCCTCGAGGGTTGGGACGAGGACGATCATTGCTTCGTAGGCACGCACAAATAGGACCCCCCTCTGGACTCGATCGGCCCCACCGCACGGGGTGGAGCAGGAAGGCTTGCCGCATAATTATGGCGGAAGATCAAGTTGATTTCAACGGCGACTTTGCCGGGCCCTTGGCGCCCGCCGCATCCGCGGCCACGACCTCGCGAATTCGGCGCTCGAGGTCGGCGCGGCCGATGAGGACGAGACGGCCGCAGCCAAGGCATTTCAACCGAATGTCCGCACCCACGCGGAGGACTTCCCAGCGGTTGCTCCCGCAGGGATGGGGCTTCTTGAGCTTCAGCACGTCGCCGAGTTGCAGCGGGATGGGCATCTGCAGGCCTCCGTTCAGCCGACGGCCGCCCACCAGTGGGCGGCGGCCGGCTCCCACGACCGAAACGCGGTCAAGAGCCACGGCGTGAGGTGGGACGCCGCCAGGGCCTGCGAAAGCGGCGCCAGCGCGGCGATGGCGCCCAGGCTGACGAGCAAGCCGAGGACGAACGTGGCCACAGCGGCGCGTTCCAGCGCGCCGGCGAGCAGTCCGAGCAGGGCGTTGACGAAGCCGGCCGGGCCCCGCCGCATGGCGCCGGCGGTCATGCTGCCCAGGATGGCCCAGACCACGGCGTGGACGACCAGGAAGATTGCCAGGAACGCCGCGTAGTGCAGGATGAGCCCGGCCGCCGCCACGTCGACTGCGGCCGGGCTCGGGTTGCCCGCCGCCGGGATGCCGAGCTGGCTGTGGTAGAGCGGCAGCAGGGCTTGGACTGGGGCTGCGGAGGTCGCCAGCCAATGGGCGAAGTTGCCGCTCAGGTGCCAGCGGGCATCGGCTGTGGCGAGCAGCGGATCTCCGAAGCGCGTTGCGGCGACGATCCCGGCCGCGTACGCCGCCAGGGATGCCAGCGTCGCCAGCAGCCCCATGCGCATCCCGGCCCATGCGCCGAACACGAAATAGGCGATCAACACATAGTCGAGCCAGTTCACTCCCTCACCATACCATCCATGGCACGGTGGCTGTGCCTTTGGGCATCCGGGGCGGGGTGCGGCACCGCCAGAAGGCGTCGGGTGCGCAGATGCCTCGGAGGCGGCCGCTGGCCGCAGCCCCCAACTTGCGCCCGCTACGGCACCCACAGGATGAAGTAGGCGATCAGGGCGGGCCACAGCGGGCCTGGCGCCGGGCGCGCGAGGCGGTCGGATGCGAAGGCGGCCAGCGTGTACACCCCGGCCACCAGGGCCCAGGCAAGCCAGTCGCGGGCGATGTCATCCGCGTACCGGTCAGGCGAGGGCCAGGCGCGGCCCCGCAGGATGTCCGCCGCCAGCTTGAGCACGCCGAAAGTGGCCAGGCCCTGCAGAAGCGACGGCGACGGAGGCGAGACGATCGTGCCTGCGACAATGGCGGCCGCGATGGGGGCAACCACGGCGAGCCACCACCGCCGCCGGGCACGGCTGGCGTGCGGACCGGGCTCCGGCGGGCCCGTCAAAGGACGGTCAGAAGAACGGCGACAAGCGCCGCAAGCGCCACGGCCATAAGGGCAGCGGTTGAGCCGCACCCCAGCATGGAACGGCCTGGACGCGGAATTCCGCCTGGTGCGGGCGACGCCGGCGTGCCGTTCCGGGCGGCGGCGGTTTTCGGGTCGCTGCGGAGCTCGGCGCGGTGGGAGCGCTTCAGGGCGTCGACCATGCCGGAGATGTTGCCGCGGCGCTTATATACGGCGGCCAGGTTGTTCAGGGCGACCGCGTCGCCCGGCGCAACCTCGAGCGCCTTCTTGTAGCACCGCTCAGCCTCGTCCAATTCGTTTTGCTGGAAGGCGACGTTGCCCAGGTTGGACCAGGCTGGCGCCCAAACAGGGTCAAGGCTCAGGGCCTGCTCAAGGTGGGCCTTGGCCGCACCGAGGTCGCCATTTCTGGCTTCGATGCCGCCCAGCTTGGCGAGGGCTGCCACGTGCTCGGGCTGCGCGGCAATCAGTTCGTTCAGGAGGGCTTGTGCCTCGTCGTACCGGCCGCGGTCGGCCAAGCGGACGATGTGCGCGTACTCGTCCTCGGGCCTTTGGGCCACGCCATCCGCCCCCCTCCGGTGCAGGCGGATGACCTTCGCCGCGCCGGCGGCTTAGTCCTTTGCCAGAGGGCGGAGAACCAGTCCTGCGCACAGGAGCAGCCCGACAACGCCCATGGCCGGATACACGGTGGCGACCAGCGCGACAAGGCCCACGGTGGCCAGGGGCAGAGCCAGGACGACGGCTCCGGCGGCGGCCACGCCGGGCGTGAAGCGGTGGAGGTCCAGGCGTGCCGCCAAGGCATAGGCCGATGCGACGCCCGTCGTGATGAGGGCGGCCACGAGGCAGGCGCTGTAGGCGAACCGCCAGATGGCCGGATAGGGCGCCACCACCCGCGCCAGGGGCACCGCGGCATCGCGCACCTCGGGGCCGTGCGCCAACAGGGTGACGGTCACCAGGGCTGCGAGCAGGCCCAGCGCTGCGCCGCCGGCAAGCCCGCCGCGCACGGCAGGACGGACGGGGAGTTCCCCGCCGACGGCACAGAGTGCCACCGCGCCCATCAGGATGTTGTAGCCGACGTACAGCAGGCCGCCCAGGGGCCACGCGCTGGGCGACCGCCCAGGCAGGGCCGCGGCGGCCTGCACACGGAGCCAGAAACCGGGATGCGAGGCCTCGGCCGCCAGCAGGGCGGCGGCCCCGGCGGCCAGCAGGGGAACCAGGGTCAGGTTACCCAGGACGACCCCGGAACGGCCCGGGAGAACGACCACTGCAATGGCCAGCGCCATCGCGATGGCCCCCACCAGGGGCGGCATGCCCCAGGCGTCCGCGCCGAGCGCGGCGCCACCCGCCAGCACGACCGAGAGCCCCACAAACAGAAAGAGGGTTGTCACCCAGTCAGCCGGCGGCGCCAGGGCAGGGCCCAAGGCCAGCCGGTACAGATGGGCGTAGGTCGGGGCCTTCCCTGTTGCGGCGAGGCGGAGGATGCGTCCACCGAGCCAGGCGAAGGCGAGCCCGGCAGCCAGACAACCCCACAACCCGGCGGGGCCATACGCCCCGAAGAAGTGGAAGACCTCGCGCCCAGTGGCGAAGCCGGCCCCGACCACCGCCCCCACGTATACGGACGCCGCGGCCAGGGCATCATGGCGCATGCGCGATGCATATGAACCAAGCAGGTCGGGCAGACGAGCGGCTGGTGGGCGAGGCCGCGGCTGCGACGGAGGGTGGGCTCTCCCTGGCGCTGGCGGACGAAGTCCGACGGGTGCGGTACGACGATCCGTGCGCAGCCGCCGTGTTGGGCGCCGGCTTGGCTGAGATGCTGGCCCGGTGCTTCCGCCCTGGGACGGAAGAGCTTGTCCTGCTCTGCATCGGGACCGACCGCTCAACCGGAGACGCCCTGGGCCCGCTGGTTGGGCGCGCCGTGCTGGCCCTCCAGCCACGTGGCCTGCGAGTCTACGGAACCCTGGATGCTCCCGTCCATGCGAGCAACCTGGCCACGGCCGTGGACACCATGGGCAGCGATGTCTGCATGGTGGCCGTGGACGCCTGCCTCGGCCGCCTGGAGACCGTCGGGCAGATCGCCATGGCATCCGGCCCGCTGCTCCCCGGCGCGGGGGTGAACAAGCAGCTGCCCGCCGTTGGGCGCCTGCACATCACCGGCACGGTGAACGTGGGCGGCTTCATGGAGTACTTCGTGCTGCAGAACACCCGGCTGGCGCTGGTGGTGCGGATGGCGGAGGTCATCGCCCAGGGCGTGGCCCTGGCCGTGGATAGCCTGCCGGCCGCAGCGCAGGTGGCCACGGCCGGCGGTGCCTGAGCCCCGGCTTCAGGCGGCGGGGAGCCAGAGGCTGCAGGCGGAGGCGGCCACGCTGAACCGGGCTGGCAGCCCGCCAATCACCTCGCCGTCCGCGTGGACGGCCACCCCGGCTGGCCCCAGGATCTCGACCGTGCGGGCACGGTGGTAGGAGACAGACCGGTCGCTCACGTGCCGGCCGAGGAAAACCCGTGGCAGCAGCGACAGGATGTGCGCGGTCGGGATGCCCGCTACGACGCAGACGTCCAAGAGCCCGTCGTCCAGTTCCGCGCGTGGGCAGATGCGCATCCCGCCGCCATAGGCACTGGCGTTGCCGACCGCCGCCAGCAGACATGGCTGGACGAGCGTTGTGCCATCGAGGTCAAGGCGGAACTCCTCGGCCCGGTACCGAAAGGCCAGCGAGATCGCGGTGGCGACGTAGGGCAGCGCGCCCCGGGACCGGCGGGGGCCCTCATTGATCAGCCGCGCCACCTCTGCGTCAAAGCCTGCGCCGGCCACGTTGAGAAACCGATGGCCATTGCACACCCCCAGGTCCACTGCGCGCCGGCGATCGCGGTCCAGCCCGGCCACAGCGGCCTGCGGCTGAAAGGGGAAGCCCGCCGACCGGGCAAAATCGTTGCCGGTGCCACAGGGGACGAGGCCAAGAGCCACATCGGGGCCCTGGATCCCGTTGACCACCTCATGGACCGTCCCGTCGCCGCCCACGGCCAGCAGGTGGGTGAACCCGTCTGCGCAGGCCTGGCGCGCCAGGTCCGCGGCGTGGCCCGCGTGCGTCGTGAAGGCCACGTCCGCTTTCATCCGAGCCATCGTGCCCGCGATCGCATCCCAGGCGCGGCTGGCCCGGCCGCCGCCGGCCGTTCGGTTGACGATGCAGAGTGCACGCATTGCCTTAGTCCGCCGCGCCGGCGCCCAGGACCTGGCGCTCCTCGTCGCTGAGGGCGTACGTCGACTTGCCATGGTCAATGGGCTTGGCGTACATCCGGCACTCATCGCGACCATAGATGCTGGAAAGGACGGCGCCGGTACCGCTGCTGTCCGTGAGGGCAAGGGCAAAGCTGAGGTCCGAGCCCGTCCCCTGGAAGGCATTGAACCGAAGGATTCGCGGGCGCACCACGCAGCCCGCCACCTGGCGCTGCAGCTCCGTATTCGCGGCCTGCAGCTGCTCGAGTTGGCGGCTGACGCCTTCCAATTGCGCCTGCTGCGCCAGCAGCTGTTGCTCGAGGTTGCCGCCGTCGGCCCCCCGCAGCAGCCGCCGGAAGCGGATCCGCGTCGCGAAGTGGGACCACCCGACCACGATCACCAGCAGAGCCAGTGCGGCGTCTACGGCCGCGAGCAGCGACACATCTGTCAACCCCTCTTACGGGAACGTGTAGCCATGGGTCGACGCCACGGCCGCGGCCGCGACGGCCAACACGAGGGCCGGGAGCAGGTTGGCCGTGCGGAAGCGTCCGATCTCGCAAAGATTGAGGCCAATGGCCAAGATCATCAGACCGCCAACCCCGGACAGGGCGGCGAGGGCCGGTGGCGTGAAGATGCCCCTGGCTGCGGCCGCCCCGAGGGCGATCGCCCCCTGGTAGATCAGCACGGTGGCTGCGGCCAGCAGGACCCCAACGCCCATCGCTGAGGCGAACAGCAGGGCCGTGATTCCGTCGAGGAGGGATTTGGCGAAGAGAAGGGCGTGCTGCCCGCTGAGTCCGTCCTGGATGGCGCCTAGGATGGTGAGGGGCCCGACGCAAAAGACCAGGCTCGAGAGCACGAACGCCTTCGGGGCCCCTGCCCCGAAGGCCTCGGCCCGCCGCGTCCACCGCTCCAGGAGCCGCTCAAGGTCGAGCCACTCGCCGATCACCGAGCCGACGGCCATGCTGCCGATCACCAGCAGTGGACCCGCGTGGGAGCCGAGCGTCATGCTGAGGCCGATCCAGATGACGGCCAAGCCGACAGCGCGCAGGGCGGCCTGGCGCAGCCGCTCGGGCAAGCGGCTGCCCGCCAGGAGCCCGAGGCTGCCTCCGACCAGGACTGCCCCCGTGTTGGCCAAAGTGCCCGTAAGTGCCGTCAGAATGGGCATGCGAGGTGACGTTTCACGTGAAACGTTGGGCGCGCGCCCGGCCCGTGAGGACCTCGAGCAGGCGCTCCAAGTCCGCGTCGCCAATGAACTCGATCTCGATGGCGCCGCGGGCGCCCGACCGCCGGATCCGGACCCGGCTGCCCAGGGCTGTGTGCAGCTCTTCCTCCAGGTCTCCATACGCGGCCGCCGCAGGCCGCCCGCGCACGGGACGCCGGCCGGCGCGATGCGCCAGACGCTCGACGTCGCGAACCGACAGCCCCCGGGCCGTGGCCCGCCGCGCCAGAGCGACCCGGTCCGCACCCCCGGCGACCCCCAGCAGGGCTCGCGCGTGGCCGGCACTGAGCGAGCCACCCGACACCAACTCACGAATGGGCGGCTCAAGGCTGAGCAGGCGCAGCGAGTTGCTGATGGCCGGCCGGCTGCGTCCCAGTTTGCGCGCCAGGTCTTCCTGAGTCAGCCCAAAGCGGTCGATCAACGTCGCGTAGGCCTCGGCCTCCTCAAGCGGGTTGAGGTCCTCGCGCTGGAGGTTCTCGAGGAGGGCGACCTCCAGCATCTCGGAGTCCGAGTACTCACGCACAATGGCCGGGACCCGGTCCATGCCCGCCATCTCCGCCGCGCGGCACCGCCGCTCGCCCGCCACCAACTGGAACCGACCGCCCAGCGCCCGCACGATGACCGGCTGCAGCATACCGTGCTCCTTGAGGGAGTCCGCCAGCTCACGCAGAGAGGCCTCGTCGAACCGCCGGCGCGGCTGCTCCGGATTCGGCTCGATCTCGTCCAATTGCAGATCCCGCACGGAGTCGCCCACGGACGGCTCCAGGCTCGGCAGGAGGACATCAAGCCCCCGACCCAGCCGCCGCTTTGCTCCTGGCACGCGCCACCACCTCCTTGGCCACCGCCTCATACACCTGAGCGCCCCGCGACCGCGGGTCGTACGCCGAAATGGGCAGCCCGTGGCTCGGCGCCTCGCTCAGTCGGACATTGCGCGGGACGAGCGCCTGGAAGACTTCGTCGCGAAAGGCCCGCCGCACCTCTTCCGCCACCTGGAGCGAGAGATTGGTGCGCCCATCGTACATGGTGAGCAGGACGCCCTCGACCTCCAGGGCTGGGTTCATGTTGCGGCGCACGCTCTGGATCGTGCTCATCAACTGGCCCACGCCCTCCAGGGCGTAGTACTCGCACTGGATGGGGACGAGCACGCCATCCGCCGCCACGAGGGCGTTGAGGGTGAGCAGCCCGAGCGAGGGCGGACAATCGATCAGGATCCAAGCGAACTCGGCGCGCAGGGGCTGCAGGGCATCGCGCAGGCGCGACTCGCGGGTGCTGGCCGCCACCAGCTCCAGCTCCGCCCCAGCCAGGTCAAGGGTCGATGGCAGGATGGCCAGGCCAGGCACCACCGTCTGGCGAACCGCCAAGGCTGCGGCCACGTCGTCCAGCAGCACATCGTAGACGCTGCGCTCCACCCGCCGGCGGTCGATCCCCAGCCCGCTCGTCGCGTTGCCCTGCGGGTCGCAGTCGACGAGCAGGACCCGCTGGCCGAGCTCCGCCAGGGCCGCGCCCAGGTTCACGGCCGTCGTCGTTTTGCCAACGCCGCCCTTCTGGTTGGCAACGGCCACGATACGGCCGGGGCTCGGCCTGGAGTCAGCCTGACTTGCCGGAAGGGGTCTTGCCGATGCGGACCGTGATCTCCCAAACATCGCCCCGGTCCTCCTCGGCCAGATCGACGCGGAACCCGGCCTCGCGCAGGGCGCCGGCCGCCTGGCGGAAGGCGTTCAGGAAGATCCGCAGGTCACGGACCACCCGCACAACCCGCCGCCGCGGGCGGGACTGCTCGCGCAGCTGCCGGTCGACCCAGGCCTCGGCACCCCGCACGGACATGGCACCCGCCGAAAAGACGTCCACCGCCTTGCGGCGGGTCTCGGCGTCCGGCAGCCGCAACAGAACCCGGGCGTGCCGCTCGCTCAGGTGCGCGTCCCGCTCGATGCGCGCCCGCACGTCGTCCTCCAACTGCAGCAGGCGCAGTTTGTTGGCGACCGCGGGCTGCGTCCGGCCGACCTGGCGCGCCAGGTCGGCCTGGGTAAGCCTGAATTCATCAAGCAGGCGCCGGTATCCCTCCGCCTCCTCGAAGAAATGGAGATCGGAGCGCTGCAGGTTTTCGACAAGGGCCCAGACCGCCGCCTCGCGGTCGGAGGTCTCCCGCACCACGGCCGGCACATGGCTCAGGCCCACGAGTTGGGCGGCCCGCCAGCGCCGCTCGCCCACGATCAGCTCGAAGCCGGCGCCCACCGGCCGCGTGACCAGCGGCTCGATGATGCCATGCGTCCGGATCGACTCGGCGAGGGCATGCAGCTCTTCCGGGGCCGGCTCGTGCCGCGGCTGATAGGGACCCGGCACGATGGCGCCGACCGGGATCCACCGCACGTTCGGGGGCGCCGCGGAAGGAATCCGCGGCGCCCCCTGTCCCGGCTCAGGCTCGCTTGTGGCCACGCCGCTACCCCCCGCCATCAGGCGATCTTCGGCAGGGCGGACACCAGTCCTGCCCAAAACCCTACAACGGTCGACGCGCCGCGACGCCTGGCCGCCGCGGGAATCTCTCGGGACAGCTCTCGACCTTGTCGACAATCAGGAATCTGCGGCCCTGCGACGCGCTGGGCACAACCCGCGCCGACCTCGCCCCCAGAAGGGCGCACACGCGCGTGGCCGTCGCCTCCTCGTCAAGCGCCTCTCTGCCCAGCCACAGTACGGCCTGGCCTCCCAGCCGCACCAGGGGCAACACCAGTTCCAACACGACGGCAAGCGGCGCCACCGCGCGCGTGACGGCCACGTCGAACGCATCGCGCCCGTCGCCGCGGCCGCAGTCCTCGGCCCGGGCCCACACCACGGGAAGTCCCGACGTCTCCAGAAACTTGGCTTTGCGCTGGCTGGACTCCAGGAGGGTGACTTGTAGAGCCGGCCTCGCAATGGCTATCGGCACGCCGGGAAACCCGGCACCGCTGCCCACGTCCACCACGCTCCCCGTCTCCGGGAGCCACGGCAGAACTGCCAACGAGTCGAGGATGTGGTCACGGATGAAGGCATCCTCGTCCGTGATGGCCGTCAGATTCATTCGCGAGTTGGCCTGGAGCACCGCCCGCATCCAGGCGACTTGGCGCGGATGGAGTGGCCTCAGGCTTGCCCTTCGTCCTTCGGCCGGATAACCACCCTGCGGTTGGGCTCCTCGCCCGTGCTTGAGGTCTCCACTTCGGCCACGTCCTGCACCGCCAGATGGACGAACCGGCGTTCGTACGCGGGCATGGCTTCCAGTTCGATCGGCCGCCCCGTCCGCCGAGCCTGCTGTGCGGCTCTGCGGGCCAGGTCTTCGACCGCCCGGCGCCGCCGCTCGCGGTAGCCTTCCACGTCGACCTGCAGCCGGCGCCGGTCCTCCGTCCGCCGCGAGACGGCCGCGTCCGTCACCACCTGCAGCGCATCGAGGGTCTGGCCGTGGTTGCCGATCAGCACCGCGACGCCCTCGCCCTTGATCTGGGCCTGGACGGACTCCGCGTCGCCTTGGACCTTGACGTCCGCATCAATGTCCAATAGCGCGGTCAGGCGCGAGAGAAAGTCGGCGGCGAAGCGGTCCTTGCCCGCCGTGACCCGGACTCGCACGTGGGCGGGAAGGCCGCCGATCAACCCAAAGAGCCCCCGTGAGCCGCCTTCAAGCACCTCGACCTCAACCATGTCCCGTTCGGCGCCGAGCTCCCGGAGGGCCGCTTCGACGGCCTCTTCAACCGTCCGGCCATGCTTGCTCGCCTCGTTCACCGAGTCGCACCCCCAGGCGTGGCGCCGCGCGGCCGCGGCGGCCCGCCCACGGCGTACTGCTGCGCCACCGAGAAGAGGTTGCTGATCACCCAGTAGACAGCGACGCCGGCCGGCAGTCGCCAGAAAATGTAGGCGATGAAGAGGGGCATGATGTAGGTCATCATCTGGCCCTGCGGATTATTCTGCTGAACCGTGGAGATCCGGGTCTGCCAATACGTCGTCAGGCCACCCACGATCGGCAGCACGAACGTTGGATCCTGCACGCTCAGGCTCTTGAGCCAGAGGAATCCCGTCGGCCCGGTGTAGTGGAAGCCCTCCAGCACGCGGTAGATCGCCCAGAGAATGGGCAACTGCAGAATCATGGGCAGGCACCCCGACGTCGGGTTGACGTGATTCTCGCGCCAGAGGCGCATCGTCTCCTGATTCAGCCGCTCGCGGTCGCCCTTGAACTTCGTCTGCAGCCGCTGCACTTCAGGCTGCAGTTCCTGCATGCGGCGCATCGAGCGCACCTGCGCCTGCGTGAGGGGCCAGAGCGCGGCCCGGATGATGATCGTTACGATGACGATGGCGAGGCCGTAACTGCCGACCAGGCCGTGGGTCCATTCGATCCAGGCCGTGAAGGCGTTCAGCAGAGCCGTCCAAGCGGCCAATCGCTTATCCTCCTTGCGCCCGGCGCGCCGGCACCGGATCGTAGCCTCCCGGATGCAACGGGTGGCAGCGCAGCAACCGGTAAAGGGCCATCAGGCCACCCCGGACCAGCCCGAACCGTTGCAGCGCCTCCACGGCGTACTCCGAGCACGTGGGGCGGAAGCGGCACGTCGGCGCGTGCAGCGGCGAGATCCACTGCTGGTAGAACCGGATCACGGCGATTCCGGCCCGCGCCGGCCAAGACGGCGACTGCGTCACGTCGCCCTGCTGCCACCCCTGGATCCCGGCACGGTCCGCGCCGAGCGCTCCAGGAGATCCCGCAGGGACCGCTCCAGGGCCGCGAAGTCCGCCGTGCCCGCGCGGGCCCGCGAAACCAGAACCGCGTCGATGGGTCGATCTGGCGGCGCCACCCGCAGGCGCAGCACCTCGCGCCACCGGCGCCGGTGCCGGTTGCGCAAGACCGCCCCACCGAGCCGCTTGCCAGCGGCGACCGCGATTCGGGACCGCGACCGCCCCGATGGCAGCACGTAAAGAGCCGCCAAGGCGTTGGCCACTGAGGTGCCCCCGTCGAAGACGGCTCGAAAGTCGCTTGGCCGGTGTAGCCGCTCCCACATCCGCGCGCCCCGATCCACGCTGGTCCGTCAAAAACAAGGCCGCGCCGCGCAGCCTAGTAGGAAAGCCGCGCCCGACCACGGCCGCGCCGCAATTTGAGTACCCTGCGGCCCGCGCGCGTGCTCATCCGCTTGCGAAAGCCGTGCGTGCGCTGCGCCTTCCGCCTCTTGGGTTGGAAAGTCTGCTTCACGGGTCACCCCCTAGCCGGGGACACCCCCCGAGCGCAGCCCGCATTATAGCGACGGGCTTTCTGAGTGTCAAGGAAGGGATCGGCAAAGATTGGCGAATCCTGTCCCCGTCCCGCCGCAGCGGTGCTTGTCCCGTATGGGGAGGCCTGCTAAGATGTTTTCACGCTTGGCAAGGCCATCGCCCATTCTCTCTCACTATCTCGCTCGGACGCGGCCGCTTGGGCATAAGCTGTGGATAAGAGTGTGGGCAAGGTGTGGGTTCTTTATGCGATCTTCATTACCCGAGCGCCTGGCAGCCTCGACCCGCCCCAGCCCGCACGCGACAACGGCTTGGGCGCCGGCTGAAATCGGGGGAAGCGGTATGCACCAGCGCTGTGGATAAGTACGGTTATCCCATTCCGTCCCAGACGGGCCCGATCCGCGCCACCTCTCCGAAAAACCTGGTTGCAACGGCGTTTCCGTCGTTGCAGGCAATCCGGACACCTGGCCGGGGCCGCGCTGGGATCTGTGGATAACCTGTTCGTAATGCCGGGGGACCGCGGAGGAGTGGGGCCATGAACGCCGACCTCGAACAAGCTTGGACCGACACCCTGATTCTCCTGGAGCCGGAGCTGCCGCGCCCCGGCTTTGAGGCGTGGCTTCGGCGCAGCCGTCCCGTGGGCTTCGTCGATGACATGCTCCTGGTGTCGGTGCCAAGCGACTTCGGACGGCGCTACCTGGAGGACCGTTGCGCGGACCAGTTGCGCGACCGTCTTTCGGCGCGCATCGGCCGGCCAATCGGCCTCGAGTTCGTGGTCACCGAGTCCGAGGAACCCGATGATGTTCCACCCGTCGATGCGCCTGTTGCAGCCACCGTCCAGATGGCGGAGCGGGGCCCGGCTTCCGGGATCATCCCGCAACTCAACCCCAAATACACGTTTGAGTCGTTCGTCACGTCCCCCAACAGCCAGCTCTCATTTTCCGCGGCGGTGGCTGTTGCCGATGCCCCCGGCCGCATGTACAACCCGCTATTCATTTACGGGGGCGTTGGCCTCGGCAAGACCCATCTCCTACAGGCCATCGCCCACCGCGTTTTGGGCCGAACACCCAAATCCCGCATCTGCTACGTCTCCTGCGAGACATTCGTCAACGAGATCACCGACGCCATCAAGGATCGCACGACTGTTGAGTTCCGCGGCCGGTACCGCAACGTGGACGTCCTCCTGGTGGACGATGTGCAGATCCTTGCCGGCAAGGAGCGGACGCAGGAAGAGTTTTTCCACACGTTCAACGCCCTGCACGAGGCCACCCGCCAAATCGTGCTGAGCTCTGACCGGCCGCCCAAGGAGATTCCCACCCTGGAGGACCGACTGCGGTCCCGCTTCGAGTGGGGCCTGCTCACGGACATCCAGCCCCCGGACCTCGAGACCCGAATTGCCATCCTGCGCAAGAAGGCGGAGACGGAACGCCTCCGCGTGCCGGACGAGCCGATCCGTTTCATCGCCGAGCACATCACGACGAACATCCGCGAGTTGGAGGGCGCCCTGATCCGGCTCGTGGCGTACGCGTCGGTGCACAAGCGCTCCATCGACTTGGACTGCGCCCAGGACGCGCTGCGCGACGTGCTGCCCCAGGCCGCGCCACGGCAGATCACCATCCGGTTGATCCAGCAGAAGGTCGCCGAATACTACGACGTGGACATGAAGACCTTCACCATTCGCAAGCGCACCCGGGCCGTCGCCTTTCCGCGCCAGGTTGCGATGTACCTCTGCCGCGAACTGACCGATTCCTCTCTGCCGCGGATCGGCGAGGAGTTCGGCGGCCGGGACCACACCACCGTCATCCACGCCCACGGGAAGATCGGCACCGACATCACCCGCGACCCGGCCCTGCGTGGCACGATCCAGCTCCTGCGCAAGAAAATCATGAGCGGCCAGGGTTGACGGGAATTCGGGACAACCTGTGGACAACCCTTGGGATGAATGGTCGGTTCGGTGTGGAAAACACGGTTATACCCAAGGTCTTGTGGATGGTGTGGACAACTCGGGTGGACTTTCCACAGGTTTGCCAACGGGCAGCGGACCCGCCATGGCAGGATCTCAGGGCGTTGTCCCCATCATCCACAGGCCCTGCTACGACGACGGTCTTCATGAAATGAGTCTCCAGGAGTGCCGGAGGGAAGAGGGGAACGCCCGTGCGGGTAGCCATCGATGCCTCTCAATTCGCAAGGACCGTCGCCACCGTTGCACGCTCCGTCCCTGGCCGCACGACCATGCCCGTCCTCACCGGCATGCTCCTGGAGGCGGAGGCAGGCAGCCTGCGCCTGACGGCCACCGATCTCGAGCTGACGTCCAGGGCTGAGATCCCGGCCGAGGTTCAGGAGCCGGGCCGCGTGGTCGTGCCCGCACGCCTGCTGACCGAGATTGTGCGGCGCATCCCCTCGCCGCGGGTCGAGCTTTATTCCGACCCCGAGCGAGCCGACGCGCTGCTGCGCTGGGACCGCTCCGAATTTCGCCTGCACGGCTTCGGTGCGGACCAGTTCCCCGAACCCCCTTCGCCGCCGCAGGGGGCCACCTACACGGCGTTTCAGAAGGGCGGCCTCCGAGACACGCTTCGCCACACGGCGTTTGCAGCCGCGGCCGAGGCCGGAGGCCGGCCCATCCTCACCGGGGTCGAGCTGACCGTCCTGGAGGGCGACTACCGGGCGGTGGCGACGGACGGCATGCGCGTGGCGTACTTCCGCACGAGCGAGCGCTCGGACTGGGCCCAGGGCCTCGCGATCACCCTTCCCAGCCGGGGCGTGGACGAGATCGTGCGGACCATCGAGGCTGCGGACGGCGACGGGGAGTTCTGCGCCCACGACAGCCACTTCTTCGTCCGGGCCGGCGGCGTCGAGGTGGCGGTGAGGGTGCTCGAGGGCCGCTTCCCCGCCATCCTGGACCTGGTGCCAAAGCAGTTCCCGACCAGCGTGCGCGTGGACGCCGGAGAGCTGCGCGACGCCGGCGAGCGGGTGGCGCTGGTGACCGACGCGCCGGACCGGCTGCACGCGATCACCCTCGTGGTCACCACCTCGGGGGTGGAGGTCCGGGCCCGCAGTCCTGAGGTGGGCGAAGCCCACGAATCGGTCGCCGGCAGCTGCGAGGGCCCCGATGTCGAGTTCGCCGTCAACGCCCGGATGCTGCTGGAAGGCCTGCGCCACATCGGGGATGGCGAGGTCAACATGGAGTTCTCCGGGCCCCAGTCGCTGGCGCGGATTCGCCGCCTGGACGACGTTAAACTGCAGTACATGCAGATGCCCCTCAGGATCGGATGACGATGCGCCGCGTCGCCATCCAAGCCTTTCCTGTCGAGCTGGGTTCGGTGATGAAACTGGCCAACCTGGCGGACACCGGGGGCCAGGCAAAGCTCCTGATCCAAACCGGCGAGGTAAAAGTCAACGGGACCGTCGAGACCCGTCGCGGGCGCAAGCTGGTTGAGGGCGACGTCGTCGAGGTCGGCGGCAAAGAGCCCGTCGAGCTCGAGGCCCAGTGATCACCCGCCTCCAACTCCAGGACTTTCGGTGCTACGAGAGCCTGGATGCCACCTTCGAGCCGGGCAGCAATCACCTCATCGGCCCGAACGGCGCTGGAAAGACCAATGTGCTCGAGGCGATCTATTTCCTCGCCGTGGCTCGCTCGCCGCGGACGGCGCGCGAGGCTGACCTGGTGCGGCAGGGTGCCGAAGGCTTCCGCATCGCAGCGGAAACCGACGACGGCCACACCATCGCGGTGACCTACAGGCCGCACGCAGGCCGCTCCTGGTCGGTGGATCGGCGCAGGGCAAAGAACGCCCTTGGCCATCTGACCGTGGTTTTCTTCTCCCCAGACGATCTGTGGCTCGTGAAGGGGGGCCCCTCCGGGCGTCGGGGCCTCCTGGACCGTCTCCTGATGCAGGCCCGGCCACTGCACGCCGACCAGCTCGCTGCGTACGAGGAGGCCCTGACCCAGCGAAACGCCCTGCTGCGTGAGGTCAAGGCGCGACGCGCCGGCAAGGCCATGCTCGAAGTGTGGGAGGAACAACTGGTAGAATACGGCGTAGCGGTCACCGTGCGCCGTTCCGCCATTGCGGAGGAGCTGGGAAGCAGGGCGGCGGGCCTGCACGAGCGGCTGGCGCCCGGAGAGAGCCTTTCGTGCACCTACGTGTCCGGAATCGATTCGCAAAACCGGGACCCCGCCCTACTCAGGGCCGAGTTCGCGGCCGCCCTCGCGGGAAGCCGCGAACGGGAGATCGACCGGGGCTTCACCCTGATCGGCCCGCACCGGGACGATTGGAGCATCCTGGTGAACGGGCTGCCCCTGCGGGGCTACGGCTCCCAGGGCCAACAGCGGACGGCCGTGCTCGCGCTCAAGTTGGCCGAGCGGGCCGCGCTGGAGGCCGAGACCGGCCGCCCGCCGGTCCTGCTCCTGGACGATGTGCTGTCGGAGCTGGATAGCGGCAGGCGGGACATGGTCCGGCGCCTGACGGAAGGAGATGGGCAGGCATTCCTCACCTCCACCGAGCCCGAAGGCCGGCCTACGGCCACGTACCACGTCGGCGGCGGGCGGCTGACACCGGCCCTGTAGCCGCAGCCGATGTCCTGGAGGCCGTAATTCGCAGAGCCGGAATCGCGGAACGCCTCCGCCAGGAGCGGGCCGTTGCCCTCTGGAGCCGGGTGGCCGGGCCCGACCTCAGCCGGCGCAGCCGGGCCCTGGAGGTGCGCGACGGCGTCCTCTGGGTCGGCGTTGAGAACGCCGCCTGGGCGGCCCAGCTCTCCTTCCTGCGCACGGAGCTGCTGCAACGGCTGCAGGCCGAGGGCGCCACCGTCAAGGCGGTCCAGTTCAGGCTGGCGCGCGTGCAGACCCGCGGCGACGACGCCACCGTGACGCCCGCCCTCCCGCCGGCTAGGGCGCAGGACAGGGCGCTTGCGGAAGCGCACGCCACACCCATCGGCGACCCGGACCTCGCCAACGCGTGGCGGTCGCTGATGATTGCCGGATTGCGGCGGTCGCGGACCGCGGCCGCCGCCCACAATGGAAATTCGGAGGGGGCGTAGCGATGTTCGTGCACGCCGGCGGCGAGGTGGTCGTCCGGATGTCCGATCTGGTCGCCATCATCGACCGCCGGACCGTCGATGACCCCGGCCCGACCCGTGAACTGTTGGAATTCATGCGCAGCCAGGGCCGCGTGGAGGACGTGGCGCCTGGCGAGGTGAAGTCTGTCATTCTGTGTTCTCCCCGGCGCCGCCGGCGCCGGTCCCAGAAGCCGGGCCGCATCGTGCTGTCCCCGATCTCGGTGGGCACCCTCCACCATCGAGTCGGCGTGCTCGACGACCTTGGCGACGGAGCTGCGGGAGGTTAGTTCGTGTCGTCGTACAGCGAGTCCCAGATCCAGGTCCTGGAGGGCCTGGAGGCCGTCCGCCGCCGCCCCGGCATGTACATCGGCAGCACCTCGCTCCGCGGGCTTCACCACCTGGTCTACGAGGTCGTGGACAATAGCGTCGACGAGGCGCTGGCGGGACGCTGCAGCCGCATCGACGTCGGGATCGGCACCGATGGAAGCGTCACCGTGCAGGACAATGGCGGCGGCATCCCCGTCGGCATCCACCCCAAGGTCGGCCGGAGCACGCTGGAGGTCGTCATGACCATCCTGCATGCCGGCGGAAAGTTCCAGAGCGGCGCCTACCGCGTCTCCGGCGGCCTGCACGGGGTCGGCGTCTCGGTCGTCAACGCGCTGTCCGACTGGCTGGAGGTCACCTCGGACTATGAGGGCGGCCGCTTCCGCCAGCGTTATGAGCGAGGCGTGCCGCAAGCCGACGTGGAGTCGCTCGGACCGACGGATACCAGTGGCACCATGGTCCGCTTCCACCCCGACGCCACGATCTTCGAGGATATCGAGTTCCGCTTCGAGACGCTGGCCCAGCGCTTCCGCGAATACGCCTTCCTGAACAGCGGCCTGGAGATTCGCCTCCTCGACCACCGTTCGGGCGAGCAGATGCGCTTTCGCTACGAGGAAGGCATCCTCTCGTTCGTGGACTATCTGAACCGCGGCAAGGAGACGCTGCACCGCCCGATCTTCATCCAGGGGGCGCGCGACGACGTCGATGTGGCCGTGGCGCTACAGTACACGGGCACCTACACCGAGAACATCCTGTCGTTCGCCAACGCGATCAACACCCACGAGGGCGGCACCCACGAGGTTGGCTTCAAGACCGCGCTGACCCGCGTGGTCAACGACTTCGGCAAGAAGTCCGGCCAGTTGAAGGGCAATGACGGCAGCCTCTCGGGCGAGGATGTGCGCGAGGGCCTCACGGCGGTGTTGTCCGTCAAGCTGCTCGAGCCGCAGTTCGAAGGCCAGACGAAGACCAAGCTCGGCAACAGCGAGGTCCGCGGCATCGTCGAGTCGATCATGACCGAGCAGATGGCCCTGTTCTTCGAGGAGAACCCCGGCTCGGGCCGGGCCATCATCGAAAAGGCCACCACGGCCGCCCGCGCCCGCGAAGCCGCCCGTAAGGCCCGGGAGCTCACCCGGCGCAAATCGGCGCTGGAGGTCTCGGCCCTGCCCGGCAAGCTGACGGACTGCAGCGTGCGCGAGCCCGAGCTGGCTGAGCTATTCATCGTCGAGGGCGACTCGGCCGGCGGCAGCGCCAAGAACGGCCGCGACCGGCGCATCCAGGCCATCCTGCCCATCCGGGGCAAGATCCTGAACGTGGAGCGGGCGCGCCTGGACAGGGCCCTGACCCACGCGGAGATCCGGGCCATCATCACGGCCATCGGCACGGGCATTCGCGAGGAGTGCGACGCGAGCAAGGCCCGGTACCACAAGGTCGTCATCATGAGCGTCGACGGGGACGAGGTCGCTTTCGTCCGCGACGCGCGCGGCGTCGTGCTCGCCGTCCGCGTGGGTCCGTTCATCGACCGGTGCATGGCGGGCGAGCTCGACTTCCGAACCTTCGAGGTACTCTGCTTCGACCTCGCAACGCAGGCCGTGGATTTCAAGGCGATTCGCAACGTGATCCGGCACCGGGCGGAAGAGCCGCTACTCGAAGTCGTCACCGCATATGGACGCCGGGTCGTGGTCACGGCCGGGCACAGCGTGTTTACCTGGGAGAACGGTCGGCCCATGCTCAAGCGCGCCGACGAGCTCGCGGTGGGCGACCTGGTCATGGCGCCGCGATCGCTGCCTCTGCCGGCGATGAGCCGCCGCGTGGTGGCCCTGGATGTCCTGGGCGCGCTGGTGGGGGCCAGCCGGACCATCCCCGACCGCCTCTGGGTGCGGGGCCCGCTGGCGGAAGCGATCCAGCGCGAGCGGGTGCGCATGGCCCAGCCGCTTGAGCGGACCGAGCCTCGCGTGAGCATCCCCACGGAGCTGGGCCGGCGGCTGGCTGAGGCGCGCAGGTCACGGGGATTGTCCCAACAGGACGTCTGCCGGGCCGCCGGCATCCGCCAGCCGGTCACCTTCTACGCGTGGGAGAAGGGACGGAGCCGGCCGACCCTGAGCCGCTTCTCCGCCTACGTCGCCGCGCTGGGCCTGTCCCTGGACGAGTGCCTGCAGCAGGCCGTCGTCGGCCAGTCGTCGCTGGAGACCGTCTGGGCCACCCAGTACCGGGGCTCGGGTCGGAACCAGGTCAAGCCGTGGCTGGACCTGCACGAACTGAGGCCCGAGGATGCGAGCCGACCCGAGGACGGGTGGCTTTCCCCCGAAAAGCACACCGACCGGGCGATCCCGCGGACGATTCCAGTGAACGCCGACCTGATGACGATTCTCGGCTGGTACACCGCTGAGGGAACGAACTCGCGACGCGACGGGATCTCCCTGAGCTTTGGGCCCGGGGACGGCGCCATGCTCGACGAGGTCGAAGCGGCCATCGTCCGGACCTTCGGCATTCGGCCGCGCCGCTACGAAGACCGCAGGTGCGTCAAGCTGGCGTTGCGCAATCGAGTCCTGCACCATCTGGTTCGCGCCCTGTATGGGGGTGCCCGAGGGGCGGACGAAAAGCGCATCCCGGACCTGGTCTTCAACGTGGAACCGGCGCTGCAGGCGGCGTTCCTCCGTGCGTACACGAGGGGCGACGGCACGCTGTCGCGCGGGCGGATCACCTGGACCACGGTCTCGCGCGAGCTGGCCTCGCACCTCCAGTACCTGCTGCTCAGCCACGGAGTCCAGGCCGGCGTCAGCCGGCGCCGGCGGGGGGCCGTCTCCGCGCCCGTGCGTGGCAAGCCAATCGTCACTCGCCATGACGTGTGGACCGTCACCGCGTCAGGTCGCGCACAGTTGGATCAGATTCGACCGGTCTGGGCGGACCACCCCCACGCCCAGCGCCTGGCGGGCAGCCGTTCCTGGCCCAGCGGCGAGCAGAAGCTGCCGGTGCTTGGACGGGATCT
>DATLTP010000198.1:0-7956 GCA_035533535.1 Bacillota bacterium | reverse complement strand
ACGGACCGGGCGGACGGGAACCGCAACGTCCAATTGCGCTGCCAGCTCTGGCGTCCACAGCCCGGCAGCCAGCACCAGCTGCCGGGTGCGATAGACGTCCCGATCCGTCTCGACATCGAAGCCGCCACCAGCCTCGCGGATCGTCCGCACGCGCTCATACAGCCGGTAGTCGGCGCCCTGCCGGCGGGCCTCCTCCATCAGCCGGCGGACCAGCTGGAACGGGTTCACATTGCCGTCGTGGGAGCTGTACGTGGCGCCAGCGAGATCCGGCGACAGGTTTGGCTCCAGGCGATGCAGGTCCTCGCGGGAAAGCACCTCGATCTCGATGCCGTACGGGCGCTGGGCCGCCGCCAGGGCATGCGCCTGGGACACTTCGCCCGCGCTCCACAGCAGGCCGATCCCGCCCGTTCGCGTGTACTCAATGCCGGGCAGCCGCGGCGCCAGGGTGTGCTGGTAGAGGTCAGCGCTGATCAGCGAGTGCTCGCCGTAGTATCCGGGCGTCTTCGAATGCACCCAGATCCAGGCCTGCGTGGAGCCCGAGGTGCCTGAAAGGGGGAAACCCTGGTCGATCACAGTCGGCCCCACCCCACGCTCGGTCAGGTGAAAGGCGATGGTGTTGCCCACCACCCCGCCGCCGATGATCAGGATGTCAATCATGCAGGGTGCCGGCGGGGATGGGGACGATGGGCGATCGCACCCGCATGGGTGCGATCGAGCGTGGGTCCAGCCCCGCCTCTTCGGCCAAGAACCGAATCAGTGCCGCGCGGCAGTAACGGCCCTGGCAGAGGCCCATGCCAAACCGGGAGAGCCGCTTGACCGCGTCCGGGTCGCGGGCGCCGAGGGCAATGCAGGCGAGGACGTCCGCGCCGCGGATGTCCTCGCAGCGGCAGAGGACGGTTGCAGGGTTCATCGCTGCCACTGGCTCGGCGTGGGCCGCGAAGCGACCCACGCCATTGGTTCCACGGGCTCGACGCCGGCCGCGCGGGCTTCGACGAGGACCGCTTCCCAGTCGCCTGAGGCACCAGCGGCAATCGCGCCGTGCATCTCGGCCTGGCGAGCGGTCACGGCCCCAGCGACTCCGCCCGCGACGAACACGCCCGGAACCGTCGTGTCCAGCGTCCGGTTGAACACCGGCACATGGTGGTCGCCCGTCCAGAAGAGCTCCGCGCCAGCCAGTTGCGCCAACTCCAGGTGTGGCTCCGGCGGCGTGCAGAGGATCACGGCGTCCGTCTGGACCCGGCGGCCGTCGGCCAGCGTGACGGCCTCGACCCGCTCCCTGCCCTCCACCGCTGCGATCGGCGTGGACTCGGTGGGGGCTGGCAGCACTGAGGCCATCCACGCGAGATAGGGCTCAACGCCATGGAGCAGGGGACGCCCCCCTGGCTTCACGCCCTGGGCCAGCAGCCGCCGGGCCCCCGTGGCCGTCATGATCCCAGGACGGGTCCAACCGGGAAATGGCTCGCCAGCTTCGGAAGAACCCGTGCAGAGGATGGTCTTCTTCGCCGTGATCTGGGCCGAGCGATCGCCCACGAGCACCGCCCAGGTACCGTCGAAGTAGCCATACACAGTGCCACAGTGGAAGCCGGGACTGGCGGATTCCGTGATGCCCACGACGCGACCGCGAGAGGCTTGCAGGGCAGAACGGCCCGCTGGACCACCTCCGATCACCAGGACGTCGCACTGGCTCGGGATGGACTGCGTGGCCGGTGAACCGGCCACGCTTGTCGGCGGCTCCGGATCGCCATCCAGGACCTCGACCCGCATGCCCTCTCGCGCCGGCTCGCGGCAGGTCAGCACCCGTCCCACGCCGTCCACCACGGCGGCGCATGAGAAGCAGCGGCCGATGCCGCAGAAGTAGCCGCGTGGCTCCCGCAGCGACCGGCTGCGCTGCAGCACCAGGCGACCGGCCGCGTAGCCCGCGGCGGCCACGGTCAACCCGCCTGGCACCTCGATTTCCTCGCCGTTCCACAGCAGATGCACTACCGCAACGCCTCCGCGATCCCGGTCGCGTTGGCGCGGATGGCCTGGGTGATCACCTGCGTCGCCACGACCAGGAAAAGCTGGCAGCCGAGCCCCCGCAGACGCGCCGTCGTGGCTTCTGTCGCCACCGTTCCCGCCCAGCGCCCGGCCTGCCGCGCCCCGGTGATGGCGCGGGCGAGGGCGGCCTGCACCTCGGGGTGGTCGGACTGCCCTGGGAAGCCGAGCGATTGGGAAAGGTCGCCGGGTCCGATCACGATCCCATCGACACCGGTCACGGCGGCGATCGCCGCCGCATTCTCGACGGCCCGGCCGGATTCAACCTGGACGATGCACAGCACGGACGCGTTCGCCTGTGGCATGTAGGTGGTCGCGGCCGCACCGAACCAGTCGTTGGCGGCGGTGCCGGCAAAGAGGCCGCGCGTGCCCTCCGGAGCATAGCGGCAGGCGGCGGCCACCTCGCGGGCGGCCTCTGCGTCATCGACCCCGGGGATCATCACGCCCAGGGCCCCGGCATCCAGGGCCCTCTGGATCGACTTCGGGTGTTGGTCGCGCACACGGCAGAGGGGGGCCTTCCCCCGCAGCCGGATGATGCGGCAGAGGTTCTCGAGGTCCTGATCATGGATGGGGCCGTGCTCGCAATCGACCAGGACGAAATCGTACGGGGCCAGAGCCAGCATGTCGACCAGCTGGGGCGAATTCACCCCGGTCAGCGGGCCGATCACCGTCTCGCCCCGCTGCAGGCGCTGGCGGAAGGTGGGGTCGATGGCGAGGAGCCTCCCTTGCCCGTAGGCTTCGCCCAATGCGGGTCGGACCCTACCGGACCTGCCGCCTGGCCGAGGGGGGCGGGCGTCATGGCCACCACAGGCCCCTGGGTGCCCAGCACAACAGATCCCGCTGCCGTGCCTGCCGGCCATGTTGACATCCGAGCCAACGTGGACGGCGCGGGGCACCGGCGTGGGGTGCCCTGCTCCGACTCGCGAGCGTTCGCGACACGTTTCGGCCCATACCTCGGGCCCGGTCGGCGGCGGCGGTGGGATGCGCCGGCCGGGCAGCGCGGGGGCGTGGGGGCGGCACGAGCCCACGCGGACACGCGACCACGATGGTCGGGTGTTGGCCTTCAGGTGCCTGCGCTGGATCGCCCAGTTGGGGGGCTTTCTCGGCCGTAAGCGCGACGGCGAGCCTGGCGTCAAGGTCCTATGGCGCGGCTTCCGCATCCTCCAAGTCGTCGTCGAGGACTGGCGCATCTTCAACCCCGACCCGTAAACCCTCGGGGCCGCCCGCCATCCCCCCTCGCCCTGGCCGCCTCGACCCGTGGCGGCCTGCTTCGCCTTATGCCAAAACCGCCCCGCCCACACGTCCCCCTCGCCGGCCCTTGCCTGGCCCCACCGACCCTTGTCGCGCTTTATCCAAATGCCCTAGCTGCCAACGCCCACCCGCCACAAGCGGGCCGGCTTGACCTTCATCTACCCCGCATACCCTCACCGGTTGTGGGTAATGCGAAGCTCTCAGCCCCCGGGCAGGAGAGCCAGGGCCGCTGCGGCGACCAGCGCTCCGGCCAGCACGACGTGGATGGCGCGGCCGGCCCGCGGACTTCGCAGCAGCGGCGCCAGCGTGGACCCGGCGAACAGCCACGCCGTCATGATGGGGACCAGCATCCCCGCGAGCACGCCCACCTTGACCACCGCATCCTGCGCCGTCCCGACCAGCAGCCGGGCGCTGGCGAACGTGGCGGCGATGGCCACCCAGGCCTTGGGGTTGGCGATGGCCAGCAGCAGGCCGCCGCCGAGCGACGGCGCCCGTGCCGGCTGGGCCGATACCGGCGGCGCCGTCGCCAGCCGGTAGGCCAGCCAGAGGATGTACCCCGCCGATGCGGCGATGAGCAACAGGCGCAGCTCCGGCATGGCCAGCAGCGTCACCGTGATTCCGGTGGCGACGCCGATCAGGACCAGCCACGTGCCCGCCACGATGCCGGCCAGGTAGCCGAGGGAACGGCGCGGGCCGTGGGCGGCGCCGGATGTCATCAGACTGATGGTCGCCGGGCCTGGGCTGCCCATCATGGCCAGGGCGGTCAGCAGAAATCGCCCCAGGTGGAGCAGGCTCATGGCTGCTCCAGCCACGCCGCGTCCGGGGGGTGGTGCGGCGTCCGGCAGAGGAGCATGCCCTGCCGCTCGAATGCGCCGGCAGAGCGGCGCAGCTCGTCAACCAGATCCGTGGCCAAGCGCTCGGCCGAGGTGTGGAACACCAGCCTCGCGTGGTCCTGCAGCCAGGGGCGGCTCGCCAAGTGTGCGTGCGCGGTCGCCAGCGGGATGCCGCCCCGCATCATGAGGGCGAAGGCCAGAATCCGCTTGCAGGCGTGCCAGGCGGCCTGCTCCGGGCATGCGCGCATGCGCTCGTAGCGTGTGCGGGCTCGCTCAACCGCCCGTGGCCAGTCGTCGATGGCCGGACCGTGCCCGGGGAGCGCCACCTTGACCGGTAGCCGGCTCAGCTCTTCGACCGTGCGCAGGGCGGCATCGATGGCCGCCAGGCCATCCAGGGGCAGGTTGATCCAGCCGACGTCTTCCGTCTGGAGGACGTCGCCGAGGATCAGCACGCGGCTCTCCGGCTCATGGAAGCTGAGGTGCCCGGGCGTGTGCCCGGGGGTGGCGAGGACCTGCCACTCCGCCGGCCCGGCGGCCACGACGTCGCCTGGCCGGAGGACCCGGTCGACGTGGTACGGCGGCACCGGCTGATCCAGCCACCGGGAAAGGCCTGGGGTCTCGCCGGCATCGGCTGCGGCGATGGGGATGCCTCCATCCTGCTGCAGCCAGCCGTTGCTGCCCACGTGGTCGCTGTGCCCGTGGGTGTTCACGATCATGTCCAGGCTGTGCCCCTGCAGTGCGGCCCGGACGCGGGCCGCATCGCTGGCGAACCCCGTGTCGAAGAGCACGCGCTCGCCGGCCGTGGTCAGGATCAGGTTCGCGCTGGGGTAGCCGAGATGCAGGAACTTCAGCCAGCTGGGGAGGTTCATGCTAGGGCGCGCTGTGCCGGGCGCAGTGCAGCACGCCAAGGAAGTCGCGGAAGGGGCCCACAGCGTCCCGGTACTGGTGCGCCATGGTCCGGGAGATCTGATGCAGGTGTGTGAGGTCGTGCGCGGCCCAGGTGGCCAGGAGGTTGGCCACGGTCACCTCGCCGAGGGTCGGGTGCCTGCCCTGCCGCGCAAGCTCGCGCGGGCCGAGGTTCAGATCCCGCAGCTCGCGGAGGCGGTCCGCCCGCAGCCGGGCGAACGCGTCGAGCAGCTCTGCAACAGGTTTGCCACCGCTCTCCCGCAGGTGGCCCCATCGGTCGAAGGGGCCGAGCGGCGCGACGTCCTCCGCCTCCAGCAGGCGCCTCACACGCGGCATCCAGTTGGTGCGGTCCGCGTGGATGAGATGGCCGACGACCTCGCAGGGGCTCCACGTGCCCTCGCCCTCGTTGCGCAGTGTCCAGGCATTCGGAAGGTCACGCAGCAGGGCGTCCAGGGTTGCAGGGGTGTGCCGCAGCAGCGCGATGGTCTCTGCCAGATCGAAATCCACATCGACCCTCCATTCGCGATAACGTGGACTCATGGGGCCGATGCTACCGGGCCATCCCGGCGGCGGTCTTGAACGATCGTGCAGCCCCCGACGGGACTGCATCCGCTTCGGGGTGGGCGCGCCAGGCCTCGAGCGGACCGAGGTCTTCCTCTCCGCCTCCGCATTCCAACCCCACCGCCACGACACGTACGCCGTCGGCATCACCACGGCCGGCGTGCAGACCTTCCGCTACCGGGGCGCCCAGCGCGTCTGCCTGCCCGGCCAGGTGCACATCCTGCACCCCGACGAGGTCCACGACGGCGCACCGGGCACGGCGGAGGGCTTTGGCTACCGCATCCTCTACATCGCCCCCGCCCTGATCCGGGGGGCGCTGGTCGGCGGGCCACTGCCATTCGTGGCCGAGCCCATCCAACACGAGGCGCCGGTCACGGGACTGGTCTCCAAGCTCCTGGGGAACCTTGCCGAGCCCGTCAGTGATCTTGCGCTGGCCGAGATTGCGGTTGGGGTCGCCGACATGCTGGGGAGGCTCGGTGGCGAGCGTACGCGGTCGTGGGCGCCCATCGACACGCGGGCTGTCGAGCTGGCCCGCGCGTACCTGACCGCCCATGCGGAGGAGCCGACGCCGGCGTCGGCGATCGAGCGTCTCACCGGTTTGGACCGCTTCACCATGGCCAGGCACTTCCGCCGGGCGTTCGGCACCAGCCCAGACCGGTTCCGCACCCTGCGGCGGCTGGCCCTGGCTCGGGCCGCCATCGAGCAGGGGCGACCGCTCGCCGAGGCGGCAGCCCAGGCCGGCTTCGCCGATCAGAGCCACATGACGCGGCAGTTCAAGCAGACCTATGGACTGACCCCGGCGCAGTGGGCGGCTGCGACCGCCTGGGGCGGCGCTCGCCCGAGCACAGGCAAGCCGGCGCCGTAGCGCTGTCGCTCCGGCCACCAAGTCCCTGTCCGGACCAGCACTCCAACGAGATACCCGATCCGGACGAGAACCCGCAAGCGCTCTGGTTCGCCTTACGCTACGTGGTCGACGATGACCTTGCCCCGGTTTGGTGGACACCGAACACTTGAGAAGCTGGGAGGCGGGGGCAAAAGCCCCCGCTCCCAAGTCGTTCCCGCAGCCGCGCGGTCGGCGGGTGCGGGCGCTGATCTCCGCGGCCAGGTGCGCGAGACCTTCGTCAGGCGGGCGCCATGACCGCATCCACGGCCAGGCGGCACGCCTTGCCGATGGCCACCTCGATCTCGCCCCCACGGGCGAAGGGGACGTGCGCCCTGGTGAAGACGGCAACAACGAAGGGGGCACCCTCCGGAAGCTTGACGACCCCCGCCTCGTTCCGCCAGATCCCGAACAGGCTGCCGCTCTTGGCCCAGGCGCGTGTGCCCTCGGGCATGGCCGCGGCGATCCGGCTCTTGCCCTGGTGCGACATCAGCCACCGCACGCGGTCGCAGGCCGCCGGCGGGCCAGCGCGGTCCAGCCAAATGGCTTCAATCAGTTGGGCCATCTCCCGGGCGGTGCCCCGCCAGCCGCGGTCCGGGTCGACGGGCTTGCTGCGGGCAATCGCGGCCTTGTCGATGGACTTGGCCCGGGCAGCTTCGCCAAGCTCACCCTCCTGGGCCCGGGTCAGGTTCCGCCAGTCCGCGAAGCCCAGCTCTGCCCCGACCGCGTCCAATTCGTCGGCCATGCGGTCGGGGATCACGGTCTGCGTCAGGCCAATCTCGCGCAACACAGCACTGATCCGGGGCAGGCCGACCAGGTCGATCAGGGCGTCGGTGGCGGCATTGTCGCTGAGGGACATCATGAAGTAGGCCAGGTCGCGGGCCGACAGCTCGGCGGGGTCGGCGCAGACGGACAGGCCCGTGGGTCCGGGCGTCCTGGTTTCGGGGAGCAGGTGCACGCGCGTCGCCGGGTCAAGCTCCCCCGCCGCCACCAGCCGCTCGAACGCCAGGGCCACGGCGATCTTGAACACGGAGGCCAGCGCCACGGGGCTGTCCCCGGCAAGCGCGACCGCGGCGCCCGGCCCGCCGAGCCGCTTGGCAACGAGAAAGCCCTCGCACCCGGCTTCGGCAAAGACCCCTTCCAGCATGGGCACATCACATCCCCCAAATCAGGTGAGGTAGCGCTGGCGCAGGATCCCGATGTGGTGGAGCTCGTGGCCAGCGATCATAAAGGCCAGGCCGCGCACCGATGCCGCGTAGCCGCTGACGACCCCGCGTGCGTTCCAGGCATCCGCAGGGAGCGCGCCGAGCAGGCTGAGGGTCGCCTGGCGGACCGTGTGCAGGTCGGCCAGCAGGTCGGCCAGCGGCCGCGCATTGGACCCGCCCGCGCGCACATAGGCATCCTGATCGAAGCCAGGCAGGGGCGTGGTGTCGCCGCGGGACAGGGCGAGCGCGCGGTAGGTGAAGACCCGCTCGATGTCGGCGACGTGCC
>DATLTP010000197.1:0-2434 GCA_035533535.1 Bacillota bacterium | reverse complement strand
CGGCTGCGTACCGGAGGATCTCGCCTGAGCGCCGGTTCAGATCACTTGTGGAGACGATGCGGTCGTCGAATTGGGGGGAATGTCGCCACTGACATCACCGCCTCACGATCCTACGCGAGATGTATCGTATCGTAATTCGGGCGCCTGCTTCGGGTAGTGGCCAGTCCCCAAGAGACGCCGAGCTTCGCTTCGGTCCTCCATCCGCGGCACCTTGGGGGAGGCGGTTCGCCCGGGACGGATGGGCGATAGGCGCCGCGAACCGGTGAACATGCTCGGTCTTTCCGGTAAAGTGGCGAGAAGGGGGATGCGGCCCTGAAGCGTGTTGTCAGCGTCAGCCTCGGCACCTCCCACCGCGACCATACGGCGGTGGCCGTCCTCCTCGGCCAGGAGATGGAGCTGTCCCGCCGCGGCTGTGACGGCGACATGGACCGCGCCATCGCCCTGATCCGGGAGCTCGACGGCCAGGTCGACGCCATCGGCCTCGGCGGCCTGGACGTCTACCTGTTCATCCAGGGCGAGCGCTACATCATTGAGGACGGTCTGCGCCTCATGCAGTCCGCAACCCACACCCCCGTGACCGATGGCAGCGGCTGCAAGCGCTACCTGGAGCCCGCCGCCGTCCGCTGGCTGGCCAAGAGCGGCCCGTTCCCATTGGCGGGCAAGAAGGTGCTGATGGTCAGCGCCCTGGACCGCTTCGGCATGGCCGAGGCCCTGACCGAGGCCGGTTGCGAGCTGACCTTCGGCGACCTGATGTTCGCCGCCGGCGTGCCGTACCCGATCCACTCCCTGGGCGAGCTGGGGGAGATCGCCCGCAAGCTGGCGCGGGAGATGTGCAAGCTCCCCATCCACATGATCTACCCCGTGGGCGCCGCCCAGGAGGCGGCGCCAGCCGAGCGCTTCCCAGAGGCGTACCGCGAGGCGGACGTCATCGCCGGCGACTTTCACTTCATCCGCCGCTTCCTCCCGCCCGATGGCCTGGACGGCAAGGCGGTGCTGACCAACACGACGACGGAGGCCGACCGCGCGCTGCTGGCCGCGACAGGGGTCAGGCACCTGATCACGACCACCCCCATCCTGGACGGCCGCTCCTTCGGCAACAACGTTGTGGAGGCCGCGCTTTGCGCGGCCTTGAACAAGGTTCCTGAGGAGCTTGGTCCGGCCGACTACAGTCAGGCGCTCCAGGCCATGGAGTACCGCCCCGCCGTCATCGACCTGCGCCCCGCAGGATAGAGAGGGGTTCCCGCATGGCGGCTACCGAAGAGGTGGCCCACGCCCTGGACACCTTCGTGGACCGGTTCTCCGCTGAGCCGCGGCTCAAGGCGATGACGGCCGGCTGGGACCGCACCATCGAGGTGCGGGCTGAGGACCTGCCGGAGCCGTTCTGGCTGCGCGTGGAAGCTGGCGCCCTGCGCCGCCTTCCGGAACCCGCTGGCGCGCCGGAGCTCAGCATGAGCGCTGGATCCGATCTGTTGCGGGACCTGTTCCTCGGCAAGATCTCGCCGACGGAGCCCTACCTGACGGGGGATCTGCGCCTGGTGGCCAGCGAGGCCGACGTCATGCGCCTGGATGTCATCACGCTCATGGTGTGGGGGGAGTAGCGGTGGTCACCATTGCCGACGTGTTTGCCGCGCGCAGGACCCTGGCGGGCCTCGTGCGGCGCACGCCCGTCCTGACCAGCGAGGCCATCGACCAGGTTGCCGGCTGCACGGTCTTCGCCAAGGCCGAATGCCTGCAGGTCACGGGGTCCTTCAAGGCCCGGGGCGCGCTGAACCGCATGAGCGCCCTCTCCGAGCAGGAGAAGTCCCGTGGTGTGGTGGCCGCAAGCGCCGGAAACCACGCGCTGGCAGTCGCGTATGCCGCCAAGGGCCTGGGCATCGCCGCCACCGTCTGCATGCCCATCGGCGCGGTCCAGTTCAAGGCCGACGGGGTCAGGGCCCTCGGCGCGACCCTGCTCCAGCCGGGCGCCGACAGCACCGCGCTCTTCGCGAAGGTGGACGAGTTGGCCCATGAGCGGGGGCTGACGCCCATCGCCCCCTTCGACCACCCGCTGACGGTGGCGGGGGCCGGCACGCTGGGGATGGAGTTCGTCGAGGATGCGCCGGAATTGGACGACCTGGTGGTTCCGACGAGCGGCGGCGGGCTGCTGTCCGGCGTGCTGGTGGCCGTCAAGGCCCTGTCGCCCAAGACGCGGGTGATCGGCGTCCAGCCAGAGACCTGCCTCAGCATCATCAATTCGCTGAAAGCGGGGGAGCCGACGACCGTCACCGGCGAGGTCACGACGATCGCGGACGGCCTGTCCGCGCGGCGGCCCGGAAACCTTAACTTCGAGATCATCCGCGCCCTGGTCGACGATGTCGTCGCCATCCCGGATGAGCCCATGCGCACGGCGATGGGCCTGATCGCCAAGCACTACAAGCTGCTGGCGGAAGGGGCC
>DATLTP010000196.1:0-9330 GCA_035533535.1 Bacillota bacterium | reverse complement strand
CGGGGCCCACCGCGATCTTGTCCATATAGATGTCCGGTGCGTGCAGCAGGCCCCCCCGCGGCGCCACGGCCAGCACGGCGATGGCGTCCGGCAGGCCTTTGGCGACGAGGTTGGTGCCCTCGATCGGATCGACGGCCACGTCCACGGCCACGCCACCGCCCCCGACCTCCTCGCCGATGTACAGCATGGGGGCCTCGTCCATCTCGCCCTCGCCGATCACAACCGTGCCGGTGATGTCCACCGTTTGCAGCATGGCGCGCATGGCCGCCACCGCGGCCCCGTCGGCGGTGTTCTTGTCGCCGCGGCCCATCCAGCGCGCGGCGGCCAGGGCGGCGGCTTCGGTGACTCGGACCAGTTCCAGCGTCAGCTCGCGCTCAAGCGCCATCCGCGGGCGCCTCCTTTGCAGACCCGCCTAGCGGCGGTTTCAGCTCTCCGTGCGCCGCGGCCAGATGGCATCGGGGTTGCCGACGAACACCTGGGCCGGCCGCCGCTCCCCCGCCACCGACACCTCGACGTCCTGCCGGTGGTAGAAGGGGGGGCTCTCATCCGTCCCCTCGTAGTGGTCCAGGGCGGGCAGGTCGCTCACCGCGACCTCCCAGAGCAGGCCCTCCACCTCCGAACCCTCAGCCGGCAGGATGATGGGGTAGCCGTAGCCGGTGTCGTGCTTACGAAAGCCCGCCAGCGTCGCCACCACGGGATCGGGCAGGCGCCGGCCGGCGAGGGCCTCCATCCGCCCGCGCCGCGTGAGGGTGCCGTAGGTGAAAAGCCACATCGCCGTCACCTCTTCCGCTGCGCCTGGGCCGCGGCGGCGCGCAGCGGGCGGAGGCCCCGGGCGCGCAGGGTGCGGGCCAGCTCCTCCTCCACCCGCTCGCAGCGCCGGTAGAGCCGGTTCTGGCTGAGGCGGAGGCTGCCGCCCAGCACCGCCGTGTCGCCCAGCGAGCTCAGCAGGTCAAGGAGGGGCGCCCGCAGCTGCTTGCCGACCGTCGTGCGCAGACCGGCGCCGTGCAGCCACTTCGCCGGCGGCGGCGGCAGATGGTCGGCGTAGAAAGAGATGCGCAGGACGCAGCCCAAGAACTGGGTTAGGCCGTCCAGCACCGCATAGGGCTGGGCGCGGCGCAGCGACCAAGCCAGCGAGGCGCGCCGGCGGCGCAGCTCGCGGAAGGTGCCCGCCACCTTGGCCTCCCAAACCGCGGGGGCCGGCGTGGGCGGCTTCTTCCACAGGGCCGTGGCCTCGCCCCGCGGGTCGTGCAGGACAATGCCATGCTGGGCCAGGAACAGCGCCTCGTCATCCCCGGCGGCGGCCGCCTGGCGGAAGTCGCTGAGGCCGCGGGCGACCACCCGGAAGCGCTGGGCGCGGCCGTCGGTGGGCGGCGGGGCCACGGGGGGCGCATCACCCGGGGTCAGGACCAGAAAGTCCAGGCCCGAGTAGGCGTCGGCATACTCCGTCACGGCCGAGCCGCACAGCACGATGGCGATGTCATCCCTGCGGGCGGCATAGGGCGGCGTGGCCAGCAGCCGGTCGGCGACCACCTGCCGCGCGCGCTCCAGCACGCCCTCGCGCACCTTCATCGGCGGACCTCCTGCGGGTGTTCTTGGGGTGCAGGTTTGCCTCGGCGGCGGCCGCCCATGGCGCCGCCCGGTAGCCGGCCGCCCTGCAGCCGCAGCCTGAGCCGGGGCGTCTCCGTCACGCCGGGGATGCGCCCGCGCTTGGCGATGGGAGCACCGGCGACCTCCTTGAGGTCGAGGGTCATGTCGATGGGCGGAGCCGCGGACACGTAGGAGCCGACCCCGAAGGCCGCGGCGCCGGCGGCGGCCAGCAGGGGGATCCGCTCGGGGGTGACCCGGCCGGAGACCACGATGCCGACGTGGCGCGCGCCCGCCTGGTCCAACCGCGCGCGGACCTCGCGGACCAGCTCGGGGGTGACCCCGCCCCGCTCGAACGGGGTGTCCAGCCGCACGGCCGACAGCCGCGGCCCAAGGGCGGCCGCCACGCGCAGGGCCTCCTCGGCCTCGTCGTGGAAGGTGTCCACGAGCACCGTGCGCGCCTCCCCCGGCGGCATGGCCTGGTCATAGACCTTTGCCACCTCGACCGTGTCGCCCACAATCAGCATGACGGCGTGTGGCAGGGTGCCGCTCGGATCGCCGCCGGAGAGCCGTGCCGCCAGGATGTTGCTGGCGCCGTCCATGCCGCCCACCAGGGCCGCGCGCTCCATCACCGGCGCTACGGCCGGGTGCAGGTGCCGCGAGCCGAAGCAGATCAGGGGCAAGTCGCCGGCCGCCTGGCGCAGGTCCGCGGCTGCGGTCGCCCAGGCGCTGGCCGAGGCCAGCATGCCCAGGATCGCGGTCTCATAGGGTCCAAAGGCCGCGTACGGTCCCCGCAGGCGCACCACGACCTCGCGGCCCGCGAAGCGCTCGCCCTCGGCCAGGGCCTCAACGTCGACGGCGCGCCCCCGCAAGAGTTGCAGCACCTCGTCGATGCCGCAGAGCAGGCCCGCCCGCTGCGCAAAGACCTCCCCCACGACGGGCGTGTCCTCCAGGTGCATCCGCCGCAGGATCTCCAAGGTCTTGATGAAGTAGATGTCGGCGGTCGCCCCGGCAGCGATCTCGGCATGCGTGGCCGAGTGGAAGCGTCCGTCCGGCTCAGGCCGAAAGGCCTCCACGTCGGCCAGGCTCCGGATCTCACCCGTCAAGAAGAAACCCCCTGCCCGTCCGGGTCGACTTCTCCGCGCCCAGGGGCTTTCCCTTGAGCTTGCGGCGTACCGGTGAGCCTTTCCCCGTCCGCCCGCAGGGCCGCCACCTCGTCCGGCTGCAGCTGGCGCCAGCCCCCCGGGGTCAGGTCGCCCAGCCCCAGGGGCCCGACCGCCACTCGGCGCAGGCGCCGGACGTCCAGCCCAACGGCGGCGCACAGGCGGCGCACCTCGCGGTTTCTGCCCTCGCGGAGGGTGATGCGCAGCCAGGGCCCCTCTCCTGCCTCGACGGCCGCGGGGCGGGCGAGCCCGTCGGACAGCCGCACGCCGGCCCGCAGGCGGTCGATGGCCTCCGGCCCAGGCGGCGGCGAGCACCAGACGTCGTAGCGCTTTTCGACCTCATGGCGGGGATGGGTGAGGGCAAAGGTCAGGTCCCCGTCGTTGGTGAGGAGCAGCAGCCCCTCGCTATCGGCGTCCAGGCGCCCCACGGGGTGCAGGCGGCCATACCCAGCAGGCGCGAGGTCCAGGACGGTTGGCCGCCCCTGCGGATCCGAGGCCGTGGTCACATGGCCTCTGGGCTTATACAGGGCGATGACGACGGTCTCGGCCGGCGGCGCCACGGCAGAGCCATCCACCTCGATGCGGTCGCGCCCCGCCTCGACGGGGCGGGCCGGGTCCAGGACCTGCTCGCCATTGACCATGACCCGGCCTGCCCGCACGATCTCCTCGCTCCGGCGCCTGGACGCCACGCCCGACCGCGCCAGGTACTTCTGCAGCCGCTCAGGTTGCGCCAACGTCGGTGACCTCGGCGCCCACGAGCCGCACGAGTTCCCGTGGCGCAATCGCGAACAGGGCGTTCGGTGTGCCGGCGGCCGCCCAGATGAGCGGGTGCGTCAGCAGGTCGCGGTCGAACAGGGTGCGGATGGGCCGCTCGTGGCCAAGCGGCGGGACACCGCCCACCGGGAAGCCGGTGAGGGTGGCAACGGCGTCTGCGTCGACCCGTCGAATGGGCGCGCCGGCTGAAGTCGCAAGCTTGGCCTCGGAGACGCGGTGCGCCCCGGAGGCGATCACCAGCACGGGCTGCTCCCCCGCCAGGAAGACCAGCGACTTGGCGATGGCAGCCACGTCCGCCCCCACGGCGCGGGCAGCCTCCTCCGCGGTGCCGGTCCGCTCCGCCAACTCGGTCACACGGGCGGCGCTGCCGCCGGCCGCCAGCGCCGCCTGGACCCGCTCCGCGTTCGGATGCATGGCCCCGCTACTCCACCGCGAAGAGGAACTCGATCTCGACCGCTGCGTCCAGGGGCAGCTCCGGCGCCGCCAGGGCCGCGCGCGCATGCTTGCCCGCGTCGCCGAAGATCTCGCCGAGCAACTCCGAGGCGCCGTTGACCACCCCGGGCTGGCCCGTGAACCCAGGCGCTGAGTTGACAAACCCGCCCACCCGCAGCACACGGACAATGCGGTCGAGGCTGCCGAGCTCGGCCCGCGCGGCACCGAGGGCGTTGAGGGCGCACAGCCGCGCCGCCTTGTACCCATCCTCGGGGGACACGTCGCGGCCGACCTTGCCCTTCCACTGGACCTGACCGGCCACGCTGGGCAGCTGGCCCGAGACGTACAGCACCCCACCGTGCCGCACCGCGGGCACGTAGGCCGCCAGGGGCTTGGCCGCCTCCGGGATCGCGATGCCGAGCTCCTTGACCTTGGCTTCGAACGACAATTGCGCCACCTCCATGAGGGCCATTGTACCAGGGGCTACGCCTCCGGCTTTTCCAGCCTGGCGACCCTGCCGCGGAGGCGGGTCAGGCCCAACTTGAGCCGGAGGACGTCGCGGGCCAGGGCATCGATCTCGTCCCGCCGGTGGCCGATGCTTTCGACCAGCCGCGTCTCCATGGCCGCCATCGCGCCCTGAATGGTCGCTGTCTGGCGGTCGAGGCGATCCGACAACCGGGCGTCCTGGCGGGTTTCCATTGCGGCCATCTCCGCCCGGAGCGCACTGCCCTGGTCGTCTATCCGGGCCGCAAGTTCAGCGCGCGCCCGCTCGTCTCCGGCCTGCATGTCGGCACGGAGGCCGTCCAGGTCGGCCTTCGTGGCCAGCCGGCTCGCCTCCAGGTCCTCCTTCGTGGCCATCCGTTGTTCCAACGCCTCGAGATCGGCCTTTGTGGCCAGCCGGTTGGCCTCCAGGTCCTCCTTCGTGGCCATCTGTTGTTCCAATGCCTCGAGATTGGCCTTCGTGGCCAGCCGGCTCCCCTCCAGGTCCTCCTTCGTGGCCATCTGTTGTTCCAATGCCTCGAGATTGGCTCTGGTCGCGAGCCGGCCCTCCATCGCTTCAAGATAGCGCCGCAGGTCGGGGTCCACTGACTCACCCCCAGCCACGTGGTTCCGCCCGGATTTGTTACTTCCTTCCAGTTTCACCCACTGGCTTACACTGCGGACAGGCCCCGTAGCCCGTGGCCCGTGCCTCCGCCGCCGTGTGGAAGTAAATTGGGCGCGCGCCCAGCGCGCGCCAACGTGGGCACGCAGGCAGGCAGAAGACTCGGTCGGTGCGGCTCCCGCAATACCGCAGCCCGCGGTGGCTGAGCCATGCGAGCAGTTCGAGGTCCACACCCTCCTGCGCGAGGCGGCCGTCCCGCTCGCGGTCCTCCGCTTCACCCCACGTGGCCGCGGAGCCGTCCGTCCGCCGCACCCGGTGGCACGGGACCAGCGGGCCGAAGGGGTTGCCGGCGAGCGTGCTGCCCACCGCCCGCATGGCCCGCGGCGAGCCAGCCTCGCGCGCCACCCAGCCGTAGGACCGCACCTCTCCCCGGGGGATCGAGCGCACGATCTCGATGACCCGCCGGCGGAAAGGGGCGAGCCATGCGAGGTCCAGAGGCCCATCGTCGTCGTGGCCGTCGACAGCCTGCTGCAGGCGCAGCGCCACGTCCGGCGGCGGGGACGGCTCGCGGCGTGGCGTGCTGCCCAGGGCCCGCGCCGCCCGGCTGAGGAACGCGGCCTCGTCCCCGCTCGCGACCAGCGCCAGCGCGTCGCCGCGATAGGCCACAAGGATGCTCCCCCTGGCCGTTGTGACGGACGCGTAGCTGGGGCGGGGCATCACCCGGAAGACGAGGTAGTCGACCCGAACCCCGTCGCGGGTGAGGCTGCGCTGGGCGGCCACGTCTGCGTCAAACCCGTGCACGTCCAGGATCTCGCGCAGGTAGTCCATGTCGCCCGAGGTGCCAAAGGCGATCAGCATCCGACCGCCGGGCGCCAGATGCTGTCCGGCTTGCGCCACGAAGCGCCTCAGCACCTGGTAGTTCTCGTCGGTCATCGCCGCCTCCAGGGTGTCGCGCGGCCGGTACCAGCGGAAGGGCGGGTCGAAGACGATGAGGTCGAATCGGCCGTCGACGGAGGAGAACAGGTCGCCCGCCCGCACCTGGACAGCCTCAGCGACGCCGTTTCTCACCACATTCCCACGGGCGGCGGCCACTGCCCCGGGGTTCAAGTCAACGGCCACGACCCGCCGGGACTTGGATGCGGCGAGAATGGCGTTGACGCCGCAGCCGGTGCCCATATCGAGAACCCGGTCGCCTGCCCGGACCTCGGCCAGCACGGCGTTGCCCAGCAGGTCGGACATCCGCGTGATCGGCTGGACGCCGGGCGGAACGGCCAGCGTCAGCCCCAGGTAGTCGAAGGTCTGCAGCGCCAGCCCCTCAGCTTTGGCAGCCGCGTACGAGCGCTCGTGCCAGCGGCGGATCTGCTCGGCGCGCTCGAGACTCATCCGCGGAATGTGCGCGTCCATAATGCCTTTCGGCTTCGCGGGCAGGCCGCGCAACCCTTCCGCGGGGCGGCTTGGTGCCTCCGCAAGCGCGGCGCCCATGCCCCGACGCCCCCGCCAGGATCTGGCCCACGGCCCGCGAAACCTCTCGCCTGTAAGGGGGCGCGCACCGCCATATTCACCATGGTGGCAACTGGAGACTCGATCATCACGCGCAGGGTGTCGCATCAAGAGGACGCCCGATTCAGCGACCTGGTCGCCCTGATCCGCCAGGGCCAGGCCGCCTTCGCCAACCTGGAGTTGACCACCCCGCGCCGGCCCTTTGTGCCGGGCTCCGAGTCGGGCGGCATGTGGCTGCGCTGCGAGCCGTTCATCCTGGACGAGCTGCGCTGGATGGGCTTCAACCTCTACAACGTGGCCACCAACCATGCCACCGACTTCTCCGTGCAGGGTCTGATCGACACGATGGAGGCCCTGCGCGCCCGCGACATGGTCTTTGCGGGCGGAGGGATGACCCTGGGCGAGGCCCGCCAGCCGGGCTACGTGGAGACCAAGGGCGGCCGCGTGGCGCTGCTGGCCGCGGCCTCCACCTATGGCGTTGGCGCACACGCAGCGGACGCGCGCTCAGACGTCGGCGGCAGGCCCGGCATCAGCCCCCTGCGCTTTCACCGCCGCTATGAGCTCGATGCGCGGCGGATGGCGGCCCTGCGCGACATCGACGAGGCGCTGGGCACGGCGGAGTGGGCGCGGCGGCGGAACCACTACGGTCAAAAGGACGAAGATGAGGGTGCCCTGCGCTTCCTGGACCATGCCTTCGCGGAGGCTGAGGCGCCCGGGATCCACACCCGTTGCGACAAGAGGGACCTTGGCGACATCGTGCGCTGGATCGGGGACGCGCGGCGCGGCTCCGACTATGTGCTCGTGAGTCTGCACGCCCATGAGGGCGCGGGCGCCACCAGCAACTCGAACGCGCCCGCGGACTTCATCGTGGAGGCAGCCCACGCGTTCATCGACGCCGGCGCCGACGCGGTCATCGGCCATGGCTCCCACCAGTTGCGCCCCGTGGAGGTCTACCAGGACAAGCCGATCTTTTATTCCCTCGGCAACTTCATGTACATGTCGCAGACCTCCACCAACGTGGCGGCGGAGATGTACGAGCGCCTGGGCCTACCGGCGACGGGCACGCCTCAGGACGTGCACGACGCGCGCTCCAAGAAGCAGACCGGCGAGCCCATCGGCTTCCAGGCCGACCCGGTCTACTGGGAGTCGGTCGTCCCCCTCTGCCGCTTCGAGGGCGGCAAGCTGAAGGAGCTGCGCCTGCACCCGATCGACCTGGGCCGCGAGCTGCCGCGTCCCGACCGCGGGGGGCCGCGCCTGGCGACGGCCGAGCACGGCCGCGCAATCCTGGGGCGCCTGGCCGAGCTTTCGGCCCCGTACGGCTGCCACATCACCATCGCCCAGGAGGGCGCCTACGCGGCGGGGGTGGTGCGGTGAGGCCCGTGGCCTACCGGCCGCCAAAGACCACCTGGACGATGAAGACCGTGGCCACGAAGCCGGCCAGGTCAGCCAGCAGGCCCAGCCAGAGGGCGTGGCGGATCTTCTTCACGCCCACGGCGCCGAAGTAGACCGACAGCACGTAGAAGGTGGTGTCGGTCGAGCCCTGCATGGTGGAAGCGAGCCGGCCGATGTAGGAGTCCGGGCCCCAGCGCCGGAGCAGCTCGGCGGTGATGCCAAGGGCCCCGGAGCCGGAGAGCGGCCGGATCAATACCAGCGGCAGGATGTCACCCGGCACGCCGACCTTGTCGAGCAGCGGCCGCAGGGCCGCCGCAACCAAATCCATCGCGCCCGAGGCACGGAAGATGCCCAGCGCCACGAAGATCGAGACCACGTAGGGCAGGATGCGGACGCCGAGCTCCACGGCCTCTTTGGCGCCGTCCAGAAACTCGTTGTAGACGTCGACCCGCTTGAAGAGGGCCCAGCCCGGCACAAAGGCGATCATGAGCGGGATCGCCCAGCGGGAGACGGCGTCGAGAATGGTGAACACGCCATCCTACTACGCCAGGCCCAGCGAGAGGAGAACATGCATTGAACCTTGAGCCGCGCGGGACAGACCCGCGCTCCACGAACCTTGAGCCGCGCGGGGCAAGCCCGCGCTCCAAAGCCACAGCCCTGCCTCGGATTCACCTCATCTGTGTCAGCAGCACCCTCGGCGGCCAGGGGCGCAACAGCCTCGACGGCACGCACTACGGCCGCGCAAGCAGCGGCAAGCCCTCCCTGACGCCGTCCGACCTGATCGAACGCGTTCCGGAGCTCGGGCGCTTTGCCGATGTGCGGGCCGACCTGGACCTGGCAAGCCGGGAGCACCCCAACGTCTTCCACCAGTGGCCGGAGCTCGTGGCGCGGGTCAACGCCCTGGGCGCCGACCCGGCGGTGGACGGCATCGTGATCACCCATGGCACCAACGTGCTGGAGGAGACGGCCTACTTCCTGCACCTGGCCGTCAAGCATGATAAGCCCGTCGTGCTCTGCGGGGCGCAGCGCCCCTTCACGCACCTCTCCACCGACGGCCCCCTGAACCTGGTCAGCGCCGTGCGGACGGCGGCCGAGCCCGAGGCGGCCGGCAAGGGCGTGCTCGTCGTGCTGAACGACGAGATCCAGTGCGCGCGCGAAGTGACGAAGACCAACACCTACCGCGTCGAGACGTTCCAGAGCAACGGCCTGGGCTTTCTCGGCTTCGTCGACCCGGACCGGGTCGTCTTGTACCGGGCGCCGCTGCGTCCACATACCGCGGCCACCCCATTCCACCTGGGCGCCAAGGACGCGTTCCCGCGGGTCGACATCCTGTACGGCTATGCGGGCGATGATGGGGCGCTGGTGGACGCGGCCGTGGGCCTC
>DATLTP010000195.1:0-6346 GCA_035533535.1 Bacillota bacterium | reverse complement strand
CTGGGGTGGCTGAGGCGCGAGGGCGCCCGCCTTGCCCGGACCGATCGCCTGACCGACGTCAACCTGCACGAGGCCGCCGACATCTTTGCCCACCAGGCCAACCAGATGGCGGAAACCGTGGCGGCGGCCGCCGTGCTGCAGTAGGCGGGGCCCGTGGGGACGCGCGAGCTGCGCCGTCGCCGTGGCAGCCGATCGCGCCGGCCGCAGGTGACGACGACCTGAGGCTTGGTCGTGCTGTCGAACGACGCAGTCCGGTGTCCGCCGGCAGCCGGCTGTCGGCCAACTGCGATTTGGTCCTGTGGCCCGCACGCGCCCACTGGGGGCGCGTCGGTGTCCTCTGGCCCGCCCGGCCTCAGACCACCGCGCTCTCCCGGATGAGACGCCCCTCGCGGAAGCGGGTCACCCCGAGCGCACTGACGTCGATGGTGGGCGGCTGGCCCAGAATCATCTCCGCCAGGACCCGCCCGACCGCCGGCGCGTGCTGGAAGCCGTGCCCGCTGAAACCGTTGGCGAGGTAGAAGCCCGCGACCTCGGGCACCGGACCCAGCACGCCGTTCTCATCGGGCGTCACCTCGTAAAGCCCGGCCCAGCCGCGCAGGACGCGGGCGTCGCCCAGCCGCGGGATCCGGCGCATGATGGTCTCGGCAAGGAGCACCAGGGCACCGTCGTCGGGATCGGTGCGAAAGCTGGGCGGCTCCGCCGGGTCGGAGGCGCCCATCAGCAGTCCGGCGCCGTCCCCGCGCACGTAGGAGGACGTATCGAAGTCGATGACCATCGGCATGTCCCCGGGCAGCTCCGGGTGGGGGGCGGTGGCATGGATCTGGCGCCGCACGGGCTGAACCGGCACCTCGGCGCCAGCCATGCGGCCGACGCGGGCTGCGAACGGCCCTGCCGCGTTGACCACGACGGGCGCCAGCAGGGGGCCCGCGCCCGTCTCCACGCCCTCGACGCGGCCGTCCGCCACACGGATCCCGGTCACCTCGGCCCCGAGCCGGATGGATACCCCAAGGGCCCGGGCAGACCGGCTCAGCCCCTGCACCACGGCGTGGGGGTCGGCGTAGCCGTCCTCGGGACAGAAGGTGGCGCCGAGCAGGCCCTGGGCCGCCACGTACGGGAAGCGGGCGGACACCTCGTCGGGGCTCAGGGACCGGGCCGGCACCCCCAGGCCCTGCTGCACGTGCAGGTTGCGCCGGAGCGCCTCGGCGTTCTGCGGGTCGGCGGTGAGGAAGAGGTAGCCGTTCTGGTGCAGTCCAGGGTCGGCCCCGGTCTCGTCGGGCATCCGCTTGAGGAACCCGAGACTCCACTGCGAGAGCCGGATGTTGACCTCGGTGCCGAACTGGAGGCGGATACCGCCCGCACAGCGGCCCGTGGAGCCCGAGCCGAGGACGTCCTCGCGCTCAAGCACGACGATGCCCCGCCCGCCCAAACGGGCGAGGTGGTACGCGATCGACAGGCCCACCACGCCACCGCCGACGATGACGACCTCCGCCTTCTCCACCCAGCTCACCTACCAGTCGAACGTCATGGCCACGGACGCGGGCGGGGCCATGATCATGACAAGCGCCGTGGCCGGCGCCACCATGGCGAGCCCGGCGTGCCACCGGGCGGAGACGTGGGGTGAGCGATTAGACCTCCGTTAGCCACGGTCCCATCTTGGCGCGATCCACGATGACGAAGCCGTCCTCCGTCCAGCGGATGGCATCGGACTCGCGCAGCTGCTGCAGCATGCGGGTGGCCGTCTCGCGCGAGATTCCGGCCAGCTGGCCGAGCTCGCGGTGCGTCAGGGGCATGTCCAGGATGAAGCGGCCATCAGGCAAGGGCTTTCCGTCCCGCTCGGCCAGCTGCAGGAGGGCGGATGCGACCCGGCCGGACGCGGACCGCAGGGCGAAGTCGAAGATCCGGCCCTGGGACCACCGCAGGCGGCGGGTCAGGTCCTCGATCAGGGCCCAGGCCAGGTCGCCGTGGGCACGGACAACGGCCGCGAAGTCGGGGCAGCGGATCTGGCCGATCTCGCAGTCCGTCACGGTCTCCGCCGAGGCGGCGTAGGGGGCGTCGCCCGTCACCCCGGCGAGGTTGAGCGTGTCCCCATCCCGCAGCAGCTGCAGGGTCTGCTCGTGTCCGTCCGCCGTGTCGCGGAAGATGCGCACCGTGCCCGCCAGCACGAAGGTAATGACCTCGACCGGCTCGCCGACGCTGAAGATCAGCATGCGGCGGCGGTAATGGCGGACATGCATCTGGTCGGCCACCGCCCCCAGGGCGGCCGCCGGCAGGCTGGCAAACAGCTGGATCCGAGCCGCCACGTCCGGGCCGACCCCCATGTGGCCACCCCCAGGCGACACTTCGCGCCGAATGCTCAACGGCCTACCTGGCGCGCCAAATTCGGACACGGGCTGATTCATCGGGCTCCACCACCACATGGTAGCGGTAGCCACGCTCCACGAGGTGCGGGTAGAGAAATTGCGGTGGGCGGTCGTTGTGGATCTCGAGGACCCTGCCGTCCGCAAGTCCGCCCAGCGCCTCCAGGGTACGCATCATGGGCTCGGGCGGCTGCAGGCCCCGGTTGTCGAGGTACACATCGGTCGTCTCGCCCTCGGCCGGAGTCTCGTCCTCGGCCGGAGCCACGTCCTCGTGAGCGGCCACCGGCGCCGGATCAGGCGCCCCGTGGTGGAAGCGCACCTCCCAGTCGCCCTCAGGCAGCCTGCGCGCCTGGTGCCGGAGTCCCCGCAGCCGCATCATCGGATATAGCGGCAGGGGCTCGAAGGTGGCCAGCAGGATCAGGTCCTCGTCTGGGGCCAGCCGGCGGGCCGCCTGCAAAATGCGCTTCATGGGCCGGCCTCCACGTCGCAGCTCGTCGCGGACGTCCAGCGTCACGAGAGACACCTCCGCGGCAAGTGGACCGCCAGCAGCTCGGCGCCCGCGGGCCCCGCCTCAAATCCCCGCAGGACATCGGCTGGGACCCACAGGATATCGCCCGGCCCCAGCTCGTGCCCGGCGCCGCCGACCTCGAAGCGGACGGAGCCCGCCAGCACGCACACGCACGCGTCGCCGCCGTGGCGGCCGGGACCGTGGCGCTCGCCGGGCGCGGCCAGGACCCGCCGCACATCGTAGGCGCCACCATCGACCAGCATCTTGATGTCCAGGCCCGTCTCGGGGCGCGGGCCGCCGCCTGAGAACCTCGTCGCTTCGATCGTCACGATGCGCCATCCCCTTCCGTCCCAGCGACCGGCAGATCGTCCAGCACGCACATGCCCGCGATTGGCGAGCAGGCGTGCCACATCGGGCACGTATTGAAGATCACCACCAGCAATCCGACGAGACCGAGCTTCACCAGCACCAGGGTCCTGAAGGCGCCCTGGATGGCGCCGGCGTTCCAAGCAAAGAGGTCATGCAGCTGCAGCAGACCCGTGAGCAGGACCACCGGGAGCGCAAGGCGGACAACGGCGCGGAACCGCTCGAGCTGCAGGTGGGCCATGATCACCACGGGCGTCCGCAGGTCTTCGCGGGCCGCCCGCACCGCGATGGCCACATTCCAGACGGCGCCGCCGAACCAAGCGCCGACGGCCAGCAGGTGGAGCGCCCGCCAAGCCAGCAGGGCCATGTCCCCGGGCCGGTCGTACCAGACCTGCAGGGCCGCAGCCGCCACCAACAGGCCGGCGGTGGCCGCCAGCGACAGCCAGGTCCGTCCCGTGCGGCGGCCGACCGCCCAGAGGGCCAGCCCCAGGGCCGCGGCCACCAGAGCCCAAGCCTCTGCCCGTGCCGCCGTGCCCGACGGTGCGGCGAGATACCGCGGCGCGAGCCAGGTCAGCGCAAGGGCGGCCACCGGCCACGCCCAGGCCTCGATCCGACCAAACAGCCGAACCTGGCGCTCGGCGTACGCCGTACCGTCGGCAGCGCCCACCAGCTTGCGGACCGGGCTCAGCACCCACACCTGCCACAGATGTCCCCCCATGGCCGTGCCCACGGCCATGAGCACCAGGTAGGCACCGGCCGCCGCGGCGTAGCCCATGCCGGCGTCCACCGCCACCGTCAGCGCGCAGCCGACGCCGGCGGCGCCGGCGATCACGACCATCGCCACCTTCGGCAGCGCGTACTTGTTCAGCAGGCCCGTCGCATCCGCCGCCGTCACGTGCAGCGCCGCAGTCGCCAAGGACCCCACCTCCTCAGGGAAGGAGCGTCTCCTGGCGGGGCAGGTGTCCCGCCGCCGCCAAAGCCACCAGCGCCGCCGCCCGGCAGGCCGGGGCCAAGCGGACAGCCACGCCGCAGCTGCCCCGGATGCCCGCGGGCTTGGGCACGACCTCAGGCGCCAGACCCGCCGTCCTAAGGATGCGCTCGGCCCGCATGGCGCCATGGGTCGTCCCGAAGGTCAGGAAGAGGCGCATATCGCCGCCTCCTCGCGTGCGGCGAGCCAGCCCACGGCCTCCAGGGCCGCGTCCACGTCGTCGGCCCGCGTGGCGTGCCCGACGCTCATCCTCACCGCGCCACCGGGGAAGCTGCCGAGCGTGCGGTGGGCCAGCGGCGCGCAGTGCAGGCCCGTCCGCACCAGCACCCCGAACCGCTCGTCCAGCTGCTGGCCGAAGGCGCCCGCGTCCCACCCGGCGACCGTGAACGAGACCACCCCGACGCGGCGCTCGGGATCAAGCGAGCCCAGAACGTTCACGCCGCGCAGTCCCGTCAGGCCGGCCAGCAGCCTGGCCGTGAGGGCCAGCTCGTGGGCCCGCTCGGCCCTCAGCCCGCGCGCGGCCAGCACCTCGGCGGCGGCCCCGAGCCCTGCGATGCCGGGCGTGTTGAGGGTGCCGCTCTCGTAGCGGTCCGGGCACATGGCCGGCTGGACGTCCTCTTCGGAGTTGCCGCCGGTCCCACCCTGGCGGACCGGCTCGGGCGCAAACCCCGGCGCCAGGTAAAGCAACCCCGTGCCCTGCGGGCCGAGCAGGCCCTTGTGCCCGGACGCGGCCACCGCGGCCGCGCCAAGCTCCTCCCAGGCCACGGACAGGTGCCCCGCCGTCTGGGCGGCATCCACCAGCACCGGCACCGGCCGGCAGATCTCCGCTGCCTCCCGAACGGGCAAGATCTCGCCGCTGACGTTGCTGGCGTGTGTCAGCACGACCAGCCGCGTCTCCGGGCAGATGGCCCGGCCCAGGGCCGCCAGGTCCATGGGACTCCCGCCGATCACGCGCACCCGGCCGCCTGTCCGGCGCGCCCACGCAGCCAGCGGGCGGACGACCGCGTTATGCTCATACCCGCTGCACAGGACTTCGCCGCCGGCAGCAAGGCTGCCGTGGATCGCCGCGTTGAGGGCGTCGGTGGCGCTCGCCGTGAAGATGAGGCGGGACGAGTCGCTTACGCCCAGCAGCGCCGCCAGCGACTCCCGTGCCGCGAAGACCCTGCGGGCCGCCGCGAGCGCGAGCCGGTGGCTGCCGCGGCCGGGGCTGCCGCCCTGGCGCATCGCCTCGCAGACGGCCTCTTCCACAGGCTCCGGCTTCGGATGCGACGTCGCGGCCTGGTCCAGGTAGATCACGGTGCGCCACTCCCCCGACGGCTTGAGTCTGGCGCTGTGGCGCCCTGCCTGCGGTGATGCCCGTCACCGCGGGGATCTGCCCTGAATCACCGAGCCGCTGGCTCCTTCAGCCGAACGAAGGGGCGCGAGCGATGCTCGCACCCCCCACAAACCCACCTCGGATGCGGCCGTCTACGGCGCCAGCGGCTGCGGCTGCGCGTCCGCGCTCACCTTGATCAGCCCCACGGCCCCCAGCATCATGTCCGCCATCGAGTGGTTGACGAACGGATACGTGCCCGCGTTCGGGATCGTCAGCTCGAACATCGCGGCGTCGCCGGGGCCGACCGTGTACGACTGCACCTCGTGCAGCTGATTGGCCGGGTTTCCGCTGGCCTCCACCGTGGAGAAGATCGCGCCCACGACGTGGAAGGCCAGCCAGCGGTTCGGGCCGGCGTCGACCACGTACAGGCGGATCAGCTGGCCCGGCTTCGCCGTGAGCGGCTGCTCCTTGTACTTGTTGGCGTAGCCGTTGAACGCCACGTACTTCGGGTTGTCCGCCATCATGTCCGTCATGTCGTCGGGCGCGGCGTACCACTCGCCCTCGACCAGCACGTACTCCTGGGCCGCCGGCCGTGGGGTCGCGGGGTCGACGATCACGGCGCCATACATGCCGTTCGCGATGTGCTCGATCATGGGGCCCGTCCCGCAGTGGTACATGAAGATGCCCGGCTGCTCCGCCACCCAGTCGAAGGTCTCCGACTGGCCCGGGGCCACCGGCTGGTAGTCCTTGTCCCACGGCACCTGCGCGGCGTGGAAGTCGATCGAGTGCCCCATGGTGTCCTTGTTGATCAG
>DATLTP010000194.1:0-5463 GCA_035533535.1 Bacillota bacterium | reverse complement strand
GGGCTCAGCCTCCACCTGAGGACGCGGGCGCCGGCGCCGGCTCCGGCTTGCCGCCGGCGCCCAGCGGCGGCAGCTTGGGGTCGTCCAGCACGTAGACCTGGAGCCTGCGAATACCGAACGCCGCCGTGCCCACCGGTGAGTTCCAGAAGAAGAGGTCGATGCGGTCGCCCTGAATGGCGCTGCCCGTGTCCGCCGCCACCGCCAGCCCGTAGCCCTGCACATACAGCCGCGAGCCCAGGGGGATGACGCTCGGGTCGACCGCGACGACGCCATACTGCAGCGGCAGGCCCAGGGCCGTCGGCTGCCCGGTCCATGACCCATTGCTGGCGTAGCCGCCGTCGTAGGCCGTGGCCGTCATGGTGAGCTGGCGGGCGTAATGGTAGTAGTTGCCGTTCACATGCACGAACGCCGTCGAGGTCCCGACCGCCAGGGTGGCCGGCGCTGGCGAGCGCAGCACCTGCTGGCCATACACCTTGCGAATCGCCGCGGCGCCTGCACGATAGAGCTGCACGCCCGTTTCGCGCAGCCGCCCCGGCTGCCCGCGCGCGACAACCGTGGTCGCCCCCGCTGGCTGGGTGGGGTCGTCCCGCTCCGTGCTCGGGTAGGCCGTGCTCACCACCTGGTCGAACGCGCCCGCCGTGTACGGGGACAGGCGCAGCGCGTGGGCGAGGTTGATGGCGCCTGCCGCAATTTGCGGTCGGACGCTGACCGCGGCCTCTGCGCCCACACCCAGGAGCAGAACCGCCAATATCGACGCAGCCGCCCAATGGCGCTTCTTCACAGGAGCAGTGTGCCCCGCCGCGGAAGGAGTGTCCGCCCGCGTGGAGAATGGATGCCGCTACAAAATGCGGCACCGCCGCCGACCGTTCGAGCCCGCGGTCGCATACGCGACCGCGGCCCAAACACGCGCTGCGGGCGCCGCGACCGATTGGGAGGGAAACCGCTTGCTGACCGGTCGTGCCCTGGCATCTGCCACCCTGATCGCGGTCCTCGGCTTTGCCGCGGCCTGCGGGGGAGGCGCCTCCACGTCCACCCCCGCTGCCGCCTCCGGCACCGCGTCGACCACAGCCGCCGCCACGGCCCCGGCAGCCGCGTCGTCCTCCAAGACCCTGACCATCGCCGATAGCTACGGCGACCCGACGGGCAACTGGGACCCGATGGAGACCTCGCTGATCGCCACGGCCGAGGTGCTGCCCAACGTCGTGCAGACGCTGGTCACCTTCGACGCCAAAGGTCAGTTGCAGCCGGTCCTGGCCACGTCCTGGGAGTTCAAGGACCCGAAGACCGTAATCTTCCACCTGCGGCAGAATGTGAAGTTCAGCAACGGGGAGCCGTTTGACGCCAACGCCGTCAAGTATACGTTCGACCGTATCATCGGGACCGACGGCGCGAAGTTCCCGGTGCATTCCTCATACTCGTCCGTCGCCTCCGTCCAGGTCATTGATCCCAGCACGGTGCAGTTCAACCTCAACCGGGTAGACCCGCTGCTCGTCAAGAAGACCTCCGGCTACCAGTCGGCGATCGTGCCGCCCCAGTACATCCAGAGCAAGGGTGAACAGTACTACCAGACCCACCCAGTGGGCACGGGCCCGTACCTGATGACCGACTACAAGGAAGGCAGCTCCGTAACCCTGCAGGCCAACCCCGACTACTGGGGCGGCGCCCCCAAGATCCAGAAGGTTGTCTTCCAGTTCCTGCCGGATCCGACCTCGCGGGTGTCGGCCGTCGAGGCCGGCTCCGTCGCCCTCGCCCAGATGATCCCGCCGAGCCAGGCGGACGCGATCAAGTCCCTGTCGGGTTACACGCTGGGCGTCGCCAAGACGTTCACGGTGTACTTCGTGCGCATTGACGTGGCGCACGCGCCGCTCAACACCGAAATCGCCCGCCAGGCCGTCAACTATGCCATCAACAAGCAGGAGATCATCAGCAAAATCCTCAACGGTTACGGCGCCATGGTGAACACGGTCACCGTGCCGACGACGTTCGGGTATGACCCGAACATCGACCCGTACCCGTATGACCCGGCCAAGGCCAAGCAGCTGATGGCGCAGGCCGGCATCAAGCCCGGCACGCAGCTGACGTTCGACTACGACGGCAGCAACGGCCAGTTCGCCGAGGTGGCGCAGGCCATGGCCGACTACCTCAACGCCGTCGGCTTCAACGTCAAGCTGCAACCCGAGGACTTCCAGACGCTGTACACCAACCTGGTGCCCAAGAGCAACGCCGGCAACATGTACGAGTTCTTCTGGGGCGGCGGCGGCACGCTCGACTTCGACGGCACGGCCGTGTCCAGCTACCAGAAGGGCCAGTACTGGAACCCGAGCTACGACAACCCCCAGGTCGACGCCCTGATCAAGGACGAGGAGAACACCGTCGACCAGAACAAGCGGCTCCAGGACTTCTACCAGATCGACCAGATCGTGCACCAGGCGGCCCTGGACATCCCGCTCTACCAGACCGACGACCTCTGGGCCGTCAGCAAGCAGCTGCAGGGCTTCGTGCCCCCGGCCGACGAGCAGGTCCGGCTCGAGCAGCTCTCCTGGGCGGGCAAGTAGACAGCACGATATCGGGGCGAGGGGCGGGCGGATCGCGCCCGCCCCTCGCCTAGCTAAGGTGGCGGGCTGTTGGGCAGGTATCTCTTACAGCGCTTGATCGCAACCCTGGTGGTGCTCCTGGGCATCTCGCTCATCGTCTTCTTCGTCCTGCGGATCACGGGTGACCCGGTCGAGGCCATGCTGGCCGGGACCACGCCCACCAAGGAGGCCATTGCGGCCCTGACCCACGCGATGGGCCTGGATAAGCCCCTGCCCGTCCAGTACTGGGTCTTCCTCACCGGGCTGCTCCACGGCAACTTCGGCAACTCCATCTACGACGGCGAGTCCGTGTTCCAGCTGATCCGGGTGCGCATGGCGGCCACGGCGCTGCTGGCGGTCACCGGGCTGGTGTTGGGCGTCGCCCTGTCGGTGCCGCTCGGCGTGCTGGCCGCCCTGCACAAGGGCCGGCCGACGGACGTCGGCGTGCGGACGCTGAGCCTTCTCGGCATCTCCTTCCCCAGCTTCTGGCTGGGCATCATGCTGGTCCTGATCTTCGCCGTGAAGATCCACGCCCTGCCCGTGGCCGGCTACGGCTCGTGGAAGAACCTCGTGCTGCCCGGCGTCACCCTTGGCATCGCCCAGGCGGGCATCATGACGGGCCTGGTCCGTTCCAACATGATCGACGTGATGAACGAGCAGTTCATCCAGACAGCGCGGGCCAAGGGCCTCCCGGCCCGGGCCGTGATCTACCTGCACGGGTTGCGGAACGCGCTCCTGCCCGTGGTCACCTACCTCGGGCTCTCCCTTGGCACCCTGCTCGGCGGCGTGGTCATCATCGAGCAGGTTTTCGCCTGGCCGGGGATCGGCGAGCTGATGATCACCTCGATCAACCGGCGGGATTACCCCGTCGTCCAGGGCGGCGCCGTGATCCTGGCCCTGTTCATCGTCGGCAGCAACCTGCTGGTCGATCTCTGCTACACGCTGATCGACCCCCGCATCAAAATGAGCTAGGAGCGATCGCCCTTGCTCCGTCACTCCAGCCTCGTCGCGGGCGGCATCCTGGTCCTGGCCGTCATCATCTGCGCCATCTTCGCGCCGCACCTGGCGCCCTATAACCCCCTGGTCGGGCACCTGGCCGACCGCCTCGACCCGCCGTCCTGGGTGGCGGGCGGCTCGCACACGCACTTCCTCGGCGCGGACGCCGTCGGCCGCGACCTGTTCAGCCGCATCATCTACGGCACCCGCATCTCGCTGCTGGTGGGCTTCACGTCGGCGGCAGCCTCGGCCGTCATCGGCACCGCCCTGGGCATGTTCGCCGCCTACTATGGCGGCATGGCCGAGACGGTGGTCATGCGCCTGGTCGACCTGGTGCTGGCCTTCCCCTTCATCCTGCTGGCCATCATGATCGTGGCCATCCTGGGGCCGGGCCTCAGCAAGATCATCTTCGTGCTGGCCGCCACGCAGTGGGCCGGCTTCGCCCGGATCGTGCGCGGCGAGACGCTCAGCATGAAGGAGCGCGAGTTCGTCGAGGCGGCGCGGGCCCTGGGCCTGAAGGGCTGGCGAGTCATGATCCGCCACATCCTGCCCAACATCGCGTCCTCGATCATCGTGCTGTTCACCATCGCCGTGGCCGTCAACATCCTGGCGGAGTCCAGCCTCAGCTACCTGGGCCTCGGCGTGGACCCGCGCATCCCCACCTGGGGCGGCATGCTGGCGGAGGGCCAACTGTACATCACCACGGCCTGGTGGGTGGCCACGTTCCCGGGGATCGCGATCATGCTCACGGTGATGGGCTTCAACCTGATCGGGGATTGGCTCCGGGACAAGATTGACCCGAAGTATCGGGTGTAGGGGCGGCGCGCGGAGGCCAGCCGCCGTGCGGCGATTGTGGCGGTTCTTCGCACGTACCGCCGGCGGCCGGCCGGCCGTTCTGGTTGGCGCCGGCCTGGGTTGGACCGGCTGAACCCACTTCGCGGGTTTCTGATCGCCGTGATTCTGGCGGTGGCACCGACCCCGCCGCGCAGCACTTGCCGCCGTTGGCCGCGGACGTGCGGCCAGGCGCACTGCTGTGGGTCGCCACGGCCGTGATCATGCTCCAACTTCCGCAACTCGGCCGTCTGTTCGCGACCGCGCTGCCCTCCGCACCTGACGGTAGCCAGCCCGCCGAGCTCTGGGGCGACAACTGGGCTCTCGCCACCCTCGACGACGGCGCCGCCCTCCCCGGGGGCTCCTGGTACCTGCCGCTGGTGCGTGCGGCAACCGACGGCCTGCAGGTCTACTGGGACACTGCGGCGCGGCCGCCGGCCTATGCCCGACCCCAGCCCCGGCCCCGACGCCGTCAAGTACTACGACGACAACGCCTGGGTCGGGCTCGACCTCGTGTCGTCCTGGCGGCTGACCGGCGATGCCACCTACCTGCGGCGTGCGCAGGCCGTTATGCGGTACGCGGAGAGCGGCGGGGACGATGCCGGCGGGGGCCTCTGGTGGAGCGAGGCCCGCACCTACCGGAACACAGCGGCCAACGCCGCGACGGCCGAGCTGGCCGCGCAGCTGTACCTGGCCATGCACGATCGCACCGATCTCGCCTGGGCGGAGCGGATCTATGGTTGGGAGCGGGAGAGGCTGGTCCTGCCGGACGGCCGGGTGGAGGACGGCGTGGCCGGCGGCTCCACGCAGCCGCGCGACACGCATTGGACGTACAACTACGGGAGCGTCGTGGCGGCCGGGGTCGCCCGCTACCAGGCGACCGGCCGCACGGGTTACCTGACCGACGCGGAATCGGTCGCCACCTATGCCCTGCACCACCTGCGGCGTCCCGACGGTGCGTTGCCGCCGAGGGCGAGCTTCGACGGGGTGCTCGCCGACGGGCTCCTGAAGCTCTGGCGCGTCGACGGGCGAACGAACCTGGCCGCCGCCCTCACCCGCAATG
>DATLTP010000193.1:0-4601 GCA_035533535.1 Bacillota bacterium | reverse complement strand
ACGTTGACTCCGTAGCCATGATCGACGACCTCTGCCGCCCGCCCCACCGGTTGCGGGCCAGGCGGTTTCCATGTGGGCTGTGTGGCGCCCACTGCGCACCGACCATGTGTCTCTTGAACGTCCCCGACCAACCCCCAAATCGGCGGGGAGCCACTCGATGCTGCTGGCTCACTGGCAACACTCCGTTTCTGCTTGCTAGGTGTCCTTCGCCGGGCTCGCCACCACCAGCACATCCACGTCGTGCGTGTCCCGCAGGACCCGCTCCACGATCGAGCCGCGCAGGCGGTCGCGCCAGGTCGGCCGCAGGCTCTCCCCCAGCACGATCTGCGTGGCCCGGATGTGCCGCGCGAACTCCACGATCGCCGCCGCCGTGTCCGCCCGCGCCACGCGCTCCACGTGGGCGCCCAGGCGCGTGGCCAAATCGAGGTTCCTCTGCAGGGTGTTGGCCCCGCGCTCGTCCATGCGGTCGCCCGGGTGCTGCACATAGAGGACGTAGAGGCTGCCCCGCAGGCGCTTGGCCGTGCGGTAGGCGCGGCGGATCAGCCGCTGGCCGTTGGGGCTTGTGCTGGCGCAGGCCAGGATCCGGTCGCGGGCGCCCCACGGCCCGGAGATCTGGTGGTCGGCCATGTACTCCTCCAGCCGGCGGTCCGTGGCCTCGGCCAGGGCGCGCAGGGCCATCTCGCGCAGGGCCGTGAGGTTGCCGCGGCGGAAGAAGCCCTTGAGGGCCCGCTCGGCCTCCGGCTGGCGGTAGACGCGGCCGTCCTTGACGCGCTCGATCAGGGCGTCGGGGTCCAGGTCGATCAGGCGGATCTCGCTGGCGCGGTCCAGCACCCAGTCGGGCACGGTCTCCGTCACCCGCACGCGCGTGATCTCGAACACGGTGTCGTTCAGCGACTCCAGGTGCTGGACGTTCAGGGTGCTCCAGACGTTGATCCCCGCCGCCAGCAGGTCCATGACATCCTCGTAGCGCTTGATGTGCGTGCAGCCCGGGATGTTGCTGTGGGCCAGCTCGTCCACCAGCACAAGGTCCGGGTCGCGGGCCAGCACCCCCTCCAGGTCCATCTCCTGGAGGTGCAGGCCCCGGTACTCGAGCGTCCGCGGGGTGACCGCCGGGAGCTCGCCGACCTTCTCCATGGTCGCCGGCCGCTCGTGGCAGTCGACCAGACCGATGACGGCGTCGACGCCCCGGGCCCGCTGCTCCTGGGCGTCGGCCAGCATGGTGTAGGTCTTGCCGACACCGGGGGCGGCGCCGAGGTAGATCTTGAGGCGGCCGCGCCGGAGCTGCTGCAGCCGCTGCAGGATCTCGTCGGGCGACGGCTTTTTGTAGCTGGGTGGCGCAGCCGCCATTTCGTGCCTCAGCCCCCTACAGCCGTCCGCTCTTCAGGGCCAGGTTCAGCTCCAGCACGTTCACGTGCGGGCCGCCGAACATCCCCAGGAACGGGCCGCGGGTCAGGCGGGCGACCAGGGCCCGCAGCGCCGCGGGATCGACGTGGCGCGCCGCGGCCACGGCAGGGACCTGGACCAGGGCCGCCGCCGGCGTGATGTCCGGGTCCAGCCCCGAGCCCGAGGACTCCACCAGGTCCGGGGGCACCTGCGCCAAGGGAATTTCCAGCTTCTGCGCGGCCGCCTGCACCTGCTTCCCCAGGTCCGGGTTCGTCGGGCCCAGGTTGCTGGCCGACGAGTTGGCTGCATTGTAGGGCTGGGCCCTGCTGCCGTCATCGCTCATCGTCGCAGACGGGCGGCCCTGGAACCAGTCGGGTCCGCTGAAGTCCTGGCCGATCAACGCGGAGCCGACGACCTGGCCGCCTACGACCACCAGGCTGCCGTTCGCCTGGCGCGGGAACAGACCCTGCGCGATGCCAAGCACGACCACCGAGTACACGCCGCCGCACAGGACGGCCAGGACCAGAAAGAGCCGCAGCGATGTCATGAGGTCGCGGCGCACGCTCACTTCGTTCGCCCTCCTACACCCGTGCCAGGCCCGTGACAGTCACGAGCACGTCGATCAGCTTGATGCCGACGAAGGGGACGAGCACGCCGCCCAGGCCATACATGGCCACATTGCGCAGCAGGGTCTGGGTGGCGCTCATCGGCCGCCAGGAGACGCCGCGCATGGCCAGCGGGATCAGGGCCGGGATGATCAGGGCGTTGAAGATCAGCGCCGAGAGGATGGCCGAGTGTGGGCTGGTCAGGCGCATGATGTTCAGCACCCCGAGCTGGGGGATGACGCCGGCGAACATCGCCGGGATGATGGCGAAATACTTCGCCACGTCGTTGGCGATGGAGAACGTCGTGATGGTGCCCCGGGTGATCAGCAGCTGCTTGCCGATGCCAACGAGCTCGATCAGCTTGGTCGGGTCGGAGTCGAGGTCGACCATGTTCGCCGCATCCTTGGCCGCGGAGGTCCCGCTCTGCATGGCGAGTCCCACGTCCGCCTGGGCCAGGGCCGGCGCGTCGTTGGTCCCGTCCCCCGTCATGGCCACCATCTTGCCGTCGCCCTGCTCCTCCCGGATGCGGTGGAGCTTCTGCTCGGGCTTGGCTTCGGCGATGAAGTCGTCGACCCCGGCCTCCTTGGCGATGGTCGCGGCCGTCAGGCGGTTGTCGCCGGTGATCATGACGGTGCGGATGCCCATGCGCCGCAGGTCGGCAAAACGGGCGGCGATGCCGGGCTTGACCACGTCCTTGAGGTAGATGACGCCGAGGATCTCCTGGTCGATGCCGACGGCCAACGGCGTGCCCCCGGCCCGGGCGATCTCGTCCGTCACGCCCTGCAGGTCGGCCGGGATGGCGCCGCCGCGCTTTCTCACAACCTCGGAGATGGCGTCGACGGCGCCCTTGAAGTACTCCTGCCCGGAGGCAAGGATCAGCCCGCTGCGCCGGGTCTCGGCGCTGAAACGGACACTCTGGGCGTCCTTGAGCAGCTCGCCGCTTGCGCGCGGCTCGCCCTGTTTCTCCGCAAAGGCGACGATCGACTTCCCTTCCGGGGTGTCGTCCGCCAGGGAAGCCCGGTAGGCGGCCTGGCGCACCTGGGCGTCGGTGTGGGCGCCCACGGTGTGGAAGGCCTCCGCCATGCGGTTGCCGACGGTGATGGTGCCCGTCTTATCCAGCAGCAGCGTGTTGACGTCGCCCGCGGCCTCGACCGCCTTGCCGGACTTGGCGATGATGTTGAAGCGCAGCACCCGGTCCATGCCGGCGATTCCGATGGCCGACAGCAGGGCGCCGATGGTGGTCGGGATCAGGCAGACCAGCAGGGCCACAAGCGTCGGGATGTCCACGGCCGCCTGCAGGTAGATGGCCATGGGCTCCAGGGTCATGATCACGACCAGAAAGATCAGCGTCAGGCCGGCCAGCAGCACGGTCAGGGCGATCTCGTTCGGCGTCTTCTGGCGGGCGGCGCCCTCCACCAGCTTGATCATCTGGTCCAGGAACGACTCGCCCGGGTTGACGGCGATCTCGATCTCCAGCCAGTCCGAGAGCAGGCGCGTGCCGCCGACCACGGAGGAGAAGTCGCCGCCGGCCTCCCGGATGACGGGCGCCGACTCGCCGGTGATGGCCGACTCGTCGACCGAACCGATGCCGCGGACGATCTCGCCGTCGCCCGGGATCAGCTCGCCCGCCTCGACCCGCACGCGGTCGCCCTTGCTCAGGTCTACCGACGAGACCGTGCGCAGAACCTGGCCCTGCTCGTCGACCAGCCGCGCGGGCGTCTCCGTCCGCGTCCGGCGCAGGCTCTCGGCCTGGGCGCGGCCGCGGCCCTCCGCCCATGCCTCGGCGAAGGTGGCGAACAGCACAGTGATCAGGAGCACAAACGCCACCACGACGTTGTACCCCCGCTGGGCGGGGCCGTAGCTGCCGCCGAACAGGTCCGGGCTCAAGCAGAGCAGCAGCGTGACGACGAAGCCGATCTCCACCACGAACATGACCGGGTTGCTCCAGAGCACGCGCGGGTCGAGCTTGAGGAAGGCGTCCTTGACGGCGCGCCGCCAGAGGTCGCCCGAGGTGGCCGCCTTCTGCATGCGCTTGGTGGCGCCGCGGCTAACGCTGCCCATCAGTGCACCACCATCGCGACTTGCTCGGCGATCGGGCCCAGGGCCAGAGCCGGGAAGAAGGTCAGCGCCGCCACGATCATCACGACCCCCAGGTAGACGAACGCGAATGTCCAGCTGTCGGTGGCCAGGGTGCCGGCCGAGGCGGGCACGATGCGCTTGCTGGCGAGCGAGCCCGCCATGGCGAGCATGGCCGCGACTGAGAGGTAGCGCCCGAGCACGATGACCACACCCAGGGTGATGTTGTAAAAGGGCGTGTTGCCACCGAGGCCGGCGAAGGCGGAGCCGTTGTTGGCGGCCGCCGAGGCGTAGGCGTAGATGACCTCGGAGATGCCGTGGAAGCCGCTGTTGAGGATGGCGCTCGTGCCCACGGCGTGCACCAGGGCGAAGGCCGTGGGCGCCAGGATCAGCAGCGGGTGCATCAGCATGGCCACCACGGCCAGCCTGATCTCCTTGGCCTCGATCTTCTTGCCGAGGAACTCCGGGGTGCGGCCGACCATCAGGCCGGCGATGAACACCGTGATGACGACCATCATCAGGATGTTGACCAGGCCG
>DATLTP010000192.1:0-42893 GCA_035533535.1 Bacillota bacterium | reverse complement strand
CCGACACCTCCGCTTCGCTTCAGGACGCGTGCGCCAGCAAAATGCGGTGCACGGCCCTTGGATCCCATGAGGTGCCGGCTTCGCGCGTCATGCGCTCCAACACGGCGGGGTAGGCTAGGCCCTCCTCCACGATGGCCTGGTCATATGAGTCGAGCAGCCCGAGAATAGCGGAGTCATAAGTGTGGCGCCCGCGCTCGATTCGCTGCACGAGGGTGCGCGCAGGCAGGGCCGCCGCCCTGCGTTCGTTCGTGCGCAGCCGCAGAAAGACAGCGGCAGTTCCTAAGACATCGGGGCCAGACCTCGGCGCGAACTGCCGAGCGACGCCATGGACGGCCCGCCCCAGCCGCTGGGGCCGGCCAGGGCCACGATGCTCTCCAGCCGAAAGGGCTTCCGTGACCCGGACGAGGTCCCCCCATTTGGGCAGATCGAGTTGGCCTTGAACGAGGGACGAACTATGAGCTGCCGCGCGGGTTGTTCGGCGGAGGTGGGCACGCCAACCGGCGGTCGCCAGCCAGGCGAAGCCCTGCATGTAAAGTCGTGAACTGAGGGCCGTGTCTCCGTGCGCCCTGGCGAGCGCTGACAAGAGCATTAGGCCGTCCGCGGCGTCGGGCAGCGTGAGGTAGGCCGGAAGCCCCAGGAGCGAGTCGACCACCTCTTGGGCATCGACGAGGGCGCCAGGGACGTCGCCGTCACGCAGCCGCATCCACCCGCGTTCGACGTGCAGGTTGGCACGGGCCGCAGGTTCCACCATGTCGAGGGCTTCGGCAAATGCTGCCTCGCCGGCGGCGCGGTCCATGAGGCTCCCTCGGCAAACGGCCGTGTCCAGGGCCAGGTTCGAGAAAATCCGAGAACGGCCGTCAATCTGCGGCAGGTCCATCTCGCCGGCCTTGGCGAGCCACGACGCTGTGACGTCGTACTGTTCACACTCGATGGCAATGTGGGCGAATATAACCATGACCTGTACCCGCCGCTCTGCGGGAACCTCGCAACTCCTGGACCGGACCATGGCGCCCTCGGCGAGGCCGCGCGCAACCTCAAGGTCCCCCGAGTTCAGTGCAGCAAGTGCACCGTTCAGATGCGCATAAAATGCCTGTGGATGGTCGTTGGCAAGCTGGCTGACCGTGTCCCGCGCCAACTCCGCCTTGACGAACGCCTGGTGGTATTCGCCCTGCTCCATGAGGGCTGTGGACATGGCATTGAACGTCCGCGCCAACTCAGCCGGGTTCCGACGGGCCTCGGGGAGGTGCTGCTGCCACTCCCAGAGGGCCGCCGCCAGCCAGCGGCGATCGAAGAGCCGGACTCCACGCTCGAAGTGAGATGCCATACATAGCCATTCGGCGCGCGGGCCGATAATCCTCCAGCAAACGCCAAAATTGGTCCGGATAGGCTAAAGCCGCGCCAATTCGACATCTTCCGTTGCAAGGGGGCGGCCCTTGCCAACGGAGGGGCCTCCGCCTATTATGGTCAAGGAACGTCAAGATTCGGCGTGGGAGGCATGCCCCTTGGCCGCCCAGACCCTGGCGGACCAGATCGAGGCTCATCTTCTGCAACTGCTGGCCGCGGAGGCGCGGATCGAGTTGCAGCGCACCCAGCTTGCGCACATGTTCGCGTGCGCGCCCTCGCAGATTAACTACGTGCTGGACACGCGGTTCACGCCGGCCCGCGGCTACCTGGTCGAGTCGCGGCGCGGCGGCGGTGGCTTCATCCGCCTTGTGCGGCTGCCGGCAGACGGCACGTCCGCCCTGGCCGACCTTCCCCTGCGCATCTCGCAAATGCAGGCGGAGCACATGATCGATCGCCTTGCCGAGGCAGGGGTGTGTTCCATTGCCACTGCAGCCGTCATGCGCGCCGCGGTTGACCGCGAGGCCATCGGCCTGCCGCTGCCCCTGCGCGACGACGTGCGGGCGAGACTCATGCGCGCGATGCTTGAGGCCTGCCTTCGAATCCGGGTTCTCCAGGGGGAGGACTCCGCGTGACCTGTGACCACTGCCACCAGCGTCCGGCGAAGTACCACGTGACCCGGGTGGTGAACGGCGAGCGGTTCGAGGAAGATCTCTGCGAGGAGTGCGCCCTGCAGCAGGGCGACCTCGCCCTGCACCTGCAGCCCGCGGCCGCCATCCATGAGCTTCTCGCCGGGCTCCTGCAGGGCGCGCCGCCGGTTTTGCCCCGGGTCGAGGAACAGCACTGTCCAACGTGCGGCCTAACGCAGAGTGAGTTCTCACGGACCGGCATGCTCGGCTGCGAGGACTGCTACGCGGCCTTCGCGGGGACGCTTCAGCCCCTGGTGCGCCGGGTGCAGGGGGCGGGCCGCCACCACGGCAAGGCCCCGAAGAAGGCCGAGCCAAAGCCCGGCGATCGCCTTGCGGCGATGCGCGAGCAGCTGCAGGACGCCATTCGAGTGGAAGACTTCGAGCGGGCGGCAAAGCTTCGCGATCAGATCCGGGGGATGGAAGCCCATGCCTGAGCTGAGCTTGCCAAACTGGATCACCGCCGAGGGGCCTGCCGGTGACATCGCCCTCAGCACGCGCCTGCGCTTGGCGCGCAACCTGAAGGGGGAATGGTTCCCGCTTCGGCAGGACCAAGAGGCGGCCGACCGCGTGATCCAGCACGTTGGCGACGCCCTGCCCAAAGACGGCGCCTATCGCGTCGTGCGCATGTCCGAACTCACCGCGGTCGGCCGGCAGGTCCTTGTGGAGGAGCACCTGATCAGCCCGCTTCTGGCCCTGCGGGCCGCCGGGGCCGTGGCCTTGCGGGCGGATGCCGGGATCTCGATCATGATTAATGAGGAGGATCACCTGCGCATTCAGGCGCTCTTGTCTGGGCTGCAATGCCCCGAGGCGTGGAAGATCGCGGACGGGGTCGATGATGCGCTTGGGGCGTCTCTGGAGTACGCTTTTAGCGAGGAATGGGGCTACCTCGCGGCCTCGCCCGCGAATGTCGGGACGGGGCTGCGCTGCTCGGTCATGATGCACCTGCCCGGCCTGGTCCTGGCCGGTCAGGCGGCCCAGCTCTTCGCCAACCTCGCCCAGATGGGCGTGGTGGTCCGGGGGCTTCACGGCGAGGGTAGCGCGGCCGTCGGCAATCTCTTCCAGATCAGCAACCAGGTCTCCCTCGGCCTAGCGGAGGAGGAGATCGCCCAGAGCCTCCAGGCCATCGGGCGCCAGATCGTCGATCGCGAGCGGTCGGCCCGGGAATGGCTCTACAGCAACCGCCGCCCGCTGATCGAGGACCGCGCGGCGCGGGCATACGGCCTTTTGACCAACGCCCGGCTGATGCCGTCGGGTGAGGCGGCTGGGCTTCTCTCGGACCTGCGGCTGGGGATCGACCTGAAGGTTCTCCCGCATCTCGATCCGGCCCTGTTCAATGAGTTGCTGGTCCGCACGCGGCCTGCGTGCCTGCAGAGGGAGCCGGCCGTGGGTGAGGCGGAGGCCACGGCCAGGGACGCGCTTCGCGCCACGCTGATCCGCCAGCGGATCAAAGAGGCTGAGAAGCAGCGGCCCTGACGGTGCATCGGAAGCGGTTTGGAGCGGGCGCGCCGCAAGGCGCGGCCGCCACGAAAGGGGCGTCGGCTCAATTGTTCGGACGGTATTCCGAGCGGGCGCAGCGGGTCATCGTCCTGGCGCAGGAGGAGGCCCGGCGGCTCAACTACAACTACGTCGGCACCGAGCACCTGCTGCTCGGGCTCATCCGCGAGGGCAGCGGCATTGCCGCCAAGGCCCTGCAGAACCTCGGCATCGACCTGGACCAGGTCCGTTCCGAGGTGGAGAAGATCATCGGTCGCGGCAACGGGCCAGTCTCGGGCGAGATCGGCTACACGCCGCGGGCCAAGAAGGTCGTCATGGAGCTGGCCATCGACGAGGCGCGCCAGCTCGGCCACTCCTACGTCGGCACGGAGCACATCCTCCTTGGCCTCATCCGCGAGGGCGAGGGCGTGGCGGCGCGCGTGCTGGAGAACATGGGGGCTGAGCTCGACCGCGTGCGCAAGGAGGTCATCAAGCTGCTCGGTTCGCCCGTGCAGCAGCCGGCCGGACCGCCGCGGGGCCGCCGCAGCAAGTCCAACACGCCCGTGCTGGACAACTTCGGCCGCGACCTGACGGCCCTGGCCGAGGAGGCCAAGCTCGACCCTGTGATCGGCCGCGAGAAGGAGATCCAGCGGGTCATCCAGATCCTGTCGCGGCGCACCAAGAACAACCCTGTCCTCATTGGCGAGCCTGGCGTCGGCAAGACGGCCATCGTCGAGGGCCTGGCGCAGCGCATCGCCGACAGCACCGTGCCCGAGACGCTGCGCGACCGGCGCGTCGTCTCGCTTGACCTCGGCGCCATGGTGGCCGGCAGCAAGTACCGCGGCGAGTTCGAGGATCGCCTGAAGAAGGTCATGGATGAGATCCGGCGCGCGGGCAACGTGGTCCTGTTCATCGATGAGATGCACACGATCATCGGCGCCGGCGCTGCCGAGGGCGCCATCGATGCGGCCAACATCCTGAAGCCGGCGTTGGCCCGCGGCGAGTTGCAGACGATCGGCGCGACGACGCTCGACGAGTACAGAAAGCACGTGGAGAAGGACGCCGCGCTGGAGCGGCGCTTCCAGCCCATCACCGTCGCCGAGCCGTCCGTTGAGGACACGGTCTCCATCCTCAAGGGCCTGCGCGACCGCTACGAGGCGCATCACCGCGTGGTGATCACCGACGAAGCCATCGAGGCGGCGGCGCGGCTGGCCGATCGCTATGTGTCGGACCGATTCCTGCCCGACAAGGCGATCGACGTCATCGACGAGGCAGCCAGCAAGGCGCGGCTGCAGGCGTTCGTCACGCCGCCCGAGGTCAAGCAGATCGAGGAGCGCCTGGAGGCCGTGCGCAAGGAGAAGGAGGCGGCCGTCCAGTCCCAGGAGTTCGAGAAGGCCGCCAACCTGCGCGACCAGGAGCAAAAGATCCAGACAGAGCTGGAGACGCGCAAGGAAGAGTGGCGCAGCAGCCAGGTCACGGAGCGGCTGGTGATCACCGGCGAGGAGGTCGCCCAGATCGTCTCCGACTGGACGGGCGTGCCGGTGCGCAAGCTCGCCGAGGGCGAGTCCGAGCGCTTGCTGAACCTGGAGCAGGTCCTCCACGACCGGATCGTGGCCCAGGACGAGGCGGTCAAGGCCGTTTCGCGCGCCATCCGGCGCGCTCGAGCCGGCCTGAAGGACCCGCGCCGGCCGATCGGGTCGTTCATCTTCCTCGGCCCGACGGGCATCGGCAAGTCCGAGATGGCGAAGGCCCTGGCCGAGGCCATGTTCGGGGACGAGGATGCCATGGTCACCATCGACATGTCCGAGTACACGGAGCGGCACACCGTCTCCCGGCTGGTGGGGGCGCCGCCCGGATACGTCGGCTACGAAGAAGGCGGCCAGCTGACCGAGGCCGTGCGGCGGCGGCCGTACTCGGTGGTGCTGCTGGACGAGATCGAAAAAGCGCACCCCGAGGTGTTCAATCTGCTGCTGCAGGTGTTTGAGGAGGGCCGCCTGACCGAGGCCAAGGGCCGGTCGGTGGACTTCCGCAACACCGTGATCATCATGACGAGCAACCTGGGCAGCCAGTTCATCAAGCGCCAGAGCGTGATGGGTTTCCGCACCGGCAAGGAAGACGAGGCCAATTACCAGAACATGCGCGACAAGATCATGGAGGAGGTCCGCCGGACCTTCCGGCCGGAGTTCCTCAACCGCATCGACGACATCGTGGTGTTCCACTCGCTGACAAAGGAGCACCTCAAGGAGATCGTCGAGCTCATGCTCAAGCGCGTATCGTTGCGGCTCAAGGACAACGGGCTCACGATGGAGGTCTCGGAGCGGGCCAAGGAGATCCTGGTCGACGAGGGCACCGACACCGAGTACGGGGCGCGTCCGTTGCGGCGGGCCATCACCCGCCTGGTGGAGGATCCGCTGTCGGAGGAGATGCTGGCCGGCCACTTCACCGAGGGCAACACGGTGTACATTGACGCCGACTCGGAGGGCAAGATCGTATTCTCGGCCAAGCCGGCGCCCGTCGAGGCGTCCTGAGCCGATGGAGGTCCGACTGTTCGGAGCGGCGGCCGAGAAGGCCTCCGCCAGGTCGCTGCGGGTACCGGGGCCGACCACAGTCGCGGAATTGCTGGTCTTGCTCGCGGAGCAGGTCCCCCAGCTCGGGGACCTGCTCCCGCGCTGTATGGTGGCGGTGAACCGGGTGTATGCGGGGCCGGAGACGCCGCTGCGCGAGGGCGATGAGGTCGCGGTCATCCCGCCGGTGAGCGGGGGAGGGGCCGCGTTCTCGATCTCGGAGCAGCCGCTTTTCGCGGAACCCCTCATGGCAGCCGTCTCGGGCGTTGACGCCGGGGCGGTTGTGGTATTTTATGGGAACGTGCGGGCGTCCACAGGGTCGTGGCGGACGTCCGAACTCCAGTACGAGGCCTACCCCGAGATGGCGGTGGCGGAAATGGAACGGATCGGGGCGGAAGCCGGGGCGCGCTGGCCTGGGGTGAGGGTCGCTGCCGCCCACCGCGTGGGGCGCCTGCTGCCAGGTGATGTGGCGGTGATCGTGGCCGTGGCCTCGCCCCACAGGGCCGAAGCCTTCACGGCGGGCCAGTTCGTCATGGACGCCATCAAAATGCTGGTCCCCATCTGGAAGAAGGAAGTCGCGCCGGACGGGCGCTCGTTCTGGGTCGAGCACGCGTGAGCGCGAAGCGCGAACCAAGCTTTCAGTGCCGGAGCTGCGGGTTTGAGACGCCCAAGTGGATGGGGCGGTGCCCGTCCTGCGGCGAGTGGAACACCATCGCCCAGGGCGTGGGCGGCAGCGGGGAGCAGGCGGCGGCCGCGGAGCCGCTGGCGGCGGCCTCCAGTGAAGCCGGGGTCCGACTCATGACCGGCATCGGCGAGCTCGACCGCGTGCTGGGCGGCGGCCTGGTGCCCGGCTCACTGGTTCTCCTGGGTGGGGAGCCAGGGGTCGGCAAGTCCACCCTGATGCTCCAGGCGGCGGCGGCGCTGTGCGCCGCCGGGCACACAGTCGTCTATGCGGCAGGGGAGGAGTCCCTTGCCCAGGTCCGAGCGCGAGCTGAGCGTCTCGGTGCCCTGCACCCTCGTCTTCTGGCCGTTGCGGAGACGGACCCGGATCGCATTGCCGCCTTATTGGAGCGCACGCGGCCTACGGCCGTGATGGTGGATTCCGTACAGTCGCTGCGCGACCCATCACTCAGCTTTCCCCCAGGCAGCCTGGTGCAGGTGCGCGAGGGAGCCCTGCGCCTGCTGCGCGCCGGCAGGGCAAGCAGCGTGGCCACGCTGCTTGCGGGCCACATCAACAAAGAGGGCGCGCTGGCCGGCCCGAAAACCCTCGAGCATCTGGTGGACGCCGTCCTCACCTTCGAAGGGGAGCGGTGGAGCAGCTACCGGCTGCTGCGGGCCGGCAAGAACCGTTTTGGATCGACGCAGGAGCTGGGTGTGTTCCGAATGGACGAGGCCGGTCTGCAGGAGGTGACCAACCCCTCGCAGATGCTGCTGGCCGAGCGCGCCGCCGGCATCTCCGGGTCGGCCGTCGTGGTGGCCATCGAAGGGAGCCGGCCCCTGCTGTGCGAGATTCAGGCGCTTCTGTCCGGCCCGGCCTACGGCACCCCGCGCCGGACGGCCAGCGGGGTGGATACGGCGCGCCTGGCCCTGATCCTGGCTGTGCTGGAGCGGCGGTGCGGTCTGCGCTGCGGCGCCTTCGACGCGTACGTGAAGGTGGCGGGCGGGGTTCGCCTGGATGAGCCTGCCGCCGACCTGGGGCTGGCCCTCGCCCTGGCTTCGGTCTTCCGCGACCGTCCCATCGACCCGGCGACAGTGGTGGTGGGCGAGGTTGGGCTCTCCGGCGAGGTGCGGGGGGTGCACCGCGCCGAGGAGCGCCTGCGGGAGGCGGCCCGCCTGGGCTTCACGCGCTGCCTGCTGCCCAAGGCTGCCGGGCGTGTGCGCGCCCCCGAGGGGATGGAGGTCGTGCCGGTGGCCTCGGTGCACGAGGCTCTGGCAGCCGCATCGCTCGCATAGGCTCCTGACCATGGTCGAACTGGTGGCGGCTGGGGCCGCGGATGACGAACTGCGCCGTGAGTTGGTCCGCTACTGGGCGGCCATGGGGGCCGCCCGGGATGAGGAGTGGCTCGCGCGCTACTGGGCGATGATGGAGTCCGAGGCAGTGGCCAGCCCGCCGCACCGCCTGCTGTTTTGGGCGCAGGCCTACGGGCGGCGGGTGGGCTTCGCCATGGGCCGGCTGGTTCCGGACTGGCTCAATCCGGCCCATCTGACGGGTTACGTGGCGGAAGTCTGCGTGCTGCGGCAGTACCGCCGGCGTGGGTACGGCCGGCAGATCGCGACTCGGCTGGTGGCCCAGCTGCGCGAAGCCGGCGCCGCCGACGTTGAACTGGACGTCCTGCCAGCCAACCGCGGCGCCATGAAGTTCTGGGCCCGGCAGGGGTTCCGCCCGGCTTTCGTGCGCTTCCGGAGCCCTAGCTCAGGTGGTAAAGGCCCAGGGCGGAAACCTTCTGGTTCTCCTTGATCAGGACGTCGTAGACGTTGATGTCGAGGATGTTGGCCATGGCGGCCAGGTAGAAGAGAACGCGCCCGATCTCCTCTTCGAGGACCTCGCGGCAGTGGGCGCAGAGCTCGCCCTCAACGTGGTCGTCCATATAGGTCTTCAGCTGCTGCAGGGAGATGTCGGGCGGCAGTTGGGGCCTCTTGGCATTGATGCGAATGCAGCCGCAGCTCGTGGCGGCCTTGAACACGGCCCCAGCCACGCGCACATGGCTATCCTGCAGCTTGGTAACGACGTCCAGGATGCTCCGGTGCCGGACCAGTCCCTCTTGGACGGCGTCCTGGAATTCGTCCCAAAGCAGGTCCTTCATGGCGGGACCTCCCTCGATCGGCGGGCGGATCGGCTCCGGGGTTGGGCGGTGGCAGGTGGGGCGGGACCCCCGACGCAGGCTCATTATAGGGAGGCTGCTTTGCCCTTGTCAACGCGCCCGGCGTGGCGCGCGACACGCACAATCCGTGCGGGACAAGGCTTTCGATCAGAGGGTGGTCCGATCGGTTTCCGGCGGCAGAGCGGCCGGGGCCAGCCCGTGATATACTATTTCCTGCGGTAGACGGCGGGGGTGGCATGTGTGTTTCAGGTTGGAGACAAGGTCGTCTACCCCATGCATGGCGCCGGTGTGATCGAGGCGATCGAAGAGCGCGAGATTCAGGGGCGGCGCCAGTCCTACTACATCATGCGGCTGCCGATCGGGGACATGAAGGTCATGATCCCTGTCGACGGCGCCCCTCGCGTCGGTCTGCGCCAGGTGATCGGCGAGGAGGAGCTCAACCAGCTCCTGGCCGTCCTCCGGGCGGAGCGGACCAGCATGTCGACGAATTGGAACCGCCGCTATCGTGCCAATACGGAGAAGCTAAAGACCGGAGACATCTTCGAGGTGGCGGAGGTCGTGAGAAACCTCACGCTCCGCGATCACGAGAAGGGTCTGTCGACGGGCGAGCGCAAGATGCTCGACAACGCGCGGCAGATCCTCGTCAGCGAGTTGGTGCTGGCGCGGGAGATCGACGAGCCGGAGGCCAATGCCATCCTCGACCGGGCGCTCCTGGCGTAAGCTGGATCTGCCGCCTTCATCTCCGGCAACGCCCACCGCTCGACGATACACTCATTGAGGGGGGAGTGGGCTTGCTGCATCGGTGGGCCCGCTGGCTTGCCGCGATCGTGGGCGGCGCCGTGGGCTTCTGGTCCGCGACGCACGGGCTCAATGCGGCGACCACGTTGTTCGGCGTCTCGTTCGGCCGTTCCGCCCAGCTCGGGATCGTGGCCCTCGGCGTGCTGGTGGTCGGCGCGATCGGCTTCCTGCTCGGACCGGCCTTGGCGGAGGGCGCTGTTGCGGCGTCCCGCTGGATGGAGGGGCATCTGGTCCGGCTTCCCGGCGCCGACATCGTCTTCGGGGTCGCCGGCGCCATTATCGGACTTATCGTGGCCCTTCTTTTGGGGCCGGCCCTATCGCGCATCCCCACGGCCGTCGGCGACTTCCTGCCGGCCGTGGCCAGCGTCTTCTTCGCCCTGCTCGGCTGGCGCGTGTTCGTCGCCAAGCGGGCGGACCTGCAGCGCGTGATCGGCCTGCCGCGGGGCCAGGCCCGCGAGCCCCGCCCCCGCGCGCGCCTGCATCGGCGCGGAGTAACCGCACTGAGCGAGGAGGCTGGGGCTCGGCTTGAGCCAACCGGCGCGCCCACGCTGGACAAGGTGCTGGACACCAGTTCGATCATCGACGGGCGCATTGCCGACCTTTGCCGGACCGGCTTCCTGGAGGGGCCGCTTATCGTCCCGGAGTTCGTGCTGGACGAGCTGCGCCACATTGCGGACTCCTCGGATCCCCTGAAGCGCAACCGGGGCCGCCGGGGCCTTGACGTCCTGGCCACCATCCAGAAGGACCAGAACGTGCGGGTCGAGATCGTCCAGGCCAGCGTTCCGGCGGGCCAGGAGGTCGACAGCCAGCTGCTGCGCTTGGCCCGCGACCGCGGCGCCAAGGTCATCACGACTGATTACAACCTGAACAAGGTGGCCGGGCTGCAGGGCGTCGAGGTGCTGAACGTCAACGAGTTGGCCAACGCGATCAAGCCCGTCCTGCTGCCAGGCGAGGAGGTCGCTGTGCGCGTCGTGCGCGAGGGCAAGGAGCCGGGCCAGGGTGTGGCCTACCTGGACGACGGGACCATGATCGTCATCGACGGCGGCCGCCGCTTCGTGGGCGAAGAGGTCGCCGTCGAGGTCACCTCGACCCTGCAGACGGCCGCCGGGCGCATGATCTTCGCCCGCCCCCTGCCGGCCGGGGCCCCCCTGCAGCGGCTCGCCGAGCAACGGTGACGTGCCGGCGTTCGACGATCGCAGCCCGCCTCACGATGAACTCCTAGAGGCGATGACCAGGTTGACGCCGGAGGCTGATCCGCAGCGGCCAAGCGGTCCCATGCGCCCGCGCCTGCGGGCCGACTCCAGGCGGCGCGCGCCGGACCCCACCGGGGTGCGGGCTGCCATTGTGGTAGCCGGCGCTGGCGCCAGCCGGCGAATGGGCGCCCAGAAACTGCTGCTGCCCCTGAGCGGGCGGCCGGTCCTCACGCGCACCCTTCAGGCCATTCACGCCTTTGCGCCGGCGGCGCAGGTGGTGGTGGCCATTCAGCCCGGAACGGAAACCGTCATCCGCGAGCAGATCCTCCTGCCCTACGGCCTGGCCGACGTGGTCGAACTGGTGCCCGGAGCGGACGAGCGCCAGCGGTCTGTGGCGGTGGCCGTCCGGGCCGTCTCGCGGTCCATCCCCCTGGTGGTGATTCACGATGGCGCTCGCCCTCTGGCTTCGACCCTCCTGTTCGCCCGGGTCTGCCAGGAGGCGCTCGTGACAGGCGGCGCCACGGTTGGGCTGCCGGCCCGAGAGACGCTCCACCGGGTCGACGAGAGCGGGCGGATTGTCGAGACGCCGCCCCGCGCCTCGGTCTGGATGGCCCAGACGCCCCAGGCCTTCGATGCCGACCTGCTGCGCGAAGTCCACCTCTGGGCCGAGCGCAAGTCCGTCCTGGCGACGGACGACGCCGCCCTCTTTGCCGCGGCCGGCCATCCGGTGCGGGTCGTCGAAGGAGACCCCGGCAACATCAAGATCACCTTTCCGGAGGATCTGGCCATGGCAGAGGCGATCATTCGCCAGCGGGACGCGGGCGAGCCAAGCGGAGGGCGCGACACGCGCGTCGGCATGGGTTGGGACGTGCACCGCCTCGAGGCCGGTCGGCCCCTGGTGCTCGGGGGCGTCGACATCCCCCACGCCGCGGGCCTGCTCGGCCACTCGGATGCCGACGTGCTGGCCCACGCCGTCATGGATGCGGTCCTCGGCGCCGGGGCCCTGCGGGACATCGGGGTCCACTTCCCGCCGAGCGACCCTGCGTATAAGGACGCCGACAGCCTGAAACTGCTCGAGCACGTGGCCGGGCTCCTCCGGCGCGAGGGCTGGACCATCAACAACGTCGACGCCACCATCGTGGCGGAGCGGCCCAAGCTCTCGCCGCATTATCCGGAAATGTGCCGCCGGCTGGCGAGCGCCTTGGCCATTCCGGAGAATTGCGTCAACGTGAAGGCCACCACAAGCGAGGGCATGGGCTTCACCGGCCGCGGCGAGGGCATCGCGGCCTATGCGGTCGCCCTGGTGGAGCGGCGGCACTAAGGCGACCGACCATGCCCGCCGCACGGTCCCGTGCTGGCCGGCGGCCAGCCCAGCAGCGGCCAGTCCCCAGCAGCCGCCCCGCCCCAGCACCGGCCCGCCCCAGCAGCCGCCCCAGCGCCCCAGCCCACTTTGACGGCCCCAGCGCAGGCCAGTACAATGGGCGCGTAACGGCGATGCGCGGGAGAGTACGGCGCGGACACCGGCCAGAGAGGGGCGGCCACCGGCTGCGAGCCACCCCCCGGCGGAGGCGCCCGAAGTGCACCCGCAAGTTGGAACCGGCCTGCCCCCCGTTAGCGGGGCCAAACGAGCGGAAGCGTCTTGGATTTGGCGCTTCAAGCCGAGTGGAACCACGGGTCCCCCGTCTCGGAGCAGGCGGGGGATTTTGCGTTGCCGAAAAGGGGTGGCCGTCGATGCTGAGCTCGCTCCGGCGGGACATCCAGGTCGTCTTTGACCGCGATCCGGCCTGCCGCTCCGTTCTGGAGGCGCTGACCTACCCGGGGCTGCATGCCCTCTGGTACCACCGCGTCGCCCACTGGCTTTACGGGCGCGGCCTGCTGCTGCTTGCGCGCCATATCTCGCAAATTGGCCGGGCCCGCACCGGCATCGAGATCCACCCCGGCGCCCGCATCGGCCCAGGCCTGTTCATCGACCACGGCATGGGCGTGGTCATCGGCGAGACGGCGGAGGTCGGCGAGGATGTGACGCTCTACCAGGGCGTGACCCTCGGCGGCACGGGCAAGGACCGGGGCAAGCGCCATCCGACCATCGGCAACGGCGTGGTGATCGGCACCGGCGCCAAGGTGCTGGGCGCCATCACGGTGGGAGACCGCTGCAAGATCGGCGCCGGCGCCGTCGTGGTGCACCCGGTGCCGGCTGATTGTACTGTCGTCGGCATCCCGGGCCGCGTCGTCTGGCGCGACGGCCGCAAGGTCACCGCAGCCGACCTCGAGCACGGCGACCTCCCGGATCCCGTGGCGGAATCCTTCGGCGCCATGCAGCGCCAGGTCGCCCGCCTGGAGGAGCAGCTGGCCGAGTTGCGGCACCTGCTGGCCGAGGCCACAGAGTCCGTCAACATCCGCGACTCTTGCGAGCGGGGGTAGATCGTTTGGCGCTGGTGCTTTACAACACGCTGACCCGGCGCAAGGAGCCCTTCGTGCCCGGCGAGCCGGGCCAGGTGCGCATGTACGACTGCGGACCGACCGTTTACTCGTACACGCACATCGGGCACCTGCGGCCGGCCCTGGTTTCGGACGTGCTGGCCCGCTATCTGCGGAGCCAGGGTTTCGACGTCCACCACATCACCAACTTCACCGACGTCGACGACCGCATCATCCAAAAGGCCAATGACGAGCAAGTGGGGCCAGAGGTCATCTCGAACCGGTACATCGATGACTACCTGGACTGCATGCGCCGCCTGGGCATCACCTCGGTCGAGCGCTACGTGCGGGTGACGGAGCACATCCCCGACATCGTGGCGATGATCGAGCGGCTGGTGAGCAGCGGCCACGCCTACCCCCTGGAGGGCGACGTCTACTACGACGTCACCAGCAAGGAGGACTACGGCAAGCTCGCGGGGCGCAGCCTGGATGAGATGCTGGCCGGCGCCCGCGTGGCGGTGGACGAACGCAAGCGAAACCCCATGGACTTCGCGCTTTGGAAGGGCGCGAAGCCCGGCGAGCCCTCCTGGCCAAGCCCCTGGGGGCCGGGCCGCCCCGGCTGGCACATCGAGTGCTCGGCGATGAGCCTGCGCTATCTGGGCGACAACTTTGACATTCACGCCGGCGGCGACGATTTGATCTTCCCGCACCACGAGAATGAGATCGCCCAGTCCGAGGCGTTCACGGGCCACCAGCCGTTCGTCCGGTACTGGATCCACAACGGCATGCTGCAGATCGACCAGACGAAGATGTCGAAATCACTTGGCAACTTCATCCGCCTGCACGACCTCCTGCAGCAGTTCCCGGCCGCGGCCATACGGCTGTTCATGCTGACGACGCAGTACCGTAAGCCGATGAACTACAGCGAAACGGCGATCGCCGAGGCGGGCCGGGGCTGGGAGCGGCTGCGGCAGGCCCAGGAGCACCTGCATCAGGCGTTGGCGGGCCCGGCGATCCCGCACCACGCGCCCGTGCCGGTGCTGGAGGAGCGCGTGGACGACCATTCCGTCGACGCGGCGCCGCCGCGTCCCATTCCCGCATCGCTGCGCGAGTCGGTGGCCGCGGCTGAAGCGGCGTTCACGGAAGCCATGGATGACGATCTGAACACGGCTGGCGCGCTGGGCGCTGTATTTGACCTTGTCCGGGCCGCCAACACGGCGCTGGCCGCCGGTGCGCAACCTGATGCCCTGGCGGAGGCGTCGGCCGCCCTGGACCGGATGGTGGACATCCTGGGCCTGAGCGATGCCGGCGCATCGTCGGCGCAGGCGGGCGATGACCGGCTGGTGGAGGCACTCATGGGGTTGATCCTCGACATGCGCGCCGAGGCGCGTGCCTACCGCGATTGGGCGGCCGCGGACCGAATCCGGGACCGGCTGGCCGAGCTGGGCATCACGGTCGAGGATACGGCGGCAGGGCCGCGCTGGCAGGCGGGACGTGGGGCGCTGGCCAGCTCGCCCGCGGTGCCCGGTGCCTGACCGGATTGCCGGCCGGCGCTGGGTGGCCGAGGCGTTGCGTGCCGGCCGCGTCCAGCGCATCTGGGTGGCGGTGGGCGCGCACGGGGTGGGCGAGTTGCTGGCGGCGGCCGAGGCGGCCCGCGTGCCGGCCGAGACCGTCCCGCGCGCGGAGCTGGACCGCATGTCGCCCACGCCCGACCATCAGGGCGTGGTGGCTGTTGTGCGCGCCCGCCGCGGCGTGTCCCTGACCGACCTACTGCCCGGCAGCACCCTGCTGGTGGCCGCAGCCGGCATCGAGGATCCGCACAATCTCGGGGCCATCGCCCGCAGCGCGGAAGCCGCTGGCGCCCAGGGCCTGATCGTGCCCGAGCGCCGGAGCGTCGGCATCACGCCGGTGGCGGAGCGGGCGGCAGCGGGCGCCTTTGAGCACCTGCCTGTCGCAACGGTCGTCAACATGCGCCAGGCCCTGGAGGCGTGTAAGCGCGCCGGGCTCTGGGTGTGCGCCGCGGACCCCGAGGGGCCGCAGCTCGCGTGGGAAGCGGACCTGACGGCCCGCCTCGTGGTCGTGATCGGCGGCGAAGGTCACGGCTTGCCGCGACTTGTGCGGGAAGCCTGCGACATCCGCGTGCGTCTGCCGATGGCGGGTCGTGTCGAAAGCTTCAATGCATCGGTGGCCGCCGGGATGCTGCTCTACGAAATCATGCGTCAACGTGCCGTGATGACGGCATCTGCAGGCCGCGTTGACGCCCCGCCGACAAGCTGACTATAATGACCTTGCATTTCTGACAAGCCCCGGTTGCTGGCGCTGCCGGCGGGGGCGGCGGCACGTTGCGCACGGCCTTTTGCCGTCGACCCACCGAAACTCGACGTGCTGTGATGCGAACGAGGAGGCGGTGCCGTGAGCGCGAACCCCCGTCTCGACCTTCCCCTGAATACCTACGAATCCATGGTCGACGAGGACATCGTGGGGCTCGCGCGGGAGGGCAGCACCCCCGCCCTGGAGTACCTGATCGTCAAGTACAAGAATTTCGTGCGCGCCAAGGCCCGATCCTACTTCCTGATCGGCGCCGACCGCGACGATATCATGCAGGAAGGCATGATCGGCCTCTACAAGGCCATCCGCGATTTCCGCAGCGACAAGCTCTCTTCCTTCCGCGCGTTCGCCGAGTTGTGCATCACCCGCCAGATCATCACGGCCATTAAGACGGCGACGCGTCAGAAGCACATCCCGCTGAACTCCTACGTCTCGCTGAACAAGCCCATCTACGACGAGGACTCAGACCGCACGCTGCTCGACGTGATCTCGGGCACGAAGGTCTCCGACCCCGAGGAGCTCCTCATCAGCCGTGAGGAGTTCGGCGACATCGAGCACAAGATGGGCGAGATCCTGAGCGAGTTGGAGTGGCAGGTCCTGATGGCCTACCTCGATGGCCGCTCCTACCAGGAGATCGCCGAGAGCCTCGACCGCCACGTCAAATCCATTGACAACGCCCTGCAGCGGGTCAAGCGCAAGCTCGAGCGGTACCTCGACGACCGGCGTCAGGGGGAGCGGCACGAGAGCGTGCTCTAGACCCGGGCCCGACCACCCGTTGCGCCGGCAGCACTCGGCGTGCTATCATCCGTTTTGCGATTCGGCTGGCGTAGCTCAACCGGCAGAGCGGCTGCTTTGTAAGCAGCGGGTTGACGGTTCGACTCCGTCCGCCAGCTCCAGAGGGCGTGGAGTTTTCCGGAGAGGTACCGAAGCGGCCAAACGGGACTGACTGTAAATCAGTTGGCGCTCGCCTTCGGAGGTTCGAATCCTCCCCTCTCCACCACTTGACCAGGTTTGATCGCGGGGTAGAGCAGCCAGGTAGCTCGTCGGGCTCATAACCCGGAGGTCGTAGGTTCAAATCCTACCCCCGCAACCAATATTTCGGCGCTGATGTAGCTCAGTCGGCAGAGCGCATCCATGGTAAGGATGAGGTCGCGGGTTCGATTCCCGCCATCAGCTCCAACCGCACCGCTCTGGATCCGCGTAGGAGGTGAAGCGCTGTGGCCAAGGGCGAGGCTCGCGTCATCATCGAGATGGCGTGCACGACCTGCAAGCAGCGCAACTACAGCACGGTGAAGAACAAGAGGAACGACACCGGGCGGTTGGAGCTGAAGAAGTACTGCCGCCATTGCCGGGTGCACACTGTTCACCGCGAGAGCCGATAACGCGTAGGCGCGTAGCTCCAACTGGTAGAGCGGCGGTCTCCAAAACCGTTGGTTGGGGGTTCGAATCCCTCCGCGCCTGCCAAAGCCTCTGCACCACCCGCAATCCCGGGTTGCGACTGCTCAAGCTGCCATGCTATACTCCTTGAGCGCCAATTGCCCCCCTTGGACGGTGAACGCGTGTTTGAGCAGGTCGCCCGCTTCACCCGTGAAGTGCGGGCGGAGATGCGGAAGGTCGTCTGGCCCGACCGGCGGCAGACCACGGTCTTCACCGTCGTGGTGATCGGCCTGACCGCCATGATCGCGCTGCTGATCTGGGGGTTCGACTCCTTGCTGAACGTCCTGCTGGGGCTGATCATCCATGTCTAAGCCTGAGACGCCCGCCCAGGACGTCGAGCAGGTGCCGATGCCGGAGCCGATGCCGGAGGCGGCCGAAAAGGCCGCGCCCCACCGCAACAGCCAGTGGTTTGTCATCCACACCTACTCGGGCTATGAGAACAAGGTCAAGACGAACCTCGAAAAGCGCGTGAACTCCATGGGCATGGAGGATCAGATCTTCCAGGTGCTCGTCCCGGTGGAAGAGATCCTGGAGGTCAAGGATGGCAAGAAGAAAACCATCCAACGCAAGATTTTCCCTGGCTACGTGCTGGTCGAGATGACCATGACCGACGACTCGTGGTACGTCGTGCGCAACACGCCCGGCGTCACGGGCTTCGTCGGCTCTGGCAGCAAGCCGACGCCGCTGATGCCCGCAGAGGTCGACCAAATCATGTACCAGATGGGGCTGCTCGAGGCCAGGCCGCGGCCCGTGCCCCGTGTGGACGTCGAGGTGGGCGAGAACATCCGCGTGCGCTCCGGGCCGTTCGACGGCTTCATCGGCGTCATCGACGAGATCGATGCCGAGCGCGGCAAGCTGCGGGTGCTGGTCTCGATGTTCGGACGCGAGACGCCGCTTGAGCTGGATTTCGCCCAGGTCGAGAAGCTCTAGCCTCTGTGGGCCCCGTGGTTCCAGCCGAAGCCGAACGGGCTCGCGCGTTGCGCGCAGCCGGCAGTGAAGGGGTGGCCCTGTGGCCAAGAAGATCACGGCCTACGTCAAGCTCCAGATTCCAGCCGGCAAGGCCACGCCGGCGCCGCCGGTCGGGCCCGCCCTGGGCCAGCACGGGGTCAACATCATGGCGTTCACCAAGGAGTTCAACGAGCGCACCAAGGAGCAGATGGGCCTGATCATCCCCGTGGTGATCACCGTCTACGCCGACCGCTCGTTCACGTTTGTCACCAAGACGCCGCCGGCCGCCATCCTGCTCAAGAAGGCCGCGGGTCTGGAGACGGCGTCAGGCACGCCCAACACCAAGAAGGTCGGCACGGTGACCCGCCTGCAGGTGCGGGAAATCGCGACGACCAAGATGCCGGACCTCAACGCAGCGTCCGTGGCCGCGGCCGAGCGGATGGTCGAGGGCACCGCGCGCAGCATGGGCATCGAGGTCGTCGAGGCCTGATCCATGCCCGGTGGCCTGGGCCATCCGGGGCTTCGCGTAAGGAGGTCGGATCTGATGCCTGAGCACGGCAAGAGTTACCGCACGGCCAGCCAGCGTGTCGAGGAGCGGGCGTACACGCCCGCGGAAGCGATGGCGCTGATCAAGGAGTTGGCCCGCGCCAAGTTCGACGAGACCGTCGAGGTGGCCGTCCGCCTTGGCGTCGACCCGCGGCACGCCGACCAGATGGTCCGCGGCGCCGTCGTGCTGCCGAACGGGACTGGCCGCTCGCAGCGCGTGCTGGTGTTCGCCAAGGGCGAGAAGGCCAAGGAGGCGGAGGCCGCCGGGGCGGATATCGTTGGCGGTGACGAACTGGTGACCAAGGTCCAGGGGGGTTTCCTGGACTTCGACGTGGCGGTGGCCACACCCGACATGATGGGCGGTGTTGGCCGCCTCGGCCGCCTGCTGGGTCCCCGCGGCCTCATGCCGAACCCCAAGGCCGGCACGGTCACGTTCGAGGTTGCCGCCGCGGTCAAGGAGATCAAGGCCGGCAAGATCGAGTTCCGGACGGAGAAGGCCGGCATTGTGCACGGTCCCATCGGCCGGGTCTCGTTCACGACCGATGCGCTGGCCGAGAACCTTGAGGTATTGATCGACGCTCTGGTCAAGGCGCGGCCCTCTGCGGCTAAGGGCCAGTACATCAAGAGCGTGACGGTCAGTTCGACCATGGGGCCCGGCATCACGGTGGCGGTGCGCGCGGTGGAGCCCAGCCGCGTAGCGGTTTGACGGCCGGCCCCGCGCCGGCGTAAGCTGGCTCCAGTTGCCGAAGACAGTAGGCGCGCCTCGCAGCGCGTAACGGGCTTGCCAACAGGCGGGCCGGCCTACCGAGGCGCAGGTCTCGCCGAAGCCCTTCCCGGCTTGGGGGAGTATGCCCTGCCGCCTCGAATGGCGCGCAGGGCTTTTTGTGTCCCGATGGAGGTGGCAGTGTGGCCAAGACCCGAAGCGACAAAGAGGAGTCCCTGGCCATGATCGAGGACGGCCTGCGTGGCGCCAGCTCCATGGTGTTGGCGGACTACCGCGGCCTCGACGTGGCCAAGGTCACCGAGCTCCGCCGCCGCCTGCGGTCCGCGGGCGTCGAGTACCGCGTCCTGAAGAACACGCTCCTGAAGCGCGCCGCGGCCACGGTGGGGATCGAGGGCCTGGACCCGCTGCTCGCTGGGCCGACGGCGGTTGCCTTCAGCACGGGTGACCCAACGGTGGGTCCGCGCGAGCTGGCGGCCTACGGCCGCGAGAATCCGGAGCTGCAGGTCAAGGGCGGGGTCCTGGGCCGGCAGGTGATCACCGCGGCCCGTGTCAAGGATCTGGCCGAGCTACCCAGCCGCGAGGTGCTGCTGGCGCGCACGGCCGGTGCCCTGGCCAGCCCCATGACCGCGTTCGCAACCCTGCTGGCCGCCCCGATGCGGCAGTTCGCCGGCGCGCTGGAGGCCCTGCGCAGCAAGCGCGAACAGGCCGGCGCGGCTTAGCCCGGCTGAACCGGTCCCATTGCGGACGGCGCACGCCGCCCGTGGCTCCGGATGTTTGGGAGGTTGATCGTGATGGCGACGAACGTGGAGCAGGTCCTCGATATCGTACAGGACATGTCTGTCCTGGAGCTGGCCGATCTGGTCAAGGCCTTCGAGGAGAAGTTCGGCGTCTCGGCGGCCGTGGCCGTCGCGCCGGCGGCGGCCTCAGGCGCTTCGGCGGCCGCGCCCGTGGTCGAGGAGCAGACGGAGTTCGACGTGATCCTCCAGGCGGCCGGCGAGAAGAAGATCCAGGTCATCAAGGTGGTCCGCGAGCTGACGGGCCTCGGCCTCAAGGAGGCCAAGGACCTCGTCGACGGGGCGCCCAAGCCCGTCAAGGAGAAGGTCACCAAGGAGGAAGCCGAGGGCTTCAAGGCGAAATTGGTCGAGGTCGGCGCGGCGGTCGACATCAAGTAGCCGCGGGGCCTGGCGCCCGACAGCCGAGCTCTTAGCCCAAGGTCCGGGGGTGTGCGCGAATGCCGCCCCCCGGGCCTGGTCTGCTTTCGTTGACTCCCTTGCATGCCTGTGCTAGAGTTCGAAGTTGCCGTACAAGATCGGTTTCGTTGGGCACACTTCGGAGTGGTAAACATCCCCGGGGGAGTGGTTTCATGGCGGCTCCCGTGCTCGAGCAGCGACGCCAGCGCCGGTCCTTCGCGCGCATCGCTGAGGTCATCGACATCCCCGACCTTATCGAGGTGCAGCAGAAGTCCTACGCCTGGTTCCTGCGCGAGGGCCTGCAGGAGCTCTTCGCCGACATCTCGCCCATTCAGGACTTCACCGGCAACCTGATGCTCGAGTTCATCGACTACTCCTTGGGCGAGCCCAAGTACAAGGTCGAGGAATGCAAGGAGCGCGACCAGAACTACGCCGCGCCGCTGCGGGTCCGCGTCCGCCTGATCAACAAGGAGACGGGCGAGGTCAAGGAGCAGGAAGTCTTCATGGGCGATTTCCCGCTCATGACCGACCAGGGCACCTTCATCATCAACGGCGCCGAGCGTGTCGTCGTCAGCCAGCTGGTGCGCTCGCCGGGCTGCTACTTCAGCCACGACGTGGACACCAGCGGCAACCGGATCTACACGACCACGGTGATCCCGAACCGCGGCGCCTGGCTTGAGCTCGAGACGGACGCCAACGGCGTGATCTACGTGCGCATCGACCGCACGCGCAAGCAGCCGGTCACGGCCCTGCTGCGCGCGCTCGGTTTGGAGAGCAACGGCCAGATCCTTGAGGTTCTCGGCGACACGGAGAACGTGCGCGCCACGCTCGACAAGGACGGCACGGACTCGGCCCGCACGGCCCTGATCGAGATCTACAAGCGTCTGCGGCCGGGTGAGCCGCCCACCGAGGACAGCGCCCGCTCGCTGCTCGACAATCTGTTCTTCGAGCCCAAGCGGTACGACCTGGCCAGCGTGGGCCGCTACAAGCTGAACAAGAAACTGAACATTCGCCACCGGCTGATCGGCCTTGCCCCCGTCGAGGACGTGAAGTCCGAGACCGGCGAGGTACTGGCCGCGGCTGGCCAGCGGCTGGACCGCGCCACGGCGGAGAAGATCACACGCGCCGGCATCAGCCGCCTGCGGGTGCAGTCGGCGGAGGGCACGGAGCTGATCCTGGTCGGCAACGGCCAGCCGGCCGTGGACACCAAGACGCTGACCAAGGACGACATCTTCGCGATCGTCAACTACATGGTCACCCTGTTCAAGGGCGCCGGGCATACCGACGACATCGACCACCTGGGCAACCGGCGCCTGCGCAGCGTGGGCGAGTTGCTGCAAAACCAGTTTCGCATCGGCCTCGCCCGCATGGAGCGCGTGGTCCGCGAGCGCATGACCATCCAGGACATCGATGTGATCACGCCGCAGGCGCTGATCAACATCCGCCCGGTGGTGGCTGCCGTCAAGGAGTTCTTCGGCAGCAGCCAGCTCAGCCAGTTCATGGACCAGACCAACCCCCTGGCTGAGTTGACGCACAAGCGCCGGCTGTCGGCCCTGGGCCCTGGCGGCCTCTCGCGCGAGCGGGCCGGGTTCGACGTCCGCGACGTGCACGACTCGCATTACGGACGCATGTGCCCCATCGAGACACCTGAAGGTCCGAACATCGGCCTGATCGGCGCGCTGTCCTCCTTCGCGCGGGTCAACGAGTACGGCTTCATCGAGACGCCGTACCGCCGCGTGGAGAAGGGCAAGGTTCTGGACGAGATCGTCTACCTCACGGCCGACGAGGAGGACGAGGCGGTCATCGCCCAGGCCAACGCCGAAATGGCTCCGGACGGCGCCTTTATCGAGAAGCGCGTCACGGCGCGCTACAAGCACGAGTTCCGCGTGGTGCCGACCGAAGAGCTGGACTACATGGACGTGTCGCCCATGCAGGCTGTGTCGATCGCGACGGCTCTGATTCCGTTCATTGAGAACGACGACGCCAGCCGGGCCCTGATGGGCGCGAACATGCAGCGCCAGGCCGTGCCCCTGCTCCGCGCCGAGGCGCCGCTTGTCGGCACGGGCATCGAGTACAAGACCGCCATCGACTCGGGCGTGGTGCTGACGGCCCGCCGGCCCGGCGTCATCGAGCGCGCTGACGCGCGCGAGGTCGTCGTCCTGACGGACACCGGGGAGCGGGACGCCTACATCCTGAACAAGTTCTCGCGCAGCAACCAGGGCACGTGCTTCAACCAGCGCCCGGTGGCCAAGAAGGGCACCCGGGTCGAGGTGGGCGCCATCCTGGCGGACGGGCCGTGCACCGATGCGGGCGAGCTGGCCCTCGGCAAGAACGTCCTGGTCGCCTTCATGCCCTGGGAGGGCTACAACTACGAGGACGCCATCCTGATCAGCGAGAAGCTGGTCATGGGCGACGTCTTCACCTCCATTCACATCGAGGAGCACGAGTGCGAGGCCCGCGACACCAAGCTGGGTCCGGAGGAGATCACCCGCGACATCCCCAACGTCGGCGAGGACGCCCTCAAGGACCTCGACGAGCGCGGGGTCGTGCGTGTGGGCGCCGAGGTCCGCCCCGGCGACATCCTGGTTGGCAAGGTCACGCCCAAGGGCGAGACGGAGCTGACGGCCGAGGAGCGGCTCCTGCGAGCGATCTTCGGCGAGAAGGCCCGCGAGGTGCGCGACACCTCGCTGCGCGTGCCGAACGGCGAGTACGGCATCGTGGTCGACGTGAAGGTGTTCACCCGGGAAAACGGCGATGAGCTGTCCCCTGGCGTCAACCAGCTGATCCGGGTCTACACGGCCCAGAAGCGCAAGATCTCCGAGGGCGACAAGATGGCCGGCCGCCACGGCAACAAGGGTGTTGTGGCCAAGATCCTGCCGGTTGAGGACATGCCGTTCCTTCCAGACGGGCGACCGGTGGAGATCGTGCTCAACCCGCTGGGCGTGCCTTCGCGCATGAACATCGGGCAGGTGCTCGAGACCCACCTCGGCTGGGCCGCCAAAGCCCTTGGCCTGCATGTGGCAAGCCCTGTGTTCGACGGGGCGCGCGAGTCCGACATCATTGGCCTCCTGAAGGAGGCTGGCCTCTCCGAGGACGGCAAGACCGAGCTCTTTGACGGTCGGAGCGGCGAGCCCTTCGACAACCGGGTCACGATCGGCTACGTCTATATGCTGAAGCTGGCGCACCTGGTTGACGACAAGATCCACGCCCGGTCCACGGGTCCCTACTCGCTGGTCACGCAGCAGCCCCTGGGCGGCAAGGCCCAGTTCGGCGGCCAGCGTTTCGGCGAGATGGAGGTCTGGGCCCTGGAGGCCTACGGCGCGGCGTACACGCTGCAGGAGCTGCTCACGGTCAAGTCCGACGACGTGGTGGGCCGCGTGAAGACGTACGAGGCCATCATCAAGGGCGAGAACGTGCCGGAGCCCGGCGTGCCGGAGTCGTTCAAGGTGCTGATCAAGGAGATGCAATCCCTCGGGCTCGACGTGAAGATTCTGGCCGGCGACGCCCAGGAGATCCACCTGCGCGAGTCTGACGAGGACGTGGCGGAGACGGCCCGCGAGCTCGACCTGGACATCGGGCCGGCCATGCCGGAACCGGTGGCCCCGCGGGCAGCCCTGGTGCCGGCCGGCTCGATGGACGACGAGGAGTTCGAGGACTCCGAGGCGGAGGAGATCGAGGGCGAGCCCGGCGAGAGCGACGAGGAGCCGCTCAGCCTGCGCCACGATGCGAGCCCGGAACAGGAGAGCGACGAGGATCCCGGAGAGTGACCCGAACGCTCGCAAGGGAGGGCTCGGCGCATTGAAGAGCATTGATTCGTTCCAGAGCAGCACCGACGAGGCCAGCACGGCCGACGTGAACCACTTTGATTCCATGCGCATCGGCCTGGCCTCGCCCGAGCAGATCCGCGAGTGGAGCAAGGGCGAGGTCAAGAAGCCGGAGACGATCAACTACCGGACCCTCAAGCCTGAGCGCGAGGGCCTGTTCTGCGAGAAGATCTTCGGCCCGGTCCGCGACTGGGAGTGCCACTGCGGCAAGTACAAGCGGGTGCGCTACAAGGGCATCGTCTGCGACCGCTGCGGCGTCGAGGTCACCCGGGCCAAGGTGCGGCGTGAGCGCATGGGCCACATTGAACTGGCTGCGCCCGTCTCGCACATCTGGTACTTCAAGGGCATCCCGAGCCGCATGGGCATGCTGCTGGACATCTCCCCGCGCGCCCTGGAGAAGGTCCTGTACTTTGCCTCGTACATCGTGATCGACCCCGGCGAGACGCCCCTGATGGAGAAGCAGCTGCTTTCCGAGAACGAGTACCGGGAGCACCGCGAGCGGTACGGGACCGCGTTCCATGCCGGCATGGGCGCCGAGGCGCTGAAGGTGCTGCTGGAGCGCATGGACCTCGAGGTTCTGGCCGAGGACCTGCGGGCGGAGATCAAACACACCTCCGGGCAGCGGCGCACACGCGCCGTCCGCAGGCTGGAGGTCGTCGAGGCCTTCCGCAAGTCCGGCAACCGGCCGGAGTGGATGATCCTGGACGTGGTCCCCGTCATTCCGCCGGAGCTGCGGCCGATGGTGCAGTTGGACGGAGGTCGCTTCGCGACCTCCGACCTGAACGACCTCTACCGCCGCGTGATCAACCGCAACAACCGCCTCAAGCGGCTGCTCGACCTCGGCGCGCCCGACATCATCGTGCGCAACGAGAAGCGCATGCTGCAGGAGGCCGTGGACGCCCTGATCGACAACGGCCGCCGCGGCCGCCCCGTCACCGGCCCGGGCAACCGGCCGCTGAAGTCGCTCTCGGACATGCTGAAGGGCAAGCAGGGCCGCTTCCGGCAGAACCTGCTCGGCAAGCGCGTCGACTACTCGGGCCGCTCCGTCATCGTGGTCGGCCCGAACCTGAAGATGTACCAGTGCGGGCTGCCCAAGGAGATGGCCTTGGAGCTCTTCAAGCCCTTCGTGATGAAGAAGTTGGTGGAAGAGGGCTACGCGCACAACATCAAGTCGGCCAAGCGCATGGTCGAGCGTGTGCGCGACGAGGTCTGGGACGTGCTGGAAGGCGTCATCAAGGAGCACCCCGTGCTCCTGAACCGCGCCCCGACCCTGCACCGCCTGGGCATCCAGGCCTTCGAGCCCGTCCTGGTCGAGGGCCGCGCAATCCAGATTCACCCGCTCGTCTGCTCGGCGTACAACGCCGACTTCGACGGCGACCAGATGGCCGTGCACGTGCCGCTTTCCGCCGAGGCGCAGGCCGAGGCGCGGATCCTGATGCTGTCGAGCAACAACATCCTGAACCCCAAGGACGGGGCGCCCGTGGTCACGCCGACCCAGGACATCGTCCTGGGCTGCTACTACATGACGCTGGAGCAGCCGAAGGCCAAGGGCGAGGGCAGCCGCTACAGCTCGCCGGATGAGGCCCTGATGGCCTACCAGCTTGGCGTGGTCGACCTGCACGCCAAGGTGATCATCCGCTGGAACGGGCGGCGCCTGGACACGACGGTCGGCCGCGTGCTCTTTAACGAAAAGCTCCCCGAGGAGCTGCGCTTCGTCAACCGCGTGGTCGACAAGAAGGCCCTGGACCACATCATCGCCCAGGCCTACCACCGGCTCGGCAACACGGCCACTTCGCAGCTGCTGGACGAGATTAAGCAGATGGGCTTCAAGTTCGCGACCCGCGCCGGCACGACCATCGGTGTCATGGACCTCGACGTCCCGGTCGACAAGGAGCAGATGCTCGCGCAGGCCGAGCGCGATGTCGAGTTGGTTGAGCAGCAGTACCGGCGGGGCCTGCTGACGGGCCAGGAGCGCTACGAGCGCATCGTGAGCATCTGGACCCGGACGAAGGATGCCCTGACCGAAAAGCTGATCAAGGCCCTGGACCCGTTCAACCCGATCTATATGATGGTCACCTCGGGCGCGCGCGGTAGCTTCACGCAGATCTCGCAGTTGGCGGGCATGCGCGGGCTGATGACCGACCCGACCGGGCGGACCATCGAGGAGCCCGTGCGGGCCAGCTTCCGAGAGGGCCTGACGGTGTTGGAGTACTTCACGTCCACCCACGGCACGCGCAAGGGCCTGGCCGACACCGCCCTGCGCACGGCCGACTCGGGGTACCTGACCCGGCGCCTGGTCGACGTCAGCCAGGACGTGATCGTGCGCGACGAGGATTGCGGCACGCCCAGCGGCGTGACCGTGTCCGCGGTCCGCGGCGGCAACGAGGTCATCGAGGGCCTGGCCGACCGCATCATCGGCCGGGTGCTGGCCCGCGACGTCCTGCACCCGCAGACGGGCGAGGTCATGGCCTCGGCCGACAACGAGGTCGATGAGGAGACGGCGGCCGCCATTGAGGGCGCCGGCGTGCAGGAGGTCGAGATCCGCTCGGTCTTCTCCTGCCGCAGCCGCTTCGGGGTCTGCGCCAAGTGCTACGGGCGCAACCTTGCCACCGGGCAAATGGTCGACGTGGGTGAAGCGGTGGGCATCATCGCGGCCCAGTCGATCGGCGAGCCCGGCACGCAGCTGACGATGCGCACCTTCCACCTGGGCGGCGTCGCCGGAGACGACATCACCCAGGGCCTGCCCCGCGTCGAGGAACTGTTCGAGGCCAGAAAGCCCAAGGGCCAGGCGGTCATCTCCGAGGTTGAGGGCGCGGTCGAGATCAGCGAGGCACGCGGCAAGCGCGAGGTCCGCGTCCGCGGCGACGACGGCACCTCCGAGGTGTACGTTGTGCCGTTCGGCGCGCGCCTGCGGGTCCGCGACGGCGACAAGGTCGTGCCGGGGGACGAGTTGACTGAAGGTTCGATCAACCCGCACGACATCCTCAAGATCAAGGGCGTGCGCGGCGTGCAGCAGTACCTCCTGCAGGAGGTGCAGCGGGTCTATCGCCTGCAGGGCGTGGACATCAACGACAAGCACATCGAGGTCATCATTCGGCAGATGCTGCGCAAGGTGAAGGTCGACGAGCCCGGCGACACCGACCTCCTGCCAGGTGGGCTCGTGGACATGTTTGAGCTGGAGGACGAGAACAAGCGCGCCACGGAGGCCGGCGGCCGCGTGGCCCAGGCCAAGGCGGTGCTGCTCGGGATCACCAAGGCGTCGCTGGCCACGGACTCGTTCCTCTCGGCCGCGTCGTTCCAGGAGACGACCCGAGTTCTGACCGACGCCTCCATCAAGGGCAAGCGCGACCCCCTGCTCGGGCTCAAGGAGAACGTGATCATCGGTAAGCTGATCCCGGCCGGAACCGGCATGAGCCGCTACCGGAACATCCGGATCTGGATCGACGGCGAGGAAGCGGACGACGCCGCGGCCGCCGCTTCGGCGGACGGGGAGTTCGACGGCGTGCCGGCCGCCTCCACCCTCGAGGAAGAGGATCTGCTGGGGCCGGCTCACGCGGGCTCCGAGGAGGCCGAGGATCCCGCTGTGGCGCGGGGTGAGGGCGATGCCGTCGAATAGCCCCTGGTTTGACACCGTCTGGGGCCGGTGCTATAGTACGCAGGTGTCTGTCGCCGGGGCCTGTCCGTGGAGCGACTGACGGAGGCCCGGCAGCGGGCCGTCGGGACCAAGCAGGTCACCCGCGCCGTGGAGAAGGGCCTCGCCCTTGAAGTCTACGTGGCGCGGGACGCCGAGCCCCACGTGACCCGACACCTGCTGGCGCTCTGTCGCCAACAGGGGGTGGCCGTGATCGAGGTGGACACGATGCGTGCCCTCGGCCGCGCCTGCGGCGTCGAAGTGGGGGCCGCGTCGGCCGCGATTCTGAAGTAGATTCCCGCTTGTTGAAGGGCTGCCGTGGCCTAAGCCGCGGCAGCCTGTGGCCGAAATCGGCGCGGTGGAGGCGAAGGTTTCTTGCCGACGATCAATCAGCTGATTCGCCACGGCCGCGACGAGAAGGCCGACAAGTCGACCGCCCCGGCGCTCAAGGGTAACCCCCAGCGCCGCGGCGTCTGCCTTGTGGTGAAGACCATGACGCCGAAAAAGCCGAACTCTGCGCTGCGTAAGATCGCGCGCGTGCGGCTGACCAACGGCATCGAGGTCACGGCCTACATCCCGGGCGAGGGCCACAACCTTCAGGAGCACTCCGTCGTGCTGGTGCGCGGCGGCCGCGTCAAGGACCTGCCGGGCGTCCGCTACCACATCATTCGTGGGACGCTGGACACCGCCGGGGTCGAGAAGCGCAGCCGGGGTCGCAGCAAGTACGGGAGCAAGCGCGCCGCCCCCAAGAAGTAGCTGGTTTCTCCCCCGCCGGGGCCGCCGGTGGGGTGCATGGATGGGTAAAGGCGCCGCACGCAGTGCGCGCGCGTCGGAGGTGGACCAGGTGCCCAGGCGCGGTGGGGTGCCCCAGCGCGAGTTGCTGGCGGACCCCGTATATCAGAGCGAGACCGTCACGCGCTTCATCAACAAGCTGATGCGCGACGGGGCCAAGGGCCAAGCGCAGCGCATATTTTACGACGCCATGGACGTGGTGGCGGAGCGCAGCAAGCGTGGCGCGATGGACGTCTTCGAGGCGGCCGTCAAGAACACCATGCCGCTGCTGGAGGTGCGGGCCCGCCGCGTCGGCGGCGCCAGCTACCAGGTTCCGACCGAGGTGCGTCCGACCCGGCGCATGACCCTGGCCCTTCGCTGGCTGGTCCAGTTCTCCCGCAGCCGCACCGAGCGGGGCATGGTGGCCCGCTTGGCCGGGGAGATCATGGATGCCGCCAACAACGCGGGCGGAGCCGTGCGACGCAAGGAAGAAGTGCACCGGATGGCTGAAGCGAACAAGGCTTTCGCCCACTACCGCTGGTAAGCAGGTCGCGAGCCCCGAACAGGGCCAAGGCCCTGTTCCTCAGGTCCTGGACGGATCCAGGGACCGGTCCCGGAGCCAGGGATGGCGCAGGCACTACACGGACGGAGTAGGAGGTGTGGAACGATGCCTGCCGTGACCAAAGGTAGTCCCAAGACGGCCGCAGCCACGCGCTCGTTCCGCCTCGACCGGCTGCGCAACATCGGCATCAGTGCCCACATTGACGCGGGCAAGACGACGACGACCGAGCGCATCCTGTTCTACACGGGCCGCCTGCACCGCATGGGCGAGGTGCACGAGGGTGCGGCCACGATGGACTGGATGGTGCAGGAGCAGGAGCGCGGCATCACGATCACGTCCGCTGCCACGACCTGTTCCTGGAAGGATCACCGCATTAACATTATCGACACGCCCGGGCACGTGGACTTCACCGTCGAGGTGGAGCGTTCCCTCCGCGTGCTCGACGGCATGGTTGCCATCTTCTGCGCCAAGGGCGGCGTGGAACCGCAGTCGGAGACGGTCTGGCGCCAAGCCGACCGCTACCGGGTGCCGCGCATCGCCTATGTGAACAAGATGGACACGATCGGCGCCGACTTCCTGTCGGTCGTGGAGCAGATGAAGGCCCGCCTCGGGGCGCGGCCGGTCTGCCTGCAACTGCCCATCGGCGTGGAGGACAGCTTCCGCGGCATGGTCGACCTGATCACGGGCCGCGCCGTCCTCTATACGGACGACCTTGGCACCCATGCCGAGGACAGTGACGTCCCCGAGGACATGCGCGAGCAGGTCGCCACCTACCGCGAACGGCTGGTCGAGACCGCCGCCGAGATGGACGACGCGCTGCTCGAACGCTACCTGGATGGCCAGGCCCTGAGTGAGGAAGAGATCCGCGCCGCGGTGCGGCGCGGCACATGCGACCTGCGGGTCGTGCCTGTGCTCTGCGGGGCTTCGTACCGGAACAAGGGCGTGCAGCCTCTGCTCGACGCGGTTGTGCACTACCTGCCGTCGCCCCTGGACGTCGGCAACGTGCATGGGATCGACGTGAGGACCGGCGAGGAGACGGAGCGTCCGGCCGCCGACGACGCGCCGTTTTCGGCCCTGGCCTTCAAGATCGCGACCGACCCGTACGTTGGCAAGCTGACCTTCTTCCGTGTGTACTCGGGCAGCCTGCCAGCCGGCTCGTACGTCTTCAACGCCAACAAGAACCGCAAGGAGCGCATTGGGCGCCTCCTGCAGATGCATGCCAACCACCGCGAGGATCTCGAAGTGGTTTCCACGGGCGACATCGCGGCGGCGGTGGGTCTCAAGGACACGACGACGGGCGACACGCTGTGCGACGAGAACATGCCAATTGTCCTTGAGGCCATGCAGTTCCCCGAGCCCGTGATCTCGATCGCCATCGAGCCCAAGACCCAGGCCGACCAGGACAAGATGGGCTCCTCCCTGGCCAAGTTGGCGGAGGAGGATCCGACCTTTCGGATCCACACGGATCATGACACGGGTCAGACCATCATCTCCGGGATGGGCGAGCTCCACCTGGAGATCATTCGCGACCGGCTGCTGCGCGAGTTCAAGGTCCAGGCCAACGTCGGCGCGCCCCAGGTCGCCTACAAGGAGACCATTCGCAAGCCGGCGCGCGGCGAGGGCCGCTTCGTGCGTCAGACGGGCGGCCACGGCCAGTACGGCCACGTGGTCGTTGAGTTTGAGCCACTCCCACCGGGCGGCGGCTACCAGTTCGTCAACAAGATCGTGGGCGGCGCTGTGCCGCGCGAGTACATCGGCCCCGTCGAGGCGGGCATCCGCGAGGCCCTGTCCGCAGGCACCCTGGCGGGCTTCCCCGTCATCGACATCCAGGCGACGTTGGTCGACGGTAGCTACCACGAGGTCGACTCCTCCGAGATGGCTTTCAAGATCGCCGGCTCGCTGGCGTTCAAGCAGGCCGCCGGCAAGGCCCAGAGCGTGCTCCTGGAGCCCGTGATGAAGGTTGAGGTCGTGGTTCCCGAGGAGTACATGGGCGACGTCATCGGCGACCTGAACGCCCGCCGGGGCCGCATCGAGGGCATGGAGGCCCGTTCCGGGGCCCAGGTCATCCGCTCCATGGTCCCGCTGGCGCAGATGTTCGGCTATGCGACGGACCTGCGCTCGCGCACCCAGGGCCGGGGCGTGTACACGATGCAGTTCGATCACTACGAGGAAGTCCCGCGCACGGTGGCGGAGGAGATCGCCGCCCGCGGGTCGACCAAGGGGCGTTAGGGCACTTTGCCCAAATGATTCGCGCGGGCCCCACGCCCGCGCGGATCCGGGCAGGCCGACGAACGCGCGGGCGCACCCCGCGCAGATGCCGCCCAGTGAGCGGTCCGTGTGGGCTCCAGGCCCGCGCGGATGGGGAGTCAGAGGGAGGTCGGATGGGACCATGGCCAAGAAGAAGTTCGAGCGGACCAAGCCCCACGTCAACGTCGGCACGATCGGGCACGTCGACCACGGCAAGACCTCGTTGACCGCGGCGATCACCCTGGTGCTCAGCAAGTTGGGCACATCGACCGACTACGTGGCGTACGACCAGATCGACAAGGCGCCCGAAGAGCGTGAGCGCGGCATCACGATCAATGCCACGCACGTGGAGTATGAAACCAAGAACCGGCACTACGCCCACGTGGACTGCCCTGGCCACGCCGACTACATCAAGAACATGATCACGGGCGCCGCCCAGATGGACGGGGCGATCCTGGTGGTGTCCGCGGCTGACGGCCCGATGCCCCAGACCCGCGAGCACATCGTCCTGGCCCACCAGGTCGGCGTGCCGGCCATGGTCGTCTTCCTGAACAAGGCCGACATGGTGGACGACCCTGAACTGCTGGAGCTGGTCGAGCTCGAGGTGCGTGAGTTGCTCACCAACTATGAGTTCCCGGGGGACGAGATCCCGGTGATCACGGGCTCGGCCCTGAAGGCGCTCGAGGCGGGCGGGGATCCGAACAACCCGGCCTGCAAGGCGATCCTCGACCTGATGGAGGCCGTCGACTCCTACATCCCGACCCCTGCGCGCGACATCGACAAGCCGTTCCTGATGCCGGTCGAGGACGTGTTCTCCATCACGGGCCGCGGCACCGTTGCCACGGGCCGTGTGGAGCGCGGCACCGTCAAGGTCGGCGAGGAGGTCGAGATCGTCGGCCTGCAGGAGAAGCCGCGCAAGACGGTGGTCACCGGGGTCGAGATGTTCCGCAAGCTCCTGGACCAGGCCGTCGCCGGCGACAACATCGGCACGCTCCTGCGTGGCGTGGAGAAAGACCAGATCGAGCGCGGCCAGGTTCTGGCCAAGCCGAACAGCATCCACCCGCACACGAAGTTCGATGCCCAGGTCTACGTCCTGACCAAGGAGGAGGGCGGCCGCCACACGCCGTTCTTCAACGGCTACCGGCCGCAGTTCTACTTCCGCACCACGGATGTGACGGGGGTCGTCTCGCTGCCGCAGGGCGTCGAGATGGTCATGCCCGGCGACAACGTGAAGATGGTCGTCGAGCTGATCATGCCGATCGCCATGGAAGAGGGCCTGCGCTTCGCGGTCCGCGAGGGCGGCCGCACGGTGGGCGCCGGCGTTGTGACGGCGATCAGCGCCTAGACAGCAGGGATTTCGTGACGGGCCGCGCATTGCGCGGCCCGCGCAATCACGGTTCCGTTGCACCTTGACAGGCTGGGGGGACCGGGGAATGGCTCAAAAGATTCGTATCCGGCTGCGCGCCTTCGACCACAGCATTCTGGACGCGTCCGCCGGCAAGATCGTGGAGACGGCGCGCCGCACCGGTGCGGACGTCGCCGGCCCGGTCCCGCTGCCGACGGAGAAGACCATCTACACGATCCTGACGGCGCCGAACGGCGAAAAGGATATCCGCGAGCAGTTCGAGATGCGGACGCACAAGCGCCTGATCGACATCCTCGATCCGACGCCGAAGACCGTCGACGCGCTGATGCGCCTGGACCTGCCGGCCGGCGTCGACATCGAGATCAAGCTTTAGCGTTAGGCAGGGCGGGGTGCGCGATGGGCAAGGGCATTCTCGGCAAGAAGCTCGGGATGACGCAGGTCTTCGATGAAAAGGGCCGGCAGGTGCCGGTGACCGTGGTGGTCGCGGGTCCCTGCGCCGTGGTCCAGCGCCGGACGCCGGAGCGGGACGGCTATGCCGCCGTGCAGCTGGCATTCGGCGAGGTGAAGACCAGCCGGCTGAACAAGCCGGAGCTTGGCCACTTCAAGCGGGCGGGGGTCGCCCCGAGAAAGCTCCTGCGCGAGATCCGCTGGGAGGGCGCCGACGTTCCGGAAGTGGGCCAGGAGGTCACCGTCGGTATCTTCGCGGCGGGCGAGCTTGTGGACGTGGTTGGGCGGAGCAAGGGCAAGGGGTTCGCCGGGATGATCAAGCGCCACCACGCGGGCCGCGGGGCGATGACCCACGGGAGCAAGTACCACCGGCGCGTCGGCTCTCTGAACGCCGGGACCTCGCCGTCGCGGGTATTCAAGGGGCGCAAGCTGCCGGGCCACCTCGGGGATGCCCGTGTGACGGTGCAGCGCCTGGAACTGGTGCGGGTTGACGCCGAGCGCAACCTGCTGCTGGTGAAGGGCGCCGTGCCGGGAGTGCGGGGCGCCTGGGTGACCGTGCAGGCCGCACACAGGCCGGGCAAGACCGCGGCCAAGTAGGACTAGGGGGAGACCGCGCGATGCCCAAGGCACCGCTTTACAACACCAACGGCGAGGCGCTGGGGGAGTGCGAGCTTCCCGAGAGCATCTTTGCCGCTCCGGCTGATGCGGCCCTGCTTCACCAGGCCGTCGTCGCCTACCTGGCCAACCAGCGTCAGGGGACGGCGTCGACCAAGACCCGCGGCATGGTCTCGGGCGGCGGGCGCAAGCCCTGGCGCCAGAAGGGCACCGGCCGCGCCCGTCAGGGGAGCATCCGCGCGCCCCACTGGAGGGGCGGCGGCATTGTCTTCGGCCCGCACCCGCGGGACTACCGGCAGGCGCTGCCCAAGAAGGCGCGCCGGGCCGCACTGCGGGGCGCCCTGACGGAGAAGGCCGCCGGCGAGGCCGTCTGCGTGCTCGATGAGCTGCAGATGGCAGAGGCCAAGACCAAGGGCTTCGCGGCCATGTTGGACCGCCTGCCGCTGCCCGACCGGCGCACGCTGGTCGTCACGGCTGCCCCGGAGCGCAACGTGTGGCTTTCGGGCCGCAACATCCCGGATGTGGTCGTGCGGGCCGCGGCGGACCTGAACGCCTACGAGGTCCTGAAGTGCAAGACGCTGGTCATGACGCGCGCCGCCGTGGACCGGGTCGAGGAGGTCTTCGGCGCGTGAACGCACACGACATCATCGTCCGGCCGCTGGTCACGGAGAAGAGCATGGGCGGCATCGCCAACGGGGAGTACACCTTTGCGGTCGACCTCCACGCCAACAAGATCGAGATCCGCAAGGCCGTGGAGACCATCTGGAACGTGAAGGTGGAGCGGGTCCACACGATGCGCATGCACGGCAAGACGCGCCGCATGGGCCGGACGTCGGGGCGCCGCCCCGACTGGAAGAAGGCCATCGTCAAGCTGGTGCAGGGACAGCGGATCGAGTTCTTCGACGGTCTGGTCTAGGTAGGGGGAGCAGCGATGCCGGTCAAGGTTTACAAGCCCACAACGGCTGCGCGGCGGCACATGTCGACGCTCGACCGTTCGGTGCTGACGAAGAAGAAGCCGGAGAAGTCCCTGCTCTCGCCGCGGCCGCGCCAGGCGGGCCGCAACGCGCAGGGCAAGATCACCGTGCGCCACCGGGGCGGAGGCGCCAAGCGCCGGTACCGGCTCGTGGACTTCCGCCGCGACAAGGCCGGCATTGCCGCCAAGGTCGCGGCCATCGAATACGATCCCAACCGCTCGGCCCATATCGCGCTGCTGCACTACGTGGACGGCGAGAAGCGCTATATCGTGGCGCCTGCGGGCCTTGGTGTCGGCGACACGGTGCTCTCTGGCCGCGAAGCGGACATCAAGCCCGGCAACACGCTGCCCCTGGAGCGGATCCCCACGGGGACCGTCATCCACAACGTGGAGCTGCGGCCGGGCGGCGGCGGCCAGCTGGCGCGTGCCGCCGGCGTCGAAGCGCAGCTGGTGGCCAAGGAAGGGCCGATGGCCCACATCCGGCTGCCCTCCGGCGAGGTGCGCCTGGTGCGGGTGGAGTGCATGGCCACCATCGGCCAGGTCGGCAATGCCGAGCACGAGAACGTGCGCCTGGGTAAGGCCGGCCGCAAGCGTTACCTTGGCTGGCGGCCGACCGTGCGCGGCTCGGTCATGAACCCCGTCGACCACCCGCACGGCGGCGGCGAGGGCAAGGCTCCGATCGGGATGCCTGGGCCGAAGACGCCTTGGGGCAAGCCCGCCCTTGGCTACCGGACGCGCAAGAAAAAGAAGGCTTCGGATGCCCTGATCGTCCGCCGCCGCAAGAAGTGAGGGGTATAGCGTGAGCCGCTCGCTGAAGAAGGGCCCGTACGTGGACGCGGCCCTCGGCAAGAAGATCGACCAGATGAACAGCAAGGGCGAGAAGCGCGTCATCCGGACCTGGGCGCGCGCCTCCATGATCATCCCGGAAATGGTTGGCCACACGCTGGCCATCCACGACGGCAGGAAGCACGTGCCGGTCTACGTGACGGAAGAGATGGTGGGGCACAAGGTTGGGGAGTTCGCCCCCACGCGGACGTTCCGCGGCCATGGTCACCACACCGAGCGGTCAACCGCCCTCAAGTAGGGCGCGGGAAGGGGTCGGCGCATGGGCGGGGTCCTGAACGAGGCGGGGACGATGGAGGCACGCGCGGTGGCGCGCTTCGTGCGGCTTGGACCCGACAAGGCCCGCATCCTGGCGGATGCCATCCGCGGCAAGTCCGTCGTGCAGGCCCTGGCGATTCTGCGCTTTCTGCCGAACGGCGGGGCCAAGGATGTCGCCAAGGTGGTCAAGTCGGCAGCGGCCAACGCGACAAACAACCTGGATCTCAACGAGGACGCGCTGTACGTGGCGCGGACCTGGGTCGACATGGGCCCCGTGCTGAAGCGGATCCACCCACGGGCGCGCGGGCAGGCGTTCCGGATCCTGCACCGCACCTGCCACATCACGGTGGTCGTGGGGCAGCGGTAACAGGGTCGGCACGGTGCAAGGACCCGCCGCGAAGGTGAATGGACGCCTGGGGTGCACTTGGCCTGAGGGGGCCGCACCGGGCGGGTAGACCGCCGAAGGTCCGTCTGGGCGGCCCCAAGTGGGCCTGAAGTCAAAGGGAGGCGCTCCGTTTGGGCCAGAAGATCCATCCCAAGGGCATGCGGCTCGGCATCATCCGTGGCTGGGACGCCCGCTGGTTCGCGGGTAAGGATTTCACCGCCTTGCTTCACGAGGACATCCGCGTGCGGGCCTTCGTGAAGAAGCGGCTGCTTGACTCCGGCGTGGCCCTGATCGAGCTCGAGCGGGCGGCCAACCGCCTCAAGGTCACCGTGCATACGGCCAAGCCCGGCATGGTCATCGGGCGGGGCGGCACCGAGGTCGAGCGGTTGCGCCAGGATCTCGAGCGGATGACCGGCCGCCAGGTCTCGGTGAACATCGTCGAGGTGCGCTCGCCGGAGCTATCGGCCCAGTTGGTGGCCGAGGGTGTGGCGACGCAGTTGCAGCGTCGCATCTCCTTCCGCCGGGCGATCAAGCAGGCGGCGCAGCGCTCGATGCGGGCCGGCGCCCAGGGCGTGAAGATCATGGTTTCCGGACGCCTGGGGGGCGCTGAGCTGTCGCGCCAGGAGTGGACCGCCGAGGGCAGCGTGCCCCTCCACACCCTGCGCGCGGACATCGACTACGGCTTCGCCGAGGCGTTCACGACCTACGGCCAGATCGGTGTGAAGTGCTGGATCTACAAGGGCGAGATCCTGCCGGCCGCGGCCAACCGGCCCGTGCCGGCGCCCGCTCTTGCCGCGCCAGTACCCAGCGCCGAAGGGGCCAGCGGGAACTGAGCGTTCCGGATCACGTTCCGGTTCCGGGCGGACGCCGGCTCCGCGGAATGGTTGGGAGTAGGCCCAACGGCGGGTTGCGCTGTCCGGCGTGTGAGATGGGGGGCTCCGGCCCCGTGACCTGGAGGGTTGAAATTCGATGCTGATGCCCAAGCGCGTCAAGTATCGCAAGCAGCATCGCGGGCGCATGCGGGGCGCTGCGTATGCCGGCGGCACCGTCAGCCATGGGGACTACGGGCTGCAGGCGCTGGAGCCCGCCTGGATCACGGACCGTCAGATCGAGGCGGCGCGCGTGGCGCTGACCCGCCACATCCGCCGCGGCGGCAAGGTCTGGATCAAGATCTTCCCGGACAAGCCCGTGACGAGCAAGCCGGCCGAGACCCGGCAGGGCGGTGGCAAGGGCGCCCCCGACCACTGGGTGGCCGTGGTGAAGTCCGGTCGTGTCCTCTTCGAGCTGGCCGGGGTAGACGAACCGGTTGCCCGCGAGGCGATGCGCCTCGCGGCACATAAGCTCCCGATCCATTGCCGCTTCGTCAAGCGCGAGTCCTTCGGGGGTGAGAGCGCTGAAGGCTAAGGAGCTGACCGAGCTGACCGATGAGGAGCTGGCCGGCAAGGAGGCCGACCTCAGGGGCGAGCTCTTCAAGCTGCGCTTTCAGAGCGCCACGGGCCAGTTGGACAACCCGATCCGGATCCGTGAGGTCAAGCGCGACATTGCCCGCGTGAAGACGGTGCGCCGCATGCGGGAGCTGGCGGCTGGGGGTGCGATCCGATGAGTGAATCTGCCGTGGAGGCGCGGAACAACCGCAAGACCATGATTGGCCTGGTGGTTTCCGACAAGATGGACAAGACGGTGATTGTGGCCATCGAGCGCGTGGTGCCGCACAAGCTTTATGGCCGGCGCATCCGCCGCACCAAGCGGTTCAAGGCCCACGACGAGAACAACCAGGCCCACACCGGCGACCGCGTCGAGGTCATGGAGACGCGGCCCCTGAGCCGCGACAAGCGGTGGCGTGTGGTCCGCATCCTGCAGCGGGCGGAGTGAGGATCACATGATTCAGATGCAGACGCGTCTGGCGGTGGCCGACAACACCGGCGCCAAACAGATGCAGGTGATCAAGGTTCTCGGCGGCTCGCGCCGGCGGTACGCCAATATCGGCGACGTGGTGGTTTGCGCCGTGAAGGCCGCTGCCCCAGGCGGCATGGTCAAGAAGGGCGACGTCGTACGCGCCGTGGTTGTGCGGACCGTGCACGGCCTCAGCCGGACGGACGGCAGCCGCATCCGGTTCGACGACAACGCGGGTGTGATCCTCCGCGACGAGAAGGAGCCGCGCGGCACGCGCATTTTCGGGCCTGTGGCCCGCGAGCTGCGCGAGCACGAGTTCATGCGGATTATCTCGCTCGCGCCGGAGGTGCTCTAGATGGCGCTCAAGACCCGCCACGGGCCAGCGCCAGTGCGCCGGCCGATCCATGTGCGCACGGGAGATACGGTGGTCGTGATCTCGGGCAAGGACCGCGGCAAGCGCGGCAAGATCCTGCGGGTGGTGCCCAAGGCGAACCGCGTGGTCGTCGAGGGCGTGAACGTGGCCAAGAAGCACGTCAAGCCCAACCAGAAGGTGCTCCAGGGCGGCATCATCGACCAGGAGAACCCCGTGGCGGCCAGCAACGTGATGCTGGTCTGCCGCTCGTGCCATGAGCCGGCCCGTACCGGCGTCACGATCCTGGAGGACGGCCGTCACGTTCGCCGCTGCAAGCGCTGCGGCGAGATCATCGACCGGTAGGCGGAGGAAGAGAGCATGGGCCTGCGCGACCAGTACAAAAACGACGTCGTCCCGGAGATGATGCGGCGCTTTCATTACGAAAACGTGCTGCAGGTGCCGCACGTCGAGAAGGTCATCGTGAACATGGGCGTGGGGGATGCCGTCGGCAACCCCAAGCTCCTGGACGCGGCGGTGGCCGACCTGACGCGCATCACCGGTCAGAAGCCGATCGTGACGCGCGCCCGCAAGTCGATCGCTGCCTTCAAGATCCGTGAGGGCATGCCGATCGGCACGTGCGTGACCATGCGCGGGCAGCGGATGTACGATTTCCTGGAGCGCCTGCTATGGGTGGCGCTGCCGCGGCTGCGGGACTTCCGCGGCCTGTCGCCCGACAGCTTCGACGGGCGCGGCAACTACTCGCTGGGCGTACGGGAGCAGCTGATCTTCCCCGAGATCGAGTACGACCGGGTCGAGAAGATCCGGGGGATGGACGTCACCGTTGTCACAACGGCCGGCACGGACGAGGAAGCGCGGGAATTGCTCCGTGGCTTGGGGATGCCGTTTCGGACGGCGGCGGCTTCTTGAGTCCGGCATCATGCCGGTCGGCCGCGCAGAGCCGGGATGGCGGCGGGAGCAGCATGCAAGCTTGGGCTCCCGGCCTGAGAGGCTCCGGTGCCGGTCTGTCCGCACACCGCGGATACTCAGCCGGGCAAGGTTCGCGGTTGCTGCCGCCAACCGTGGCCTGGTCTCCGATGGCGAGCACAGATGAGTCATCGCGCCGCTGCGCGGCGCCGGAGAAGGGGTAGCGATGGCACGCAAAGCGATGATCGAAAAGGCGAACCGCCGGCCGAAGTTCGTGGTGCGGCAGCGGAACCGGTGCCGGCGCTGCGGGCGGCCGCGCGGCTATATGCGGAAGTTTGCCCTGTGCCGCCTTTGCTTCCGAGAGCTGGCGCACCAGGGCGCCATCCCGGGCGTCACCAAGGCCAGCTGGTAACGGGGGAGGTAGAGCGCGCATGAGCATGACCGATCCGATCGCTGATATGCTGACCCGGATCCGCAACGCGAATATCGTGCGCCGCCACCAGGTGGACGTGCCGGGCTCGCGCATCAAGCGCGCCCTGGCCACCATCCTGAAGGATGAGGGCTTCATCGACAGCTACCAGTGGGTGGATGACGAGAAGCAGGGCATGCTGCGGCTCACGCTGCGGTACGGTCCCGAGCGCGAGCGCGTGATCACCGGGCTGCGGCGCATCTCACGCCCTGGGCTGCGGGTCTATGTCCCCAAGGACCAGGTGCCGCGCGTGCTCGGCGGGCTCGGCATCGCGATCCTGTCCACCAGCCGCGGCATCATGACCGACCGGCGCGCCCGGACCGAGGGCGTGGGCGGCGAGGTTCTTTGCTGGGTCTGGTAGATTCGCGGGTGCGGAGGTCAAGGGGGTAACAGTCTTGTCCAGGGTGGGGCGCAAGCCGATCCCTGTGCCCGCGGGCGTGCAGGTGAGCACGGACCACGGGACGGTGCGGGTCAAGGGTCCGAAGGGTGAGCTCGTCCAGGAGTTGCCGCAGGGCATTGAGGCAGAGCTCAAGGACGGTCGCCTGTTGGTCTCACGTGCGGATGACGAGCGGCACCAGCGGGCGCTGCACGGCCTCTCGCGCAGCCTTTTGGCGAACATGGTCGAGGGTGTGACCGGCGGCTTCACCAAGCCGCTGGAGTTGGTCGGAACGGGCTACCGCGCGGCCAAGGCCGGCAGAAAGCTCATTCTGACGGTGGGGTACTCCCATCCGGTGGAGATCGAACCGCCGGATGGCGTGGAGATCGACGTGCCCACCCCCGCGAGCGTGGTGGTGCGCGGCATCGACAAGCAGGCCGTGGGCCAGCTGGCAGCCGTGATCCGCGACGTGCGGCCGCCGGAGCCCTACCTGGGCAAGGGCATCCGCTACGCTGGCGAGCACGTGCGGCGCAAGGTCGGCAAGACCGGCAAGTGAGGCGATAGAGGATGGCAATCAATCGTCGGGCACTGCGCCTGCGGCGCCACCTGCGCAGCCGGCGCCGGCTGGCGGGGACGACGGAGCGGCCGCGGCTCTGCGTGTTCCGCAGTTCCCGGCACATGTATGCTCAGTTGATCGACGACGTCCAGCAGCGCACCCTGTGCGCGGCTTCGACGCTGGACCCGGAACTGAAGACGGAGCTCAAGGGCTCCCCCGCCACAGTGGCCGCGGCCAAACTGGTCGGCGAGCTGCTTGGCCGCCGCGCCATGGCCAAGGGCGTCAGCAAGGTCGTCTTTGACCGCGGCGGCTATCAATACCACGGCCGGGTGGCTGCCGTCGCCGAGGCGGCGCGGGCGGCCGGCCTGGATTTCTGACGCGTAAGAGGGGGAGTCACCATCCCTAGGGCGGGCGACCCGAATGAGGTTTCCGAGCGCGTCGTCTCCATCAACCGTGTGGCCAAGGTGGTCAAGGGTGGACGGCGCTTCAGCTTCAGCGCCCTGGTCGTCGTCGGCGACGGCGATGGCCGCGTTGGCGCCGGTCTCGGCAAGGCGACGGAGATTCCGGAGGCCATCCGCAAGGGGATCGCCAACGCCAAGAAGGCGATGGTCAGCATCCCCCGCGCGGGGACAACGGTGCCGCACATGACCCTGGGACACTTCGGGGCGGGTCGGGTGCTGATCAAGCCGGCCTCGCGCGGTACCGGGATCATCGCCGGCGGCGGCGTCCGCGCCGTGCTGGAGCTGGCCGGCGTTCGCGACGTGCTGACCAAGTCCATCGGCAGCAGCAACCCGAACAATGTCGTCCATGCGACAATGGCGGCGCTGCGCCAGCTCAAGCGGCCCGAGGACGTCGCGCGGCTGCGCGGCAAGACCCTCGAGGAGCTGCGGGCTTAGCCCAATCACGGGCGGCCCACGGCATCCATGCCTCCGGGAAGGTGATCGCAAGTGGATCTTTCCAGCCTGCGGCCGGGGACTCCGCGTCAGGGTCGCAAGCGGGTCGGCCGCGGTATCGGCTCCGGCCACGGCAAAACGTCGGGCAAGGGCCACAAGGGTCAGAAGGCGCGCGCGGGCGGCGTCAAGGGCGCGGGGTTCGAGGGTGGCCAGCTGCCCCTGCAGCGCCGGCTGCCTCAGCTTTACCGCTTCAAGAACGAGCCGTTTCGCGTCGAGTATGAGATCGTCAACGTCTGCGACCTGGGCCGCCTCCCGGCCGGGAGCGATGTGACGCCGGAGTTGCTGTCGGAGCACCGCCTGGTGCGGCGCACCCCAGACGCCGTGAAGATCCTGGGCAAGGGCGAGCTCGGGGTGGCCCTGCAGGTGAGCGCCCACGCGTTCAGCGCCGAGGCCCGGCGCAAGATCGAGGCCGCGGGCGGCAGCGTCCAGGTTCTGGGCGCCGCTGCGGAGTGAATCGAGATAGAGGGCAGGGTGCAAGACCGTGACCATCGGGGAGTCGTTCGGGCGCGCCTTTAAGACCGACGATCTGCGGCGGCGCATCCTCTACACGATCGGCATGATTTTGGTCTTCCGCATCGGGGCGCACGTGCCGGTGCCGGGCGTCAACCCGAACGTCCTCGCGCAGCTGTTTGCCAACGGCGGCACCCTGTTCGGGCTGCTGAACCTGTTCGCCGGCGGTGCCCTCCGCCTGTTCGCCGTCTTCGCGATGGGCATCATGCCCTATATCAACGCGTCGATCATCATGCAGCTGCTGACGCTGGTGATCCCGCAGGTCGAGCAGTGGTCCAAAGAGGGCACCGAGGGCCAGAAGCAGATCACGCAGTGGACCCGGTACGGCACCGTGATCCTTGCCTTGGTCCAGGGCACGGGCCTTGCCGTTTACGTGCAGAACAACGGTGGCATGCTCCATCCGGGTATCGTCTCGATTGCCGAGGTCATCCTCGTCCTGACCGCCGGTTCAATCCTGCTGATGTGGG
>DATLTP010000191.1:0-3458 GCA_035533535.1 Bacillota bacterium | reverse complement strand
TCGGGTTCTCCACCTACATCGAGGCCTGCGGGCTTGCCCCCTCCCGCGCCACCGCCGGCAGCTACTACGGGGCGCACCTCTATGAGTCGGCCGTCGTCCGGGTCCAGCAGAGCGGCGCCGTCACCGTGATCACGGGCTCCTCGCCCCAGGGCCAGGGGCATGAAACCACGCTAAGCCAGATCGTGGCCGACCGCATGGGCATCCCCATGGAGGCCATCGAGGTCATGCACGGCGACACGGCCCTGTCCCCCATCGGACTTGGCACCTACGGCAGCCGCTCGCTGGTGGTCGGCGGCATGGCGGTCGTCCAGGCCTGCGACCGCGTCCAGGCGAAGATGCGCCAAATCGCGGCCCACCGCTTGGAGTGCCGTCCGGAGGACGTCGCCTTTGGCGACGGCCGCCTATATGTGCAAGGGGCGCCCGCGCATGGCATGGCCTTCGCGGACGTGGCCGCCACCGCCAACCTCGGCTCGCACGCCGGCATGCCCGACGGGATGGAGCCCGGCCTGGAGGCCACCGCCTACTTCTCACCCGAGAACTTCAGCTACCCGGCGGGCACCCACGCCTGCGTGGTCGAGGTCGACCCGGCCACCGGCCGCGTGGAGATCATCCGCTACCTGGCCATCGACGACGTCGGCGTGGTGGTGAACCCCCTGGTCGCCGAGGGGCAGGTGCACGGCGGCGTGGTGCAGGCCATCGCCCAGGCCCTGTTCGAGGATTTGCCGTACGACGCAAGCGGCCAGCCGCTCGGCGCATCGCTGATGGAGTACGCGGTGCCGACGGCGCTGGACGTGCCCGCGATCGAATCCCAGTTCTTTGTGACGAAGTCGCCCAGCAACGCCCTGGGCGTCAAGGGCATCGGCGAGACCGGGACCATCGCCGGCACGCCCGCAGTCGTGAACGCCGTGGTGGACGCCCTGGCGCACCTCGGCGTGCGGGACATCGACATGCCGCTGACCCCACCGCGGGTCTGGCGGGCCATCCGCGACGCGCAAGGGGGGCGGCCGGCATGATTCCACCAGCCTTTGAGTACGTGCGGGCGGACACCGTGGAAGAGGCGATTTCCCTACTGGACCAGCACGGGTCCGACGCCCGCCTGCTGGCGGGGGGCCACAGCCTGCTGCCGCTGATGCGGCTGCGTCTGGCGGAGCCCAGGGTCCTGATCGACATCGGCCGCATCCAGGATCTCGCCTACGCGCGGGTGGATGGGGATGACCTCGCCATCGGGGCCCTCACCACCCACGACACTGTTGAGCGCTCCGGGGCGGTGGCGGCCGCGGCACCGGCCCTGCGGGATGCCGTCCGGGTCCTGGGCGACCCCCAGGTGCGCAACCGCGGCACCTTCGGCGGCGAACTGGCCCACGCCGACCCGGCGGCGGACTATGGCGCCGTCGTCCTGGCCCTGGGTGGGCGGGTGGCCGTCTCCGGCCGCGACGGGCTGCGGGAGATCAGCATCGACGACTGGTTCCAGGGTCCGTTCACGACGGCGATCCGGCCGGGCGAGATCCTGCTGGAGTACCGGGCGCCGGCGGCCGGCCACGGCGAGGGCAGCGTGTACCGCAAGTTCGCCCGCCGGGCCTCGGACTACGGGATGGTGGGCGTGGCGGTGCGGCTGGGCGTCGGCGCCGACGGGCGCTGCACGGCGGCGAGGATCGGGCTGACCTGCGTGTCGGACCGGCCGGTCCGGGCACGGGCCGCGGAGGCGGCGCTGGTTGGCCGGATCCCGGAGGGCGCGGCCGTCACGGAGGCAGCGGCCCTGGTCATGCAGGGCGTGGACGTGGCGGACGACCCCTTCTGCCCCGCCGACTATCGGACGGCGCTGGCCCAGGTCGAGACCGCGCGGGCCATCACCGAGGCGGCGGCGCGGGCCCGGAGCCGGGCGGCGTGAGGGGGTGCACCGGTTCCGGGGGCACTCCCCCGGGACCGGTGCACCGGCCCCGGAAGTCAACCCGGGCGACGGACCAGCTCGCAGGCGAAGTCGATCGTCTGGGAGAAACGGCCGCCGGGCTCGGCTGCCTCGAGGGCACGCCGCAGATCCTCCTCGAACTCCGCCGCGCGCCCGCCCACCTGGGCGCGCGGCAGAAACGACGTGGAGTACGCGAAGCCCGCCAGCGCCTCGGCCGTCCATGCGTACGGGGTGGGAAACCGGTGGGAGCCAAGCGCCGCGAACCCCGCCGCCTCCAGGACGGTCCGGTCCGGCCGCTGCTGCCGGGCCTGCGCCCAGCCCTGCGGCACCCGCGCCTCCGTGGCCAGCGCCCTTTGCCACCGCTCCAGGGTGGCCGCCAGGGCTTGCTGCCAGGTGGCCGGGCCTTGCCATGGGCTGCTCGACCAGAGCAGGGCCAGGCAGCCGCCTGGCTTCAGCCAGCGGAAGGCGCTTGCGGCGACGGCGTCGCGGCGGAGACGGTGGAAGGCATTGCCGACAGCGATCAGCTCGAATGAGGCCGCGGGCGCGACCAACTCCTCGGCGGGCGCGACCAGGAAGCGGATGTTGCGGATGCCGGCCGCGCGCGCCTTCTCCTGGGCGAAGGCCACCATGTCCGGCTCCTGGTCGACGGCCCAGACCTCGTCGAAGGCGGGGTGCATGGCAAAGGCGATCTGCCCCGTCCCGCAGGCGAGGTCCAGCAGCCGGCCCTGGCCGGTGGCCTTGCACCACCGCAGCAGGTCCGCGATCAGGGTCTGCGGGTACGGCACCCGGAACCGGTCATAGTCCTGGGCCGTCCCGCGATACAGGTCGCGCTGGAACTCTGGCTCGTCCATCCTCATCCCGGCAGCGGCGGACAGGCAATGGGGCAGGCTGCAGCCCACGGCACGATGACGACCTGGACGTACCCGAAGAAGTCCTGGGCGCTCGCCACCGTTAGCGTCTGCGTCGCCCCGGCCGCGATCTCGGCCTTGCCGAAGGAGTCCGCGCCCGGGGGCGGCTGGTCGATGGTGCCGACCACCTTGCCATAGCCATCCTGGAATTGGACCGTGAAGGATGTGTACGCCGTCTTGGCCGTGGCGTTGGCCACGTCCACGGCCACGCTGGTGCCCGGTGGGCTCGTGGTGACCCTGGCCACGTGGAAGGCCACTCCGTTCTGGGCGGCGCCCGATGCGGAGATCCCGATGGTGGACGTGGCCGCATCCCAGGTCACGGCGCGGCCGAGGGTCTCCGCCAGCCAGCGCAGCGGCACGTACGTGTTTCCGCTGCAGATGAAGCCGACGGGGTTGCCGTCGCCCAGCATGCCGCCCGTCGGGGTGCGGTCGACCCTGTCGACGACATAGTGCAGTTCAGGCGCCAGGGAGCAGTTGGCGGCGACGTCGTAGGCAGGCGCCGCGGCCGCCGCCACGGGGAGCGCGATCCCTGCCACGACGGCCAGGCACGCCTTCTGCCAGCGCTTCATGTCGCACAGCCCCCTCCTTCCGAGGATAGACGGCCGCGGGGCCGCCACGCCATCGGCCAAGCGGCGGAGGTGGGC
>DATLTP010000190.1:0-4981 GCA_035533535.1 Bacillota bacterium | reverse complement strand
GGTCAGCAGCCATTCCACGACACTGGCCGTGGCGGCGATCGCAAGCGCCGGCCGCCAGTTGGCCAGGTAAAGCCGCCAGGCCCAGCCCAGCAGCGCCCCAGGGGCCCGCGGCTCACTCATTTGGCTTCGCCCCCTGCCGCCAGGATTCGCGGAGGGAGAGCGCGAGGCCTCCGCCCATGGCAACCGGCAGTTCACCTCGTGGCAGCGGCCAGTCCGTTGCTCAGCCCTGGAGGCAGATCCGCCTGGTGGCGCGAGGTGACGACCCGGCGACCAGCCCGCCCCTCAGGCCTGGAGCATGGCCACCGGCAGGTCCGCCAGGAGATCGGCCACCCGCTCTGCCCGGACCGTGACGCCCGTGAGCACATCCGTCCAGGTTGCGGGCGCATCCGGCGGCATCACCAGGCGGGTGTCGGCCCAGACGGCACCCAGCGGCGGGCGGATCTCCTCCGTGCGGTCGGCGCCGGTCAGGCGCGCCGGGAAGCGGGGGACCACGGCCAACGCCGCCCCCTCCGTGTCGCGGCGCATGAAGGCGCATACGTGCCTGGCCTTGTTGCCAGCCACGCGCACGGGGATGTACGCGCCCTGGGCGAAGAGGCGGCGCCGCCTCCGCCGGAACCGCAGGCTGCGGGATGTGACCCACAGCTTGACCCGTCCGTCCGCCCACTCGCGAAAAAGCGCCGCCGGGTCCGGGGCGGCCGCATCGAGCGCCGCCAGCGCCTGGCGAAGGCTGAGGAAGTCCACGGGGCGGCGGCTATCTGGGTCCACCAGGCTCAGGTTCCACGCCTCGCAGCCCTGGTACAGGTCGGGCACGCCAGGGCAGGCGGCCTTCAAGACGACCTGGGCCAGCGAGTTCACGGCGCCGTAGTAGGCGACCGCGCTCTGCACCGGCTGCAGGTCCGAATGCGCCAGGATGGCGGCCACGAAGGCCTGAACCCGGGCCTCGTACTCCAGATCTGGGTCGAGCCAGGACGTGGACTGCTTGGCCTCGCGGGCGGCCTTCTGGGCATACGCCGCCAGCCGCTCGGCAAAGGCTGGCATCTCGCCCGCATCCAGCGGCCAGGCACCCACGGCGGCCTGCAGCAGAAGCTGCTCGAGCGGCGGGTCGATGGCGCAGTCCGCACCCAGGGCAGCGCGCCAGCGGACGCACTGCCGGCTCCACAGGCTGGGCACCTCAGCCAGCACGTGGATGCGGGCCCGCACGTCCTCGCTGCGCTTGCTGTCGTGGGTGGACGTGGCGCTGAGCCCGGCCGGCTGGGCGGCGAGGCGGCGCGCGCACCAGGCGTGGAAGTCCTCCACCGTCATCCCGGCGCTGCCGGGGTTGGCGCCGACCTCGTTCAGCGAGCTGAGCCGCACCTGGCGGTAGAGGGCGGTGTCCTCCCCCCCTTTGGCCATGGCGGGTCCGCTGAGCTGGCGCCAGCGGGCGGCAAGCTCTCGCGGCGGCCGCGCTTGCGTCCCAGCCATTGCCGCGGTCTCGCTGCCGGCTGTCGCCCGTTCCGCCAGGACCCGGGCAACGAAGCGGAGCGCCAGCCCATCGACGGCCTGCAGCGAGCGCGCCGCCCCCGCCGCCGCATGGTCCAGGGCCTCCCCGCCGGATCCCGCGTACGTCCTGTAGACCGGCAGCCAGGCCGTGACTTCGATCAGGGCCCGCTCCAACTCGGCCAGGGTCAGGTCGGCCGCCTCCGGATCACGGGCTGCCCGGGCGGCCAGGGCGCACACCAGGGCCCGAACGTCAGCCGCAAAGAGGTCGTTCAGCACCTCGCGCTTACACTGCCGCAGCACCTGGCCATACTCGGCGGGGGCCGCGCCCCAGTGGCCATGCAGCAGGTCCAGGGCGGCGGCGCCGCCACCGTCGTACAGCAGCTCGCCCGCGGCGGCGCCGAACTCGTACCCGGTGGTGCCGGCGCAGGCCCACCCCGCCGGCAGGTTCTCGCCGGGCGACAGGATCTTCTCGACCCACACCGGCGTCCCCGCCGGCAGGCTTTCTGCCAGGCGCCGCAGGTAGGCCGCGGGGTCGAGCAGGCCGTCGATATGGTCCACGCGCACGCCGGTGACCCATCCAGCGGCCGCCCAGCGCAAAAGCCCCGCGTGGGTGGCGGCGAAGACGTCCGCATCCTCGACGCGGACCCCCACCAGGTCCGCCACGTCGAAGAACCGCCTGTAGTTGACCTCATCCAGCCCGGCTCGCCAGTAGGCCAGCCGGTAGGCCTGCCCGAGCAGCAGCGCGTGCCGGTTCTCGGCCTCGCCACGCAGGGGGAAGCGGCGGTCGAAGTAGGCCAGGGTGCCCGGCTCGACCCGGTGGAGGTCGCTCAGGGCCTGCCCATAGCGGTCGCCGAGGACCGGCAGCAGGATCTTGCCGGCCAGGTCCTGGCGCGGCGGCTGCCAGTCGATGTCAAAGAACGGGGCGTGCAGGGCATCCTGCCCCTCCGCCAGCACCTCGCGCCACCATGGGTTCTCGTAGGTCGCTGCCATGTGGTTGGGCACGACGTCCAGGATGAGGCCCATCCCCCGCCCCCGCAGCGCGGCGGCCAGATCGCCGAGGGCCGCCTCGCCCCCGAGGTCAGGCTCGACCCGGTTCGGGTCGATGATGTCGTACCCGTGGGGGCTGCCTGGGCGGGCGGCCGCCACGGGCGACAGGTAGAGGTCGGTGACGCCGAGGCCATCCAGGTAGGGCACCAGGGCCTCGGCGTCCGCCAGCGTGACACCGTCCCGCAGCTGCAGGCGGTAGGTCGCGGCGGGGATCAAGCCGCATCACCCACCACGCCGAGACGGTCCCCCAGCTCGACGAAACGCTGCAGCCAGATCTTCGCGGCCGGGTCCCCGGCCTGGGCGCGGGCACGCACCTCCGGTGCGGCGCTGCCCAGCAGAGCGAAGTACACATTCTGGGCCGGCCAGAGGTCGACCGGGAAGGGCAGGGCGGCGGCGAGCTCTGCCACCGCCAGGAGATCGCCCACGCCGTCCGCCGCGGCCGGCGCCGCCTCCAGCCGCTCGGCGGCCGCGGCCAGGGTCCGGCCCAGGACGTAACCCAGCCGATCCGCGTCCAGCTTCAGGTCCAGGGCCGTCGCCTGCTCCATGAGGGTGTCGACCCGCGTCCGGTCGGGCACGGGCTCGCCCAGGGCCCGCTGCAGGTCGAGGTTGAGGATGACGGTGGCGGCCGCCTGCAACGACTCGGGCTGCGGTAATTTCAGGCTGCGCACGTACCGCATGAGGGGGCCATGGTCCTCATAGATGCGCCGCTGCGCCTGCTCGGCCTCGCGCAGGGCGGCCGAGCAGACCAGGTCGAGGATCTGGCGCCGGGCATCGCGGAACAGCGACGGCAGGGAATAGGTGCGGCCCTCGAAGTACCGGTCCAGGCGGCGCAGGGCCTCGGCCAGGTCGCCGCGGGCAAACGCCTCCGCCGCTCCCGAGTCCACGTCGCGGTACTCTTCCTCGCCCTGGAAGGGTCGAACGCCCCCGCTGACGTGGTGGTCGCCGAGGTGCAGAAAGCCATAGGTCAGCAGGGCGTGCTCGCCCGTGATCGTGGAGGCCACCTCGGCGCGGCCCACCACCAGGCGGGTGCGCCCGGACTCCGCCAGGTGGTGGTCGACCGCATGGACCCCGTAGCAGTACACGCGATCAGCGGGCTCCCCCGGCAGGAAAAGGGCTGAGATGGCTTGGTGGGCCATGACGGCCTGCAGGTCGACGGCCGCCGGCCGGACCAGCCGCTGATAGACCGCGGCCCCGTCGCGGAACTCCGGGAGGTTACTGGGCGCCAGACGCAGCCCGGCCAGCAGCGCCGGCTCGAGGTCCACGCCGAACAGGTCGCGGCCAAGCCCGACGGCCCGGGCCGCATACTGCAGGATCTGGGCTGTCTCGAGGCCGGAGATCTCGTCGAAGAACCAGCCGCAACTGGTATACATCAGCATCGCGTGGCGCTGGAGCTCCATGAGGGAAAGCACGCGCACCCGCTCAGCCTCGCTCAGCTCGCGGCGGCGGTGGCGGGCCAAGAACGCCTCCACCACCTCGGGGCTGCGGTCCAGGACCACCTCGATATAGTCGTCCCGGGCCGCCCAGGGATCCTGGAACAGCTCCTGCCCCGCCACCTCGAAGCGGGCGGCCAGGTCGTCGCGCAGCTGGTCGAGCGCCTCCCGCAACGGCCCCCGCCACGCCTGGCTCCAACCCGGGCGCTGGCCGCTCTTGCAGCCGCAGTCCGAGCGCCAGCGCTCGATCCCGTGCGCGCAGCTCCAGGATGTGCCTTCGCGGATCTCCACCTCGTGGGTGGCGGGGTGGCGCGCCAGGTACTCCCCGGGCACCGTCAACCGGGCCATGCCGCGCTCCTCCAGGTGGCGCAGGGCGTAGGCCAGGGCCATCTCGCCGTGGCGGTGGTGGTGGCCATAGGTCTCGCCGTCGGTCGCCACCGCGACCAGCTGCGGCCAGCTGCGCCGGTCGTCGAACCCGTCCAGCAGGCGGTTGGCAAAGCGCGCGCCGTCGGCCAGCAGCCCCTCGAAGGCCACCGCCTGGGAGATGGGCCCGTCGTAGAAGAAAGCATGAAGGGCCCGGCCGGAGGGCAACCGCACCTGGTAGGCCATGGTCGGGTCGATGCGGCCGCCGCGCACGTCGTGCCAGGTCCGGCCGCCCCGGCGCCGGACCCGCTGGGCCTGGTGGGGCGCCAGGATCGTGAAGGCGATGCCCTGCTCCGCCAGCGCCTCCAGCGAGGGGACATCGGCGGCCGTCTCAGGCAGCCACATGCCCTCAGGCTCGCGGCCGAAGCGGCGGCGGAAGTCCCGGATGCCCCAGATGACCTGGGTGCGCCGGTCGCGGGCGTTGGCCAGGGGAAGGATCATGTGGCTGTATGCCTGCGCCATGGCGGCCCCGTGGCCGGAGAAGCGATCGCGGCTCTCGCGGTCCGCATCGATCACGGCACGATACGCCGCAGGCGCCTGCGCTTGCATCCAGTGTAAAAGCGTGGGGCCGAAGTTGTAGCTCATGCGCGCGTAATTGCTGA
>DATLTP010000189.1:0-6649 GCA_035533535.1 Bacillota bacterium | reverse complement strand
CCTCCCGCGCGGATGCGGAGTCAATGGTCCGCGCGGGTTCCTCCCGCGCGGACGCGGAGTCAGTTGAGGAGATCAACTAGCCCCCTACGCCATCCGTGGCTGCGGTGAGCCCCTTCTCCAGCGTCGTCCAGGGAAGGGTGGCGCACTTGATGCGCACGGGGAACCTCGCGACGCCCTGCAGGGACACCAGGTCGCCCAGCTCGGGCCCCGCCGCGCCGCCCTGCATCAACTCGCTGAAGGCTGCGATCAACGTCCGCGCCTCCTCGACGGTCTTGCCAATCACGGCGTCAGTCATCATCGAGGCCGACGCCATGGAGATGGAGCAGCCGCGGCCCTGAAAGGCCACGTCAGCGATGCGCCCGTCCTCCACCCGGAAGCTGACGCGAATCTCGTCGCCGCAGGTGGGATTGAGCATCTCCACGTCGCCGGTCGCGCCCTCCACGCGCCCCTTATGGTGCGGAGAGCGGTAGTGGTCCATGATGACCTCGCGGTACAGATCTTCCAGTGCCATCGACATAGCATTACACCGGAACCGCCTAGCGCATGACCTGGCTGAAGAAGCCCTGTGCCTTGCGCACGGCGGCGCCCAGCGCCTGCACCTCCTCCAGGGTGTTGTAGCAGGCAAAGCTGGCCCGCGCCGTGGCCACGACGCCGAGCTGCCGCATCAGCGGCTGGCAGCAATGGTGGCCGGCGCGGATGGCCACCCCCTCCTGGTCAAGAACCTGCGAGAGGTCGTGCGGGTGCACCCCCTCGACGGTGAAGGAGACCAGCGCGCCGCGCTCGCCCTGGGGGCCATACACGGTGACGCCTGGCAGGTCGGCGAGGACCCCAAGTGCGGCCGCGGTCAGCGCCCGCTCGTGCTCGGCGACCGCCGCCAGCCCGAGCCCCTCGAGGTAATCCAGCGCGGCGGCCAGGCCCACGGCCCCGCCCACGTTGGGGGTGCCGGCCTCGAACTTCCACGGCACGTCGTTCCACGTCGCGCGATCCAGGTGCACCTCGAGGATCATCTCGCCGCCGCCGAGGAAGGGGTCCATCTCCTCCAGCAGCGCCTTTTTGCCGTAAAGCACGCCGATGCCCATGGGCCCGTAGACCTTGTGGCCGGAAAACGCCAGGAAGTCGCAGTCCAGGGCCTGCACGTCCACGGGCATGTGCGGCACGCTCTGGGCCGCGTCCAGGACAAAGACGGCGCCCGCCGCATGGGCGCGGGCCGCCAGCTCGGCGGCTGGCACCAGGGTGCCGAGCACGTTGCTGGCATGGGTCACGGAGACGATTTTGGTGCGCGCGCCAATTGGCGCGCGCGACAGATCCAAGGTTCCGTCGTCCAACAACGGGATGAAGCGCAGGACCGCGCCGCTCCGCTTCGCCAGCAGCTGCCACGGGATCAGGTTGCTGTGGTGCTCCATCGGCGTGAGCACGATCTCGTCCCCGGGCCGCAGCCGGCTGCCCCAGGCGTACGCCACCAGGTTCAGGGCCTCCGAGGCGTTGCGCACGAAGACGATGTTGCTCGCCGCGGGCGCGTTCAGGAACCGGGCCACCCGCGCGCGGCTGTTCTCGTACGCTTGGGTCGCGTGCTCGCCCAGGGTGTGGATGGCGCGGTGCACGTTGGCGTTGGTGTGCTCGTAGTAGCCCGCGACGGCGTCGAGCACCGCCTGCGGCTTCTGGGTCGTGGCAGCGTTATCCAAGTACACCAGCGGCCGGCCGTTCACCCGTTCCTGCAGGATGGGGAAGTCGGCCCGCACCTTGGCGAGATCCAACACGCTCACTCCCCGGCCAGCTTGCGGTCGATCAGGGCGGCCAGGTCCTCGCGCACGGCCGCGATGGGGATCTGGTCGATCAGGGGCGTCAGGAAGCCCTCCACGATCAGGCGCAGGGCCTCGACCTCGGGCAGGCCGCGGCTGCGCATGTAAAAGAGCTGCTCCTCGTCCACCTTGCCGACGGTGGCCGCGTGGCCGGCCGACAGCTCGTACTCGTCGATGAACAGGGCCGGGATCGAGTCCGAGCGCACCTCGCCGCCGAGGTGCAGCGTTTTGGCGGACTGCTGGCTGTTGCAGTTCTTGCTGCCCGCCTCGATGTCCGAGGTGCCGCGGTAGACGGCGCGCGAGCGGTCCTTCAGCACGCCCTTGGTCAGCATGTTGGCGTTGGTGCGCGCGCCCGTGTGCGACATGGTCAGGCCCAGGTCCAGGTGCTGGCTGCCGCTGCCGAAGAAGACCAGCATGCTGCGGCTTTCCGCGCCGGCCCCGTTCAGGACGCTCTCCGTGTTGGCGCGCACGACGCGGCTGCCGACATCGCCAAGGACCCACTCCAGGGAGGAGTCCCGCGCCAGAAGGCCGCGGCGGACCGTGTAATTGAACGCATCGGGAGCGAAGTTCTGCACGTCGGCAAAGCGCAGGCGGGCGGCGTTTCCGAGCACGACCTCGACGGAGGGCAGGAGCAGGCAGCCCCGGCCGCCCTCTGTGCGCTGGACGACGCTCACCGACGAAGCCTCTTCGAGCACGAGGATCATATGGGGCGCGCTCAGCGCGCCCTGACCGGCGACATTGCAGGTGACGGCCAGGGGCTCCTCGACCTCCACGCCCTTGGGCACGTAGACGAAGACGCCGTTTAACAGGTTCGCCGCGTGCAGGGCCTCGAAGCGCCCGCGGCTGGCGGGGAGCACCGTGCCCAGGTGCTTTTGCAGCAGCTCACCGTGCTGGGCGGCGGCCGTCTGCAGGTCGGTGACGATGACGCCCCTCTTCGCGACGTCCTGGGGCAGCTGCGGCAGGTCGTAGGCGGGCGAGACCGCCGCGGCGAACCGGGTCGGGTCGAAGGGACGGATCTCCGTGCGGTCCCAGTAGGGCAGCTCGGAGGCGTCAAAGGCCATCTGGGCCTGCTTCTTCTGCTCGCGGAGCCAGGCCGGCTCCTGCAGGCTGGTCACGCTCATGGCTAGTTCGCCCCGGTCTGGGCCGTCTCGGCGACAGCCTCGCGAATCCACTCGTAGCCCTTGTCCTCGAGCTCAAGCGCCAGATCCTTGCCGCCAGAGCGGACGATGCGCCCATCGACCATGACGTGCACGAAGTCCGGCTGGATGTAGCGCAGGATGCGCTGGTAGTGCGTGATGACGACGACGGCGATGTTGGGGCCGCGCAGCTTGTTGACGCCCTCGGATACGACCTTGAGCGCGTCGATGTCCAGGCCCGAGTCGGTTTCGTCCATCACGGCCACCTTGGGCTCCAGCATGGACATCTGCAGGATCTCGTTGCGCTTCTTCTCGCCGCCGGAAAAGCCCTCATTCAAGTAGCGCGCGGCCATGGACTGGTCCATCTCCAGCAGCGCCATCTTCTCAAGCAGCTTCTTCCTGAACTCGGCGAACGGGATCTCCTGGCCGCGGACCGCCTTGAGCGACTGGCGCAGGAAGTTGGCGACGGTGACGCCGGGCACCTCGACGGGGTACTGGAAGGCCAGGAACAGCCCGCGCTGGGCGCGCTCATCCGGCGCCAGGCTCAGGATGTCCTCGCCGTTGAGCACGGCGCGGCCGCCCGTCACCTCGTAGCGGGGATGGCCGGCCAGCGTGTTGGCCAGCGTCGACTTGCCAGAGCCGTTCGGACCCATGATCGCGTGAACCTCGCCACCGCGGACATGCAGGTTGACGCCCTTGAGGATGGCCTTTCCCTCAACGGCCGCCTGCAGGTCCTCGATGCGGAGATCGATCTCTGCCACGAGTGCAACGCCTCCCGAAACTCATATCCGAGTGGATCACTCTGATTATAGTGCCGCTGCCGGGAAGCGTCAAAAAAACCGACGGCGGACGTAGGGATTCAGACTCGACGTGGCTGGCGCAGTTCCGCTTCACGCGCGAGGTGCTGGCGGTCCCACAGGTCGACGTCGTTGGCACGGGCAAGGGTGATGGCCTGGGGAGTGAAATGGGCGGTCGTGACCACCATCGACCGCTCGGCGCGGTATAGCGCCTTCGCAGCCACCACCTGCTGGACGGCTGCGATACCCACTGGCCCGCGCCACCGCTTGAGCTGGACGACAGTCCGGACCCCGTCGGCTTTGAGCACCAGATCGGCGCCGTAGTCGCCCTGGTACGGCGTCCGCTCCACGGTCCAGCCGCGCGCGCGGAACAAGCCCGCCATGGCCTGCTCGAAGGCCAAGCCGCTCATGCGGTCCATGCCTGCGAGACCGGCCCTGCCGAGGCGGCCCTCGTGGAGGCGTTCGCTCCAGCGCCTGTAGAAAGCCGGTCCCAGGATGCAGGCGGAGGTGCCGATGAACATCAGCAAAAGCGTCTTCTCGACGGTCCACATCATGGCCGGAGCAAAAAGCCGCAGAACGGAGCCTCCCCAGATGGGATCGCAGGAAGGCGCACGGATGTTGACTTCGCCGGCGGACGGCCATTTGTAGGTAGGGATGAGTGTTGAAGACTGGGCGGGCTCAGGAGCGGCAGCGGCACGTGGATCCTTTGGTGCGCCCGGCGAGGATCGAACTCACAACCTTTGGCTCCGGAGGCCAACGCTCTGTCCAGTTGAGCTACGGGCGCACGTGGACTCCATTATAGCGCCCCCGCGCCGCGCGTCAAAGGCGCGCAATCACTCAGCCAAGATGTAACCGAAGGACCGCGGGTCACTCATTTCAGAATGTCAGCGAAGGGACTGACCTCTGCCGATGTCGATGGCCGCCCGGCGGGAGTACCTGAGCGTGGTGCGGGCACGCTACCGGGCCCTTGCCAGCCGAGCAGCCAAGGCGGCCTTGCTGGACGAAGTGATCGGCACCCTCGGCTACAACCGCAAGTACGCGATTCGCGTCCTTGGCCAGCCCAATGCCGGTCGGCGCTCGCCCGTCAAGCGACGTGGGGCACACCGATACCTGGCGGCACTGCCCGCGATCGAACTGGTGTGGACCGCCCTCGACTACCCCTGCGCCGAGCGGCTGCATCCGGTGCTGCTGTCCATGGCGGAGCAATTGGCGGCCCACGGCGAAATCTCACTCCCCCCCGACGTGCGCGCACAGCTGGCTTCAATCAGCCGAGCGACTCTGGCACGCCGCCTGGCCACGATGCCCTCGCCGAAGGCTCGACGATACACGACTTCCCGTGGATCAGTCGGCTTGCGCAGCGAGATCCCCTTGGGCCGCTACGACTGGGATGAGTCCCGGCCCGGTGCCCTGGCTGTCGACCTGGTCGAGCACAACGGTGGCTCCGTATCTGGCCATTACCTGTGCACCCTCACCGTCGTGGACGTGGTCAGCGGCTGGTCTCGTCGGCGTGGCATCCTCAGCCGCGGTCAGCGCCCCGTCCATGGTGCTCTGACCTGGATCATCGCCCAGTGGCCACACCCGACTTGGGGCCTGCATTCGGACAACGGCAGCGAGTTCCTCAGCAACCACCTGAGCCGCTTCGTTCGTGACACCCAGATCCAGTTCACCCGCAGCCGCCCTTACCGCAAGAACGACAACCCCCACGCCGAGCAGAAGAACCGCCAGTTCGTGCGCGAAATGGTGGGCTACGACCGCTTCGAAACTGCCCAGCAACTCGCCTGGCTCAACGACGTCTATGACCTGCTCGATCCCTACGCCAACCTGCTGCTGCCCTCGCGCAAGCTCATCGGCAAGACTCGGGTCGGGGCCCACATCCAAAAGCGCTACGACCAGGCGCGCTCGCCTTTTCAGCGCCTTTGCGACCTGCACGCCCTATCGCATGAAACTCAGCAGCTCCTTGAGACCACCCGGGCCAACCTCAACCCGCTGGCCCTCCACCAGCGGCTTGCTTTCCTCTTGTGCTCCCCGCCAGCCGCCGCCCTGGCTACTCCGGCTGACTGACCTTCGGTTACATCCTCTCCTGAGTGAGCCGGCTCCCTTCGGTTACCTTTTCTCGTGGGTTGACACGCGGCGCGGCGTCAGCGGCGCACGAGCAGCAGCGCGCCCACGACGACGAACGCGGCGCCTGCAGTCCTGTGCAGTGTGGCCGTCGGGGTCTTTAGAGCCTAAAGCAGCCCACCCTTGCGCGCCTCGTCCTGAAGGGCGCGCAACTGGCGGTGCCGCAACAGCAGTTCGTGGACATAGGACCGCCACTCTACGGCCTCCCCCGCGCTGGCGGCGACCCTGCCTGCCGCCGCGAGCCAGCGTACCGCCTGCTGGTAGGTGTGCCGCTGGCGACCGGCGATCGCCATCTCCGCAAGCTTCTTGTAGAGGCGCACAGCCTCGTGCGGCAACGATTCGGACGCCGCCTGCGCCACTCGGGCCAGGGTCTCCGGCCAAACGAAGTACGGACCCGGACGCGGCTCTGCTGCCGCGAGTGCCCCGACCACGTCGCCCTCGGCCAGCAGGATGTCGACCGACAGTTGCACATCGTTGCGTATGGCGGTGAGAAGGTCCGCGCGTGTCTGGATCCAGACGCCCATCGCCTCTGCCGCTGTCCGTGCGTTGTCGTAGAGTGTCCTGCTTGCCGCGCAGGAGAAGGCCCGAACAAACAGATCGAGGGCGGCGGCATGTTCTCCCCGCTCGAGGTGACGTTCACCGAGCCAGGTGGCGAGATCTGCGGTAAAACCTTCGGCCAGCCGGCGTCCGACATACTGCGCCGCCCGTTCGTCCTCACCGGCCTGCCGCAAGCGATCGGCGAACTGGATTTGGCGGTGCGACCTCCACTCCTTGCCCTCTGTCTCCGCAGCCGCGACCG